>NZ_JAMSHL010000035.1:0-41111 GCF_026521175.1 Aminobacter sp. MET-1 | reverse complement strand
GCCTGCGCCTGCGTTGCAGTCGCTGTATCCTGCGCGGATGCCGCAGCAACGGTCGATATCAGGGCGGTTGCGCTGGCGGTGGCAAGGATCATGAAATCGCGTCGATCCAATCCGTTGGCTTCACTCGGCATTTCGGTTCTCCAGATTGAAGTAGCGTGGGACTGTTCATCCTTCTTTCGACGAGGCGCCCTAAGGTCACGGGGTCGAACGTTGCACCATGTTAAATCGGCTTTTCCTCCACACTCGCCGGGCACGGAGCCCGAGGCAAGAATGAAAAAAGCCCCGCCACTTTGCGGCGGCGGGGGGCGGGGAACAGCCGGTCATGGTGGCCGCGACTACGGCGGCGGCCGGCCAGTCATCTGGCACCACATCGCTGCAGCTGACGACGCTGCAGCCAGGAGCACGCCGCCAAGCCACCACAGCGCCCTGCCGAGCTTGCCCGCGCCTGCCACTTGCTGCTGCATGCCAAGATAGTCCTTCACGCCCGGCTCGATGGCATCCAACCGTTCATTGAGGCCCTTCACCTCTGTCCGCAGAGTGTGGATTTCCAAGGTCAGGGCCTGCAGTTCCTCGTGCATCCTGCGGCGGCTTTCGGAGGCATCCTTGTGGCTGTCGCTCAGTGCGGCAACTGCGCCAATGAGCTTGCCAATTTCGATTTCGATGTTGCTGGCGGTCACGGACGCCATCCGCACAGCGCGGCCCCCTTTCGATTGTGGGCCAGCACGTCGGCGACCTCCTGGTCCGACAATGCGTCCTGCGCCACATCGGCCAGACGGATCGGCTTGGCGATGTCGCAGAATGAGCCCGTGGCCCTGGTGCATGCCGCCATTCCCGAGACGAACGCGATCAGCATCAACAGCCAGACAATCCAGCCGATCATCCGCTTCACCATCTCTTCAGCTCCTCACGCGCTCTGTTCGGCGGCAGCGCGCCGATGTCGTTGTCGACCTGATCGGCAACGTCCCTCGCCTTCTGTTCGGCCCTGGCCTGCCTGTCGCGCTCCAGGCGAGCGCCACGGCTGTTGCCCTTCAGGAAGGCCACCAGGGCAGCCAGCAGGCCGCCCATGATCGCGATGAGGACGGGATTGGAGAGGATGAAGCCGAGGATGGTCATCGGCTCGGCTCCCGGCGCCGGCGCAGATACTCGGTCATGACGCCATTGGCCACCAGCACCCAGGGGAACCAGTCGGCCGGGATGACGGGCTGAAGCACCGACGGATCAACATATGTGACCGCCACGGCAACCGCGCCAACAGCGGCCTGAAGACGGGCCCAGAAGATGGTTTCGCTGTCCTTGAAGAAGTGTTTGATGCGGCTCCACATGATCAGTGACCCTTTCGCAGGAAGAGCGCGGCCAGCGCCCTGGCGATGAGCTGGAAGAAGAAGCGGACGCCCCCGGCGGCGGGCGGCTCCGGCGCTGTTTTGGCAGGCCGCAGAACGACCATCGGCCCGGGGACATCGCCCGGCATTTCGTCGTTCTCCGCCGGGATCGTCGGACGCGGCCGGTGTGCGAGGCCGAGATAGAAGCCGGCGCGCAGAGCTGCTTCGAAGGCGCTGGCGTAACCGGCGACCTTGTCGCCATTGGCCTCGACATCGGGATTGATGATCGCCCTGGCGCCGCGATAGTCGGCCTTGTCGCCACAGATGAAGTCGGCCAGCTTCTTGCCCGTGAACAGGCCGCGCTGCATTCCGGCGACGAGAATGCGGGCCGACACGTCGATCTCGCCGGCAAGGTCGGGATTGCCCAAGAGATCGAGCCCGAGCAGTTCGCCGAATTGCGCATAATTCTCGCGGCCGGTCATCTGCGGAAAACCGCGGCCTCTGAAGAGCCAGCCATCGTTCGGACCGCTGTTGCCCATGCGCCCGCCATAGACCTTGTTGGCAAGCACCTGCGGGTTGCGGACATAGGGCAGCGCATCGCCAAGCCCGGGAAAGCGCTTCGGCCAGACGGCCCGGATGCGCTCGGCCGACGAATAGACCAGGTTCTCGGTCTTCGGCGCCATGCTCGAGCCGACTTCATGATAAGGTGTGGCCAGCACATAGGCTGCCTGTCGAAGCGGCAGGCCGGCTGCCTGTATCTCGCTCAGCAGCGCTTCGAGGCCGGCCACCTGGCCTTGCGAAAGCGACGTTGCGAACACGCCGGACGAACGCGCGCGCAAGGCCGCGTAGAACTTGCTACGGTCCATGGGGTTCCTCATGTTGTTTGAAAAATGGCGGAAAATGGCGCGTTGTCGGCCTTCTGGCGGCCTGCGGATGACCGGATACGGGAAAACCACCCGACTACGGGGTCCAGTCATCGCCTTGGCGATCTTGACCGCTCACGGATCCTGGGCATGGCCGAAATCGAGAACGCCGAGACTGTCGTCATACATGCCGAAGTGGCACATGCGCTGGATGAACGCACAGTTGTCATCCACCTGTGACAGGCGTCGATACGCCGGTTCAATTTCCGACCCAGAACGTGGTATCGGTGAAGAAGGGGGAGCTTCCGAAGTGGAAGCCACCAAGCCGGACTAGGAGGCAACGATAGGTTTTCTTAGAGAATTCCGAACCCGGATTGGACTGCGAGAGCCCAGACTTCGTGACTATTGGCCCGAGAAGAAACGCCGTGATCAGGCGCCGCTTCTTGGCATAGAGATCGGCCGATACAGCTATGGCGCCCACCTTGAACGCATGAACCATTATCGGGCCGAGGACGAACCACTAACCATCGGTTCGTTTTGCTCCATCGGCCCGGACGTCGCCTTCTTTGCCCACACCGATCATAGTATCGGCAGGACCACGACTGCCCCGCCGCACTTCTTCGGCGCGAGCAAATCTGAAGGCATTATCTTCAAGGGACCGATAATCTTAGGTAACGACGTCTGGATTGGTCAGCGATCCATGATCATGCCCAACGTCCGTATTGGGGACGGCGCTGTCATCAGCGCGGGGAGCGTCGTAACCAAGGATGTTGCTCCGTACGCTGTCGTTGGTGGCGTCCCGGCAACACTCATCAAGCTCAGGTTTCCTGCCGAGGTCGTGCGTGGGCTTCTGGAAGTTCGCTGGTGGGACTGGAGCCACGAACAGCTAAGGGCCAACAGGGACGTTCTTATGGGTCGGCCCGAGGCGCTTCTTGATCGGCATCTGCCGGGTTGGCGCACACCGCCGATGGCGGCGGAATGATCAGGCCTGAGAGAGGGCCAGTATCTTGGTAGCTCGTACCTGATCGAACAGGTGCACAGCGACCATCTCCAATGGTGGCCAAAGATCATGATCGCTACGATTATCAGCCACGTGCCGTCTTGCGACAGATCCAAACACGCCAGACGAGCGCGCACAAGGCCGTGTTAAACTCGCTACGGTCCGTGGGATTTCCTTATGTTGTGGGAATGTCAGCCGCCGTCATTCCGGCAGGGCGCAAGCCATGGGCGGCAAATTCAGAGACAGTTGCGAAGGTTCGGTTTCGTCATCGTCAGGGGCTAGAACCCGCCTCGCGACGTCCGGATTGGATGTGTCCTTGAGCCCAGCTTCGCGCGCCTGTATATGGGAATGACTTGCTTACCCGTCATACTTGTGTGAGCACTGTGAAGACATTTCTCATTAACCTTGACCGGTCCCCTGCTCGGCTCGATTTCATGCGAGGGCAGTTTGAAACGATTGGCGTTGACTTTGTCAGGATCCCTGCGGTGGACGGGGCGACGCTTGCTCGTAGCGAGTACTCGGGCAGCCCTCTGGGCCTGGGTGAAATCGGGTGCCTACTAAGCCATCGAGAGGCTTGGCGCCGGTTGGTGGCATCACAGGACAAGTTCGCTGCGGTTTTTGAGGACGATGCCAGGTTGAGCCGCGGCATTTCGCCGTTGCTGAAAGACCGCGGATGGATCCCGCCAAAGGCGGGAATTGTCAAACTGGAGACAGTTCTTTTCAAGATCCGCCTTGCTGGCCGTCCGATCGCTGCGAAATCCCGCGTTTTGAAGCGCCTTGTCTCCAATCACCTCGGTACCGCCGGATACATCATTCGCCGGGATCAGGCAGAGCGTTTGCTATCCTTGACCGCAACATTTCAAGCTCCGGTTGACCACTATATGTTTACCGAGCCGTATCTGTCGGAAGGCGTCGTCTACCAGATTTCGCCTGCGCCGGTGTTGCAACGCAGCATCTTTGACGACATCGGAGACGATGGGGCGTTCACAAGTCTTCTCGGGCATGGAGACGGGGCGTCAAAGCCCAAGCCCAAGCGCCCGATTCATCGGAAGTTCGCGGATGAATTGTTGCGGCCCTTTCGGCAAATCAGGTGGAAATTGGCTGGCATCGAGCGAACGATTGTGCGGTTCGACTAAACTGCGGCGTCCCGTCCTGTAAGGACCGGAGCGCGGAGCGCCCTGCGTAGGTGCGTCATCGCTATGATGACTTTCTCAAACAACCGCAGAAAGAGAAATACGCCCCTGACGCAGCGTAATTTTTTGCATCCAAAGTTTTTCGCCACCTGGCATAAGAAAATATCATGCACAAATCGCCAAATCCCCCATTGAATGTTTGACGCCTTAAGCGTAGGCAATCGCCGATTTCTTTGGGGACCATCTTGGCGCAATACGATACAAAGTTCTTTGAACTACGCTCGCAAGAGACGCCGGTCGCTGATGCGATCCTGAGCACTATCTTTCCAGCCCTCCAGCCGAAATCAGTAGTCGACCTGGGCACTGCCGTAGGCACATGGCTTGCCTCCGCAAAGAAGTTCGGGGCCACGAAGGTCGTCGGCATAGATGGGCCATGGGTTCCCGCTGATCAACTTTTGATCGAAATTAACGAGTTTGTTCGCGCAGATTTGGAAGGCCAACTTCCGGATCTTGACGCAACGTTTGACCTCGCAATCTCAACTGAGGTGCTCGAACATATCTCCGATTCTGCCGGCGAACGGGCAGTTGCTTGGCTGACACGCCAGGCGCCAGCCATTCTTTTTTCGGCTGCAATCCCAGGTCAGGACGGCCAGTCGCACATCAACGAACGGTGGCCCAGCTCATGGGCTGCACGGTTCGAAGCCCATGGCTTTAAGATTTACGATGCCATCCGCCCGAAGATTTGGGGCAACCCCGTGGTTCCCTTTTGGTACAAGCAAAACCTGCTTTTCATCGCCAAGGAAGAGATTGGGGAGCGTCTTGGACTTTCACCCGTCCCGGCGGCTGCCGTCGATCTGGTTCACCCCGAACTGTTCGGTCACAAGACCAGCAAGATTAGCGATCTTGAAGCGAAGAAGCTTCGAAACCGCGTCCGCAAGATGTTCGGCATGAAGAGCCGTCCAAGTGGTGTCGCCTGATATGACCGCCCTGCTCTACACAGGCATAGGCTTACTGATCTTTGCAGCCGGCTTCACCGCCGGCTTCCTAAGCGGCAGGCGGGACAGCACTCCACTTCCGCACCAAATCAAAGACGAGTCTTAACCGCTAGTGGCTTCACGCAAAGCATGAAGTATGACAACAACATCACGCTATGCCTAACTGCCGGCGGCCGACCCGATCTGCTGGAAAAGACATTGCGCTCCCTGCTTGCGGCAAATAGCTTCGCGAAGATAATCATTGCGAATGATTTTGGTGATGAGGCATCGACGGCTATAGCAAAGCGACTTTGTCCGGATGCCACGATAATCCATCACAAATGGAGAAAAGGTCAACTAGCAACCGTCGACGAAATGTATTCCCTCGTAGAGACCCAGTACATCTTTCACTGCGAGGATGATTGGGAATTCGACAGGGTTCCCTTTCTCAATCGATGCTTCGACGCACTACACGCGTTGGAAAATGTCAGCGTCGTTTCGGTCAGGAGTTCGGCCTGCCTATATCGCCACTTCAGTAACAGCCCTTACGAACATCTTGGAGAGCCAACAGTTATCGATGTCGGCGGTACAACGGCGATGCAACTCAAGATCGACGATCTCGAGGCGTGGGCATCCTTCACCTTCAACCCGTCACTGACACGTCGAGCCACTTGGCAGTCGATTGGCGGCTTCAACTCCCTTAATGACGAACACTCCATCGACCTGCGATATAGGGCGAAGGGACTGACGACAGCCTACCTCGTCCCCGGATTTTGCCATCACATCGGCGATGACAGGCACATTCACGACCCATTCCTACCAGTGGGTGAAAAATCCAGAGATCCCTTCCGGATCGCTAAGACATGGGCTCGCCAAGCCGTCCAGCGGATCGTTCCCTTCCGCTAGCTTGACCTCGCCGGTGGTGTGAAATTAGCGGCCCACATCGCTGTATTGGCAATGGTGAAATTGTCTACCTTGCCGACAAACGAGCCACCCCCGGCATAGCTCGGAGCACCGAGAAGAAGGCCGGTTGAGGCGTTCCCATACGAGAATGTTGACGCGACAGTGGCTCCCTTCTGCTGGCCGTCAAGGAACAGGCGGAGGTTGCCAGCGGCGCGTGATGGCGACGTGGTGCCACTGACCATCATTGAACCCGGTCGTTGACGTCGAGACTTTCGCGGTCGTGTTCTCATACCACTGCATCTGCCCGGGGCCGCTGACGTTGAGCAGCAGGCCATGCCAGTTCGAGTCCGAATAGCTGTTGGCCTGGGTGAGGATGTCGGCCCAGCTGGTTTGGGCAGTATTCACCCAGGAGGCATAGGAGAAATCGCCTGCACCGAATGGAGTGGGCGGGATCGCCCGGAACTGGCCGCCACCAGCGAAATTCTCAACGCCCTCGTCCGGAGGCTGAGCGCCCGCGAAGGCGTTCGCCGTGACAGTGCCGTAAATAACTAGGCCATTCGCGTTCAACTCACCGACGCCAATCCGCAGCTTTAGCGGCATCTCGGCCGCGCCGTTAAAGCTCCGCGTGCCTAGCTGCATCTGGCCGCCCCAGGCACCCGAGTAGACACAGGTCACCGGAGCATTCTGGTTGGCAATCAAGTCCGCGTTGCAGACGTCGATCCACGCCTTGCCGCTGCCACCATTGTCAGCCGGGGTACCGCGCGGCCCGATATCAAACGCTGTCGGCTGGTTGTTACCATACTCCGCCCCAGATCGGACGAATGGCACACCATAGGTCAGGATGCCTCGGTCTGTGATTTCGAAGCCCGTGAAGACATTGGCGATGGTCGGGATGACAGGCGCGGCAAGGGCGCCGAGCATTGCAGCGAGGAAGAGCGCCAACAGGTTGCCGAGCTTTTTCAATTTTGAAGTCCTCCAGCTTACGATAGTGCGACCGGTTAGTGTGTTGTGACCGACAATGGTTACGATCTTGAATTTGCAATGACTGCGGCCATGCCGACAAAACCGCCGCTCGACAAGCCGATGGTACCGCTTTGGCGAAAGCGACCTTCCGAACACGCGTAGAACTGCTCAGAGACCGCCTCAGATTGCGGTGGGGGCGCAATTGCCTCTGAGACTTAGGCAGCGATGGTTTATGCGCCGGCTAGGAAGAAGCTAGGATTTCGGCGGCTCTTGCTTGGCCGAACAGGTCAACCGCGATCACCTGGAGAAGCGGCCAGAGTTCATGATCGCTGCGATATGACGTCGCCGCCTTAAAGATGCTTTGGACGCGTACCGGCTGCGTCGCCATGGCTCCTTCGACCTGTTCGGCTTCGGCGTTCGTCAGTCGCGACCAGAGATCCACGGCATACAGGGTGGTGACGGGAACTGGGGGGACACTCCATGTCATGGTTCCATGGTCCCAGGTCTGCCCCCCATGCTCAGGTGGTATCGGAACCTCAATCGCACCGACCGGAATCTCTGGAGATATCCAAACCGGCGGTGCTTCGTTGCCATTCTCGTCGGGAACCAGAGACCGAAGCCAACCTCCGTCAAAAGAACCGATGTAGCTGCCACGAATGTCGACATAGAATTTCGCTGTCTGCTCCATCATCCGTATGCCTTGAATCTGATCTGAACTTGATTGTTCGGAATTCCGCCAGGAGCACCGGTGTTTCTGACATGGAGCCAATATATTCCTGACGTGTAGTCGCCGTACTGCACCTCGATGTTGACCGTCGTTTTTCTGATGGTTTGACCATATCCGAACGAAGCGAACGCTACCGGAGCGCCCGTGTACTCTATCACGTCGCCGTTAGCATATCCCCCCACCGCTGCCGTTAGAACAAGCTCTGCGATAATGAGTTTCGGAGTGAAGCCCAATCCGTGGGCGATGGTAAGGCGACCTGCTGCTGTAACCGTTTGCAGACCACTGACAAACTCTTTCTGAAACGGGATCAAAACGCCATCGACGTAAAAGCCCTTGGCATTGATAGTGTCCGAACCCTTGTCACCTCCCGTGGCATTTGCTGTGAACAGGCCCGCGCCAAGCTGCATTCGGGTGGCAAGAGTACCCCCGGTGATCGTTTGCCAATAGAAAGTAACGTTTTCAGCACCGTTGGTGACACTGCTAACTGCCGCACCCCACGCAGCAACCAGGCGTTTGACGTTGGTGCTGCTACGGGTCGAGATCGCAACCTGATAGACGACGTTCGTTGCCGCACCGATCCTGTCCCAGAACACGTCGAGTATGGGTCCGAACACCGGAACGGGATCGGTCTTGTCATGAGTGATGGTGCCGATGAGCCTTGCCGCATCAAGCGTCTTATTCGTCAGCGTCTGCGTCAGCGAACTCAGCCACCCGGCTAGATTTGCCAAAGAGAGCTTCTTGAGCCCCCACAGGCCGCCCGCGCTGTCGGCAATGCCGATTTCGTCTGCTCCGGTCGGTGTCGGCTTGTCGGTAGCACCATGTATCCAGCCGCCAAGCGTGTTGGTGATGAGGCTCCAGTAGGCGATCACCTTCGCGAGATAGTGCCGCGATGAGTACAGCCCGGGCCCGACCTCGACGTCCTCAGGGTTCGCCGCATACTTCTGGCTCAGCAAAGCGCTGGCTGCTGCAGCGTCGGCTGATGCCTGCGCGGCGACAACAGCGGCGGACATCAGGGCCAGGGGGAAAAGCACCTCAAACCGAGTGCCGGTAAAGAACAGCACCGCCTGCCGTCCCGCCTTGAACTCGACAGCCCCGAGGTCCGAGCCATCGCCGTACTTGACCGGATAAGTCCCGACGCCAGACACGTTGATCGTCGCAGCACCGCTGTTGTCGGCCAAAGGCGTCATCAGATAGAGCCTGGCCGCCTGGAAACCCGCGGGCTGGGAAACGACGACCGCGTTGCCCGTCCCGCCCGTCACCGCAAGCTTGTCCACGGCAGCACGGCCAAACAGCCGGCCATAGGTCATCGGCACCCATGAGGCGCCGGTTGCGTCCCATTCCTTCAGGATCGCAGGATCGAAATTCTTGTCGAGCCACAGCCTGTCGATGTCAGGCGCAACGATGCCGTCGACCATGTTGCTGAAGACGCCGGTCGCCCTGAGCGCCGACAGCACCAGCTCGGACACCCGGACATATTTGCCGGTTTCGCCGGTGAGCGTGGTGCCGGTGAGGAAAAGACCCCAATGCAGCGCGTTGTCGAATTCTGTCGCCATGTCTTATCCTCAAAGCAAAGCGGCTCGCCGAGGCGAGCTGTTCAGGGTGGTGATGTCAAAGGAAATGCCGATGTTCTTTGCGCTTGGCATCAACGGTGCACAGGCGCGGCTCGACGTCGATCGACGTTTGTTCAGGAGCAACTATTGCCAACCAGCGCAACAAGCCGGGAAACCCGACACGGGCCGGCCCTCGAGAGGTTGCGCTGTTGAGCCGGCTGCCATGGTCTGCCGGATGGGCCCGATCACAACCGGGGGCCGGAAGATCACGCCCCGCGCTGCGGAGATCCGAAACGCCCTCTTCCATGCAGGACGGGATCAGTTGGCGGAACGTTGAACGGCGCCACGATTTCTCCTTCCATCTGCCGTGACCCAGGATTCTGCGCCGATGCTCGACACATTCCTTGTCTGGTTCTCATGGATCCACGCCGCCATCGGCGCCGTGGCGATCACGCTTTTCATCCTGTACCGGTCATTCTTTCGTGCAGAAAACAGAGAGGAGAACATCCGTTTTCTGCGCAAGAATCCGACGGCCATACTCTGGATATTCGCCGGAGCGTTTACCGCCATCATGGTTTCCGTGGGCCTGCTGGACCGTTTCATCAATGGTTACGGAACCGGCGGCGAACTGTTCTGACTTAATGACGACAGGCACCGCCGACGCAGATGTAGAGACACGGCACGTCAAGATGATCTGCGCTAATCTTGATCGTCCTGGGTGAAATCAGCATAAAACCGGTCGCGCATGCGGCCTCGGACCGCAGCGACCTTAGGGGCGCCAATGCTTGTTCGCTTGTTTGACCGATGGTCGGAATGGCCGGCCTGGGCGAGGTGGACATCCGGCATCGCCAACATGGTGCTGCTCGACTCCGTTCGCGCCGCATGGGGCGAGCGCGATTTCGTGGTTGGGGTCGCCGAGACCTTTGTTGCCTATCTGCTGCACTCTGGCTGCCCGATTGCCGCAATGGCAGCCGGTGCCTGGATCGGCATCAAAATGGCAAGGGCGTCCAGCAAGGATTGGCTGGGCTGGATGATCGGCATCGTGACGTTTGCTGTGCTGTGCCTTGGCCTGGCCATGCTCACCGACGACATCCCCGGCATCAGCTGGCGCATGAAAGCCATAGACAGCGGCCGTTGCCATACCGTTTTGGATGGAAGTTTGAACTCTTTGGTCTGTGACTAGGGCAAACCTTGAAAGCGAGGGTTATTTCGGGCTCAATACACGTTATACGCGAGACATGATTGAAGATAGTGCGTTGGCGCCGGGATGAGGAACCCGTCGCGGCTCGCCCGACTGCGACTGCATCCATTTGCTTCACCTACGCCCCGAATGAAATACATCGCCCTGCCATGGCTTCCACGTCCCGGTCGCCCTGGACTCTTGCGTGATTGGGGAAACTGGGTTTGTATCCGTCACCATGTCAGAGGGGGCAACACAATGTTAGAATTGGCGGCGTTTACCGGCAGGTTGCTCGGGACGATGATCGATCCACTTCTATGGGGTGGCGCGATTGCAGTTCACTTTTACTTCAAAGGAAAAGGCTTTGGCGTTAAGTTTCCGGCCCTCATCTGCCTCGTTTTTTTCGTTGCGTTTGCTACTGGTGCATTTTCCTTCCCTGGGGACCAGATCGAGGACCACATCACTCGATCATTCTATTCGGTACTGGCAGCAGCGATCTGGCTATCCATTGTGATGGGTATTGCGCGCCTTTTCCGAAAATCGCCCTCGGCAATGACGCCTGACAGCAAGCCGTTTCTGGCATTGATTGCGATCATCTTGCCGTCGGGCACTACGGCAAGACTATCCCTTGGGCATTTCCAACCCGATGCCGTCCGGTAGCAAGGCTGCATCATCGCCGGCCAAAACGCTTGCAATCGTCTGGTCAAATTCGGCGCTGGCTGCTTCGGCGCGCCGCAGCAGCCACCACGCCGCCAAACTTCACCATCGACTGCCAAGCGCGGAAATCGTTGCTGATCTTCGCCGCTGTGGCATTGACCGGCCGCGAGACCAGGTCGGTGGCTACATCCATGGCATTGCGCAGTGCGCCGGCTTCCGCGGCCAGCCCCTTCATCTACTGACCTTTTCGTCCAGCGACAGGTTCGGATCATGGTTGATTCTGCGCGACGATACCGTCGCCCATGTTGCTGAAGACGCCGGTCGCCCTGAGCGCCGACAGCACCAGCTCGGACACCCGGACATGTTTGCCGGTTTCGCTGGTGAGCGTCGTGCCGGCGAGAAAAAGACCCCGATGCAGAGAGTTGTCGAATTCTGTAGCCATGATTTATCCTTAGCGGGAAACGGCTCGCCTGCGCGAGCTGTTCAGGTGCGGGGGTGGGCTTTCAATGTGTACGAACGCTAGGGCATTGAGCCTGATGACTGCAGCCGTAGCCGGACTGCTGCTCTTGATCTGCTCCGCTCAAGCGCAGTTCTTGCCGGATGATGCCCAGAACCTGAAAACAGCACCTGAGGTTGAGCGACTGTTTGTGGTCAAGACCGCAGAAAACCTGCTGACCGAGAAAGCAAAGAGAATGTTCAACGACCCAGAGAACGCCAAGGACGGGTTTATGTGGGCGAGGAAAGTCATAGCCCGCCACTACGCTGGCTTGGAAACGCTCGCTGGCGAGTTGTCGACGGACGAATTGGCAAGGTTCTATGCGGAGAAGGCCGGCCTGTTCGTGAAATCGGTCCGGGGGGAGATATCAGATAGCCAGTTTGAGCAGATGGAAATCGAGTTAGAGCGCCGTAAGAGCGCCTACTTCGAGACCATCATTGGTACGGCGAAACCAACGCGGAACCCAGACTTTGACACACTCAATAGGATAGCCAAAACTGCCGCCAGCAAGGTTCACTCATACAGCGCCCTTTCCGTAGATTGAGCGTCAGTTTTCGACGGCATCGACCAACGCCGGCTTAATCCCAAAGTGGATCGCTGAACGGACTTCTGGCAGGGTATCGCCAGGAATTTGCTGCAACAGGGCATTCGTTCCGGCCTTGTTGAAGTCACCCCCAGATGCCTGCAGTGCAAGCGTATGCAGATCCTCAAACAGGCCGACTGACGGGCCGCCGACAGCCCTCCGCAGCCCTCGACTGGCATACCGCGACGAGCTTCCGCCGCGGTCTTTGTCGCCGGCGATAGCCTGCGCGGCCGAGACGCCCCCCTTACCACCAAGCTTTTCGACAGTGCTGATCTCAAAGGGGATCGCGAGAATGCCGGAGCGGTCGAGTCCGTTCGCTATCCAGAGCCCTGGATTGCTCATCAGCCGGTCAGCCTCGTCGAAGTCGCCACGCTCGGCATGCTTCAGATAGCTGATCATCATCCCGATGCCGGTCGCAAAGACCATCGCTTCGGCCAGGCGGTGCGGGCGCTCCTGAAGCCCGGCGATCAGAATGCGCTGGTGCGATGCCAAGGCGAACGACTTGAACTGAAAAACCAGCTTCCCGAGGTTCGACTTCATCCAGAGCGGATTGTCTGCAACGCCCTTGATGATGATGGTTCGGTCGGCATCCTTGTTCAGGGCGGCAGCCCATACGCGCCTCGCGACCTCATCATCCCAGCGCGAAGCATTGGCGCCGTAGATGCCCTCTTCCTGGAGGCCGTGCCGGCGGAACTGGTCGCCGATGCGCTGGGCCATATGCTCGTCAATGCCGAGCATTGCCATGTAGGCGGCTCCAGCCTTGTCAATGCGGTTGAAGTCGAGCGCCCCCCCGGTCGTAGCCTTCTCGATGTTCTGCAACAGGCGGTTCTGCGACATCACCGAAACGACGGTGCGCATGGTGTCGTTCCACAGAGAAAGCGCCGTCGCCTTGGAAAACAGATTTGAGGCGTTCGACAGGAATTTCTCGTACCTGGATCCATAACGATACGGGTCTTGAAGGTCGGCCAGCGATGCCAGGCGCGCCTGAAGCACCCGCTCAGTCACCAAGCCCAGTTCACGGGCGTCCTGTCGAGCGATGCGAGCCGCCTTGGTGCCGCTGACGAGTGCCGGCAGCGCATCGGACATGAACGCTTGCATTCCAAATTTGCCGACGACGTTGGCAGCATCGACAAGGCTGGGCATCGCTACGCCCTCCATGAGGCGCACACGGTTCCAGGTCAGCGCCGCGCGCGTGATCGCACTCCAGGCGCTCCCCTCTTCAGCCGCGCGATACGTGCCGCGGATCATGTCGCGGAACGCCTGAATATTGGTCATGTCGCGCTTTTCAGCGTCCACCAGCTTTTGGCGTTCTTCTGGTGTCGTGGCTGCTTTGCGCAACCCATCGTATTCGCGGATGATTTCGTCGAATTGCTCTTTCATGTCAGCACGGCCGAACTTCTGGGTAAGCTCGACTTCCGCCGCCATCGTTCGGGCATAGCGGCGAAGTATCCGTTCCATATCGTTTTCGAGGAAGTCCTCAACTTCCTCGTCGGCGATGTTGAACACCCTTTCTTTGAGCGGTCCGCGTTTCACCGGCACCAGCCATTCGGGAACATCAGTTACGCCTCGGCCCGTCAGGTTGTTGAAGACAGCCGAGACGATTTCCTCGACATAGTCGGCGCGGTCGCTTGTGCTGAGGAACTCAGGGATTTCCTCTTGCCGGACCACAGCCTGATCCATCATCCGGTTGAAGTATCTCCGGGAAATCTCCCGGAACCGCGTTTCCTCGCCGATCAGGCGCGGGCGGTTCCACAGGCGTGTGACGTAGCTGGCTGCGGTCGTCGTTTTGACGTCCCGCGGCAAGAGCTCGAGCTCCTTCGCGCGAGCAAGAAGCGGGTCGACGACCTTGGCGCGCGCCTCCTGCGCGATACGGGTTACAAACTCATTGCCGTTTGGGTCGATATCGTTGCGCCGGCCGGCTTTCGCCGCGGCCTCTAAGAACTCTCCCCAAGTTCCCAAATATCCAGTCTTTCGGGCATCACGATAGAGTTTCTTCGCACCCACCCTCCAGTCAGCCACGGCCCCGCGCTCATAGAGCTTCACAGAGTTTTCTACGTCAGCGCCCAAGCTGCGACCTTCCATGTTCATGGTCGTGTCGATCGGGTTGTCGACCAGCCTGCGATAGATTTCGCGGACCTTTGCCGAAAGCGACAGCATCGTCTGGATACCGGGATTGATGCGCGCCGCAGCCGTGGCCCTTGCGACAACTTCGGCTGTCCGCGATCCGCCGATTCCGAGGTCGGATAAGTCCAGATCATCGGTAGCCGCGGCACCAGCCGACTGCATGCGCTTGACGATGGTTTCGGAGACAGCGGCCGGGTTCGGGACGTCATCGGCGAGATCAGCTTCAAGCTGTTTCGAAACGCGCGACCATTCGCCATGAGATAAGAGCCGAGAGGCACCGGCACCGAGAAGGCCGCCCAGGATCACGGAGCCGCCAATGTTAACCGCGCTTTCACGCCCTGTGCGTGTCTCCTGCGTGGCGTGCAACACGGCTTCTTGCAACGCTGTGCCTACCCCATCCGCCACACCTTTAGCCGCCGCCGACCGCAACACCGAGTAGCCTACGCGACCAGAACGCACCAGTGACCCGCCAGGCAGCAGGGTGGGCAGATCGGTGAAGCCTGCCAACATTGACAGGCCCTTACCGGTCCAGCCGCTGGCAGCAAGCGTCTGTTGGTCCCTCTTCTCCTGGTCGATCTGCGCTCGCCTTGCGCTGGCGGCAGCCCTGTTGAAAATGTCTTCGCCGATGGTCGGATCCTCGTCGAGATACGGCTTCATTTCGGGGTCTTGATAGACATTGTAGTCGGGGTCGGGAGTAACGACGTCGCCGGCCGCCATGTTGTTGCGAACCCGCGTGAAGGTAGAACCTACCATGTTGCCGTTGCGATAGGCGGCGAAAAGCGTCTCAAGGAAAGTCGGGTCTGGCTTGTCGAACTCCGACACGCCAATTGTCCCTGCATCATCGATGGGGCGATCAAAGAGGAACGGCATCACATGGCATTCCATGGCGTGGGTTGAAGTTCATCTGCGTTGTTGCTCCCGCCCAGAGGGCCAGGATTGGCGACGCGCTCTTCGCGACGCGCTCGCTCAAGCCGCGACTTGTAGCGCGCCGCCTCGACTGCCTGCGCCTGTATCGAGGCTGGGCTACCTTCAGTCGCCGCGAGCGCGTCCTTGCCTGCGGCGGTGTCTTCGATGATTGCCGCCTTGTTTTTCTTGTTGATCGCTTCGGAAGCCTTGAGGGCTTCAGCTTTGGCCGCCTCAGGGTCCGGATAGAAGGGGAAATTGAACATCTGAAGCTGACCGTTCTTTTCGTAGAACACATGATAGCTAGCCGGTCGGCCCGCACGGATATCTTGGTCCGTGTCGATATTGGGGTTCAGGAAAACCTCATCGGCCTCTATGCCATTTTTCTTCAGATCGGCGGCAAGCTGGTTGCGTATGTAGTCGTGCGAGCCGTCTGGCCCCACCGGGTACCGCTTTTCGGGTGGGTTTTTGACGACCACCTTGCTACCCATGGTGGAAAGCGCGGACACGCCATAGGTGCGATGAAACCGCTCGGTCGCTGCTTTCTTGGCTGCGACCAGATCGCCGCCCGCATCCACGATGGCTTCCTCGTAGATCGAGCGAAAATTCTCGACCATGGCCGCGGCGGCCATCTCGTTCGGTCCCAGTGACGGGTTTGAAGCAATGCCAAGGAAACTGTTGTCGAACGTCGCCGCAATCGAGGCCGCATCTACCTTCTTCAGTTCGTCGGCAACCGTCTTCGATTTGAAGAGCGCTTCACGTGGACCGGCATAGGCCGGATCATTCGCCTTGATCAGCTTCTTTGCCGCTTCCTCCGGAGTGAAACCCATGTCTTGGGTAAAGGCCCGGTACACGTCCATTTTCTTGCGGACGGCAGCCGAACCCTCGAAGGCGTCAAAGGATGCGGGGGCCGTCTTCGACAGGCTAAGGCTCGCCTCCATGGCCTGCGCCATTGTCGCCGCATCCGTTGACGCGGCACCATTCCGCAGTTCTGCCTGAACCCGCTTCGGAATGTAGCGGGTGCGTGCCACAAAATCGGACGTGATGGCTCGCTGCTCGTCAGCATCCTTAGCTGCGCCGATGAGCTTGTCGTAGGCATTGTTGGCGACCTTCGTCTGGTCGTTGTCGAAAGAATTCACCGACACGTCGCCTTTTGCCATGGCGCCGATCATGGCATTCACTGCGCCGCTGTCCTTCTGCGCAGTGCGGAGAGCATTCACCAGAACGGCCTTGTCGCCGTTGTCGAGCTTCGGGTCATCGAGGATCACGCTTTCCCGAACCGTGTCTGGCTCGGTGGCAATCAGGTCATCATAGTGATGCTTCGTCGTGACGCGGTCTTTCGTCACCTGCTGGCTGTGTTCCGTCTCGCCCCAGGCAGCCAGGACTTCGCGGCGGTCGTGTGGGATGGCAGCATACTCGTCATCAGGTTCGACGCTGCCGCCACCGCGGATAAGCGCGGCTTCGCGCTTGCGCCGATTTGGGTTGGCTGACAGACCCTCAACCGCACTGGCGACGGCTTCGGTGTCTCCCGTCTTCACCGCATCGACGACCTCACCGGGCAGTGACCCATAGTTGTAGGCAACGGACTCCAGCGCCGCCCGAGTGTTGAGCGGAAGGCTATCCCACTTCGCGCCGATCTGCTCGCGGGCCCTTTTTCCTTCGCGCTCGGCAAGGCGGTACTGCAGATCACGTTCGGCGTCTTCACGCGTAATCTTCATTCCCGGCTTCACGGGAACATGCGAGCCATCGGCAAGCGTCACCGTGTCGGAGCCATAGCCGATGCGCCAGGCATTGACGTCCCGGTACGGTTCGTCGCGGAACCCCTCTTCCGCGCGGATCAGGCTTTTCGTGCCGCTCGGTTTGAGGTCGGCAAGCGCCTGCGTCGGGTTCTGACTGAATTTCCAGCGCCATTTGCTTTCGGCCGCGTCCGCTTCCCACTGCTGCCGGCGCGCCGCCTTCCACGGCTCTGGCATGTTTGCCGAGTTGATCGCTTCCAGGCCCTGGCGCTTCAGATCCTCGAAGTTCGCCGCATTGTTGCGGATCTGGGTGCGGTAGGTGTCGAGGTTGGTGTTGGTGGTGCGGTCGTAATAGGCGCCCTTGGCGTTGCGCTCGTATTCGTCGGCCTTCTCATAGAGCACGTTGCCGCGCGCCAGGATGTTGTTGAGATAGGTGGTCTGCGCGTCCTTGGTCAGGCCCTCGAAATTGGCCTTGGCGAAGTCGTTGGCGCGCTGCTGGTGGCCCTCCATGAACTGGCGCGTGAAGCCGATGCCGCTTTCCGAACTCTCCTCGCGCGCCTTGAGGAAACGCTGTTCCTCATCGGCGAGAAATCGCGTCAGGCTGGTCGACACGGCATTCGAGCGGTCGTTGGCGACGTCGATCTTCTCGCGCTCGGCCAGCTCGAGCAGGCTGTAGCTTGCCTGCACGATGGACTGGCCAGCGTCCTGCATGGCAGCGCCGACCATGGGCGTCGGCCCGGAATTCGCGATGCGGCCCGAGCGCGGGTTGTTGTAACCCACGTCACGAGCGGTAGGGATGTTTACCATGTGCTATTCACCCTTAGGAGGGATAGGGAGGCGTGACCGTCGACGAGGTCGCGGTCTTCGTGTTGCTTTCGCCGAAGCGGCTGAACATCGTCGACATGCCGGAGAAGAGCGTGCTTGCGGCCTTGATGCGCGCCGCTCGCATCGCGCTGTTGGCGTTGTAGCCGGCCACCTTGGCAGCGTCGTTGTAGCCGCGCGCCTGCTGGTCGCCCTTGTAGATGTCCGTTTCTGCCGCGAGCGTCACTTGCTCGGTTGTGTCGTCCATGATGCGCATGACCGACGGATCGGTCATGTTCCCGCCAGAGCCGGCAATGGCGGCCTGCTGCTGGGAGAGCAGGTATCGGCCCTCACGGTAGCGGGCCATCGCGTCACGCTGGCTTGCCGCCGCGGCCTCGTCGGCCTGCTGTGCCGCAACCTTCTGCTCATACTGGAAGCGGGCCTTCTGCTCGCGGCCCTCCTGCATGGCGCCGGCAACCGACATGATCGTGCCGCCGATGCTGGCGATCGTGCCGATCGCTCCAAGAACAGGTGTCAGGAAACCCATTGCCAAACCACCTTTCCATCCAAGATCTCGTCTGTCGGCCTGAAGCCGAGCTTCACCATCAGCGCTTCGGCGCGGGGGATCGCGGTGTCGCATGTCGCCTTGATGACGCGGGCGCCGCTTGCCTTCACCTCCGCCAGCACCTGGAGGATGTGGCGGAAGATGAACGGCCTGCGCGCTTCGGCCGGCACCTCGAGAAAGGCCATCCATTCGCCCTCGGCGGTCTCGATCACACAGCCGAAGCCAGCCAGGAGCCGACGACGCCAGAGCGCGCGGCCGATCCACTGCCCCGTCACCCGCACGCCACCGTAGAAACGCGCGAAGTCGATGTCGTCGGCCGGCCTGATGTCAGCCATTGGTCTGCACATCCATGACCAGCGAGCCGGCCGTGAACGGGTATGGCGAGCGATGTTCGAGGCACAGGCGGCTGTCGGTGCTCCAGTCGCTGGACACCGACATCATGTCGGCGTCGAAGCTGTTGAACAGCGTGTTCGCAGCGATCGGCTTGTCGCCCTTGGTCACCGTCAGGCGGCGGAGGCTGTCGAAGTCCTTGCCGACGCGCAGGCCGTCCAGCATCGTTTTCACAAGATACAGGCCGAGCTGCGCCACCCGCTTCTTCTTGAACAGCGCCGTGCCGTTGGCAGCCCCATAAGCCAGCTTCGTCGACTTCCAGCGCCCGACATAAGGCAGCCCGATGACGACCGCCTTGCCGGCCGGTTGCGCCGGCAGGATCACCTGGCCCGCGGTCACGGGATAAAGATTGTCCTGGTCATGGAGTGCTGCGCCATCGACCCACACGGTCACGCCCTTGCCTTGCAGATGCGGCACGGCAAATGTCGTCTGCCCCGCTGTCGTGGTGAAGCGCGTGAAGCCGTCGGCGAGGCAGTTGGTCTTGCCGCCGCGGCAGTCCTTCAGGTCGGCCAGCCGTTCGAGCCGCTGCGTGCCGTTGCGCACGATGGCGAAATAGACATTGTCCTGGCCCTTGCCCCGGCAGGCGATGACCTGCCTGAACTGGCCGTCGGTGACCACGCGCGACCAGGCAACTACCTTCTGCGAGGGACGGTATGTCAGGGCGCGCGCTTCGCCGTTTTCGAGAATGAACCACACGACCGTATCGGGTTGGCGCTGCACGGCGACGCTGACGACAGGCGAGCCGTCGCAGATCTCCTCATGCATTTCCGTCAGGTCCATGGCGCTGTAGTCCAGCGTGCCCTGCTCGGCGATCAGCGAAAAGACGCTAAGCCCGGTGCTCTGCACGAAGATGCCGTCCTTGTCGCATTTGACCGAGCGCAGATCGTAGCTGCCCTGGGTTGACCCATCGACCGGGAACCAGCTCGACGCCGTCAGCGGCTCGTCGAAGCTCGACGACTTGATCGAAATCTCGGAATTGTCGGTGCCGGCGATGAGGCGCTGCAGGCCGAGCAGCCAGAGGATGCCCCTGTCGGTGCTGGCGCCGATCGAGCGGTAGATCGGGGCGCTGTCGCCCTCGACATTGTCGTCGAAGCTGTGGAAGGCGTCAGGCACCGAGCCATGCACGAAGTCGCCCTTGCCCCAGTAGAGACGGCCGCCGAAAGCCTCGATGCCCCACGGCCAGCCGTCATAATCGGACCAGGTCGAAAAATCCCATTCGAATGTAGGGCTTAGCGAGTAGAAACGGCTCAGCACCTCCATGTTGACGGCCGTGCCGCTGGTGTAGCCGGTCATCCTGGCCACGCCCACCTGGCTGCCGCCGGTATAGATGAGGGTCGTGTCGATGGTGCCGCTGGTGTAGGTGACGGCGACGAAGCGGAAGAACTTGACGACGTTGTTGTCGGGGTCCCGGTAATTCGTCGGCCCTGCATTTGCCGCATAGGTGCTCACCGTGCTCCAGGCGCCGGGATTGCCGCTGCCGTCATCGGTGGCAACCTCGAGGCGCACCGAACCGGCCCAGGCGCCGGATACCTGGAAGGTGAAGTCCCGCGCCGCGTTGACGCCGGACACACGGATCGACGCGCCATTTGCCGGTGCCGCGGTGAAACTCTCCTGCACGGTCTGGCCGGACTGGAACAGCCTGAACAGGCGGCCGACCATGCTGGCCTCGAAAAACGGCCTGCTGGCCGTCAGCGTCCCATTGCCGGTGTAGACCGAGGGCGTCAACGCCACGGTGCCGTCGGCGGCCACGAACGGGCCGTCATCGACCTTGTAGCGCTGGATGCCCCAGCTGGTGTCGCCGCGGCGCTGGATCTCGCGCTGCTGGAACTGGCGCGAGGCGAGGTACAGCACGTCGATATTCTGCTTGTGGCGGGGTGCGGCGAGATCGCCCGTCGCCCAGGGCGTCGACAAAACCAGCGGCCCGGGCGCATCGATCTGGCAGCGGGTGACAAGCGCCTGGCGCGCCTTGTCGGTGTAGATTTCGAGATAGATGTTCGCTGTCGTCGGCGTGAAGGCGATCGAATGGTCGCCGTCATTGAGCACCGACAGGGCAAGAACGTCGCTTGCCCCTGATGACGAGCCGATATGGACCCAGACCGGCCCGCGAACGACCTCGACGCGCAGGCCATGCTCCTTGCCCTGGTCGCCAACGGCCACCGTGATCGTCTGGCGCGCTGCGGCGCGGCCCTGCGTGGTGCCTGTCAGCACCAGGTTGCCGCCCGACACATTGGCCGAAGCGCCGGCGGCACTGGCATTCGTCCAGCCGGTGAAGGCATTGAAGTCGCCATTGGCGATCGTGGTCGCAACAGCCACGCGCGAAACGAAGGCATTGTCCTTGAGGACGCGCATCTCGTTGTTCGACAGGATCGGCACCAGCATGGAGGCGTTCGAGCCGGCGAAGGAATATTCGAGCAGCCGGACGTCGCCGAGATTGATGTCGGCGATGTGTTCTAGGCCGGGGCGCAGCGTCATCGAGCCGACGACGCGGGGCAGGATGTTGGAGCTGAGCGCCGAAGCGAACTGCATGCGCTCGAGATCGAGGCGCGACAGGGCCTCCTCGCCGACTTCGCCGCCATTCAGGGCATAGACCGGTGCTGAAACGCGGGGCATCAGACGTCGCCCTCGCCAAAGGTGATCTGGCCGCCGACCAGCGTGCCGCCGGAACCACCAGAACCACCGGCGACACCGGCGCCGCGCCGGGCACGCAGCCAGCTGCCCGGCTGGATCACCTTGTTGTTTTCATTGCGGGCATCGACGTTCCTGGCCTTCAGCAGGGCCTTTTCCATGCGCACACGCAGCTTGTCCTCCAGCGTGTCGCCCGAGGTCAGCCGGCCGCAGGTGTCGAAGGCGAGCTTGAGCGCGACATAACGCCAGAACATCGTCGGCCAGGTCGAAACCCTGTCGTCGGCCGCGTTGGCGTCGCTGATGAAGCGCAGATAGAGCTCAGGCGCGCTGGAATGCAGGTAACCGCCCTCGTCGGCATAGTCGTGGAAGGTCGCAAAGCCGGGCCTGTCGGAGACAGCGATCGTGCGCAGCCAGCCCGGGGGATAGTCGAAGGCATGGGCCCAGCCGAGCGCCGGCACCAGCGCGCCATTGGCCGCCAGGGCCGTCGACGCCTTGGCGAAATTCCAGTCGCCCGCGTTGAAGGCCTCCTCGACCACGCCTGCCCAGGCGTTGCCGAAGGCATAGACGGCCTCGGCATCGTCGTTCAGAGTGACGATGGTCTCCTTTTCGAGATGCACCAGCGCCTGCTTCCAGACCTCAAGCTTTGTCGCCATGGGGATTGTCAGCCCTTCATCAGCTCGATGTATTTTTCGGCCGCCTTGCCGGCGGCGTCCCTGCTGTCGAAGCCGGCCTGGATCACCTCGCCGCCATGGAGGAAGCGCCACTTCTGGCGCGGACCGCCGAAGCTGATCTCGGGCTGGCTGATATCGACGGCAGCAACCCTGGGAGCGGCCGCCTCGTCGAAGAGCCTGATCACCCGCACTTGAGCCGACGTCCTGGTGATCGCCAGGACACGCAGCGTGCAGTCGAGCGCATGGTCGTCCGAAAGGATGTCGATGGTCATGCCGGGCCGAAAGACCGCCAGGTGATTGGCGAAGAATTCGGGATGCGTGACGTCGGCGAGCGTGGTTTCCGAAGGGACGGTCGCGGCATAACGGCCGATGGAATAGTCGGCCTGCGCAAAGCGATGCCCCGCAAGTTTCACAAGCTGGTTCATGATGTCACCGTGGATCAAAGGGAAATGGAAAAGGGAGGCCCGAAAGCCTCCCCCGTTGCCTTGGCCGGCGTTAGTCGGTGTCGGTCGCCGTGATGGCGAGGCCGTCGGTCAGGTCGATGCCGAGACCGTCGGCGCCGGTCTTTTCGTCGATCACCCAGCAATGGTTGATCGCCGTCACCGGGCCGGACAGCGTGGTCGTGCGGGTGCGCACGATGACGATGTCGCCCTGGCGTGCGCCCCTGGCGAAACCGTCGCTGATGAAGTTGTTGGTGTTGACCGTCGCGATGGCGTCCACGGTGTCCAGCAGCCACTGTTTCATGGTGCTGGGGCCCGAAAGGCCATCGCTCAGGAGCTTGAAGCCGTTGGTATCATAAGCCATGTGCAAGCCTCCTTACGAGAATGCAGCGGTGTCGTCGGTGACGACCTTGATCACGCCGGCCTGCTGCAGGATGGTGGCGCCGTCGTAGATGGTGGCGCGGTCGAAGGAGTAATCGTCCTCGCCGTTGTAGCCCGCATCGACCTTGACATCGCCGGCGATGGCATGACCCACGGCAGGCTTTGCGAAGATGAAGTTGGACGCCGTTGCCGTGCCCTTGCCGGGCAGGCCGTTGTGCATGATGTGCTTGGCGCCGAGCCAGATTTTCGGCTTGTCGAGCGCCAGGCCGACGAGTGGCTTGGCATCGATGTAGTCGGCCGACTTGAACTCCTGGAAGGTCAGGAGGCGAGCCCATGCCTTGGGGGTCCACAGGCAGGTGATCTCGTTGCCGACCATGACGTCGAGCTCGAAAAGCTCGGTCAGCGCATCGACGGTCTTGCCATAGGTCAGGGTCTGGGCCGCGCCGCCGGCATAAGAGTTGGTGGCGGCAGCCAGCGCGTCGATGATGGTGTGGTCGATTTCACGCGAGGCCGTGAGCGCGCTGGCGTTCTGCATCGCCTCGCGCAGGTTCGCCGGTGCGGTGAACACGTCGAAGCCGGTGCGGGTCTCCTTGGTGTGCTTTTCTTCCAGCGTCACCGTCGGCTGCGTGTCGGCGCGGTTGCGCGACGGGATGAGCCCGTTGGTGCCGCGCCTGGTCATGCGGCCGGCAGCGCCCTGGAGCGCAAACGACGCCGTCAGGCCGCTGATCATGAGTTCCTTGGTGACGCAGTCCTTGAGGTAGGTTTCGCCGCGCTGAAAGGCGACGACCCACTCATCACGGTACTGGGTTTTCGTGATGGCATAGGCCATTTTTGAATTCCTTCGATGATGATTGGAGGGGGTCTTCCAGCCGTGATCAGGGTGCCGCATCAGGGCTTTCGCGGGATGCCGCGCCGAAGCACGGGGCCGCTACTCGCGCCTGGCGCGGGGCATCACATCAGCTTGCATTGAGGCAGGGTGCGGGGCCGGAAACCGGGATGCCGCGTTGTTATGAAGGCGCCCGGATCACGTGCGGGCGCTGACCTTTTCGAGCTGGGCGTAGATCTTCGTCAGCTTGCCCTGGACGTCGTCGCTCTTGAACTTTTCGGGGTTTGCGACGCGCAGCGCCAGAAGCTCCTGCTTCTGCGCTTCCAGCGTCTTGCCCGTCGCCTCGATGTCGCCGGTGAGGATGGCCGTCGAGCCGTAATAGTCGGCGCCGATGGTCGCCATCATCTTGACGAATGGCAGGCTGTCCTGCAGGCGCGAGCCGTCCATGAGGCGCAGGCTCATCATCTCGCCGAAACCGTCCTGGCCGAGATGCGCCTTCATCAGCTCCTGTGCCGCGCCGATCTGGCCGTCATAGTCGCCGCCCCATTCGGCGCGAAGGGTCTTCTGCGTTTCGCCGGCGACCCTGGCGAGCTGGGCATTGAGGTCCTGGGCCTGGGCGGCGGCGAAATCCTGATACCAGTCGAGTGCGGCGGCTGCCATCTTCGGCGGGACGTTGCGTTCATGCATCGCCGCCTTGAAGTCGGACAGGATCGCCTTGTCGGCGTCGGTGACCTCGAAGCCGTCGCGGAACGCGCCCGGATACTCAGTTGCGTCTTGCGGGATGCCGTTTGCCTCGCGATAGGCCATGACCTCTTCTGATGTCGAAGCGTCGGTCAGTTCGATCTGCCGGCCGCCGTTCTTGGCGTTTTTGTAGCCCTCACGGAACGCCTTCGAAATCTCGTCGGTCGACCTGTAGCGCTCGAGCTGCTTCATCATGGCGGCGTCGCCGCCGGCGAGCTGTTCGCGCAGCGACTGAAGCGCCGCGTCCGGAGCAGCGCCCGGGGCCGGAGCCTGGGCCGACGCGGGTGCAGCCGCCGGATCAGGGTTTGGCGCGACAGGCGTTGCGCTCGTCGGATGGTTTGCCGCTGCGGCGGTCATGGGCTGGTCGGTCATTGCTCTCACCTGTCAAAATGGAAAGGGAATGGGTGATCAGCTTCCTGATCTGGAAGCCGACATGCTGCTTTCCGGCGGCAAAGCAGCTGTCGCGCTCGCCGCCATGCTCGGCCGGCATCCAGGCCGGCTGGTGCAGGCCGCAAATGTGCAGGATCGCACCGAGTGCACGCTTTTGCTGGTCCTCATTGGCGACGCCGGCGGCGAGCGCCTGCAGTGCTGCGCAATCGGCCTTGCGGATTTCCAGGTCGTTGCGCGGCATCTCATTGTCGGGGCGAACAGTGAGAGGATGCCAGGGGCGATAATGTTTGTGGGTCATTGTCCAAATGCCGCCCGGATCGACTGCGCTGCGTCCCCGACCTGGGTGGCGACCGCAGCACCATCGCCGACCTGCTGCATCTGCTGCTGCTCGGCCATGGCCTGCTGCGCCTGCTGGCGGTTGGCCGCCGCCTGCTCGGCGTCGATCAGCCAGTCGGCGCGGCCGCCGGGCACCGCAGCAAAGGCGTCGCGGAACATGGTGCGGGCGTCGACCTCGCCGGCAAGCGACGGATCGAGCGCCACACCCGCCTGCAACACGCCGGCACTTTCCTGGAAGGCGTTCAGCACCTGGCGGTCGCGTGCTTCCTTCAGCACATTGTTGAACTCGTACTGAATGGTCTGGCCAAGCAGGATGTCGGGCATGTCCAAGGGAACGCCGTTGCGGTCGACCGGACCGTAGCCGCCGGCCCGCATCACCTTTTCGGTGGTCAGGTCGAGTACCGCACCTGTCCATTCATGCTCGATGGGGCCGAACAGCGGAATCGCGTTGCGGATCCATTCCTGGACGCGCTGCGCCGCCTCATAGGCCGTCATGGTCTTGTCGGCCTGCGCGATCGGCTGGAGCTTGCTCAGGAAGAACGCATCGCCGAGCTGGTTGCGCTGGTCGTTGATCAGATCGATGCCCAGGCCGACATTCTTGCCGAGGTCGAGCACGCGCAGTGCAGCGCCCAGGCGTTCGTCATATTCGCTGTCGATGAAGGTCACGCCATTGGCGCCGAGGTCGATGGGCGACAGGACGGCGTCCTGCGTGGCGATCAGCGGCGGGTCGACCTGCTTTTCGCCGGCCTCGATGATCGTCATCTTCATGCGCTGCAACATGCGGCTTTCGGTCAGCCCGATCGAGGCTGCCGTCGAAACCGCATAAAACTTGCCCGACAGAAGCCACCAGCGCGGCACCACGTAGTCGAAAGTGAAGGCCGGCAGCTCCTGGAGAATGGTGCCGTCTTCGCTGACATAGACGTCAGCCCATCTTGCGCCCTTGGGGAATTTGCGGTGCGGCTCGTAGAGATCGAGCGGAATGAAGATGTGGCGGACCTTGAAGGTCGTCTTGAGGTCCTTGTCGCGCAGCGCGTTCTTCACCGCCTGGGGAAGTTTCGCCTCGCCAAAAAGGTGGGCCATGGCCGCGGCCGTCATGTCGCATTTGCGGTGGACATGGTTGACCTGGCCGTCGGGCCCCTCCTGCCCGGCCATGTGCTTGGGGTGATGGCAGCGATAGAGCAGGTTGTCGCGGGTCCTGTTGTAGCTGACCTGCAGCCAGCCCATGCCGAAGGTGGCGAAGTCATGTTCGACCTGCTGGGCGGCGCGGCGAAAGCCGCTGTCGCGCGAGTTCAGGATGGCGCTGTTGACGTCGGTCATGAATTCGAGGAACGACGCCGCCGCGCGATCGCGCCCGACGCTCTTGTTGGACGCCGCCGCCTTGAACCACTGGCGGCCGTCGGGCCGTACCATCGAGCCGATCTGGTCGCCAAGCTCGCGCCGCATCAAGACAGGCGTGGCGTCGGTCAGATGCGCGGCGAACTCCTGGCCCAGCACGATATCGGTCGTGAAGTCGGCCCGCTCGGGATACAGGAACTCGGCGATTTCCTGGTACAGGTGATCGAGCGAGCCCTTCGCGGCGAAAAGGCGCGCATCGATCTCCATCAGGTCGCGGCCTGCCTGATCGCTCATCAGACAGCCCCGAGCGTTCCGCGCGAGAACTCACGCCCGATGGTGCCGGGCACGGGCGCCAGGCGATCGGTGGCGGCACTGCTTCTGGCCGCCGGCGCCAGGGAGCGCGTGCGGCTGCGCTGGCGCTTGGCCAACGGATCCTCTGGGTCCGGCATCGTCGCCGGCGGCTCCGGCTCGGGATAGGACTGCTTCTTGCTTCCGAAAAGTCCGCTCATGGGCGTTTTCCTCGCAGTTTGGCCTTCAGGGTACTGTTCGATGTCACCGACTGGAGCCGCATCCTCGATTGCTCCCGCCGCTCCTGCGCTGCCTTGGGGCGCTTCAGCCCGCTGATTGCGGATGCCGACAGCATGATCGTGGTGTCGCCCTTGTCGGGGGAGCGGCCGAGCTGTTCGCGCATGACATCCTTGGCCAGGACGAGGATGTCCTCGCCGCCGCCGCCGGCGCGGATTTCATATCGGTAGGCGGCAAGGTCGGCCTCCAGCTCGGCATCGGGCGGCAAGGCGATGCGCGCGCCATAAGCCGGGTCGAGCAGTTCGCGAAACTGCCAGACGGCCTGGGCCCGGAGATTGGCAAAACCATAGAGGCCGTCGCGTGTCGAAGCGGTCGAGCCGCTGCCACCCTTGAAGCCGAAACAGTCGACATCGGCATGGGCAAGCTGGGTCAGCGTGTCGCCGCCATAACCGCCGCCGGCATCGACGACGACACGACAACGGTCGCGCATCTGCCTGACGATCAGCCCGGCTGCCGTCGGCCCGTCGGGCGTTTCGCTGCCCTTGTAGCTGGCGAAAGGCGAATACCACCACTCGCGCCGGCTCTGGATCTGTGTCTTGTCGGCCCCGCCCTGGGCGATGTCCGCGGCCACTGCCGTCATCGGCAGGTCGGGCGGGGTGGCGAGCCACCGCGCCTGCGCCTGCCTGATCCAGCCGGTCGGGATCACCTGCCAGGGATCGTCCTTGCCGCCTGCCTCGAACGAGCCGTAGCGCAACCGCTCGCGGATCTCGTCGGGCAGGCTTTCGAGTTGTGCGGCATAGCCCGTCGCCATCAGCTCCGGATTGTCTTCCAGCATCGAGCGAATGAAGGTCCTGGACCTGGGCCGTTCGCCCTTTGGCCCGACATAATCCGCATCGACCTCGCGGTCCTCGCCGCCGACGGTGGTGAACCATCGGAGTTCGCCTGAAGCCGCAGGCTTGGGGTGGCTTTTGTCGAGCCATGGCGCCCAGTACCTGACCACCCACATGCCGTCAGCCGAGGTCGGCGGGTTGCCTGTTGCAACGACCCGGCAGCGCCGGCCCCTGGCATCGCGCAACCAGCCGATGATGTAGCGATACTGGCTCTCGGTGAACTGGGTGATCTCGTCGAAGGCCTTCAGCCGGTGGGCGCGGCCCTGGTATTTTTCCTTGTCGGCCTCATGCGGCACGCCGCCGAGCTCGATCTTGCCGCCATTGGCCAGGCGCCAGACATGCGACTGGCTGTTGTAGCCGTCGCGGCCGCCGAGCATCCGGGTAAGCTCGTCCTCGATGCCCTTGAGCTGGGTCGCCTGCCGGCGCAGGATCAGCGCCGGCTGGTATTCCTCGAGCGCCAGGCCGCAGATCAGCGTCGTCTTGCCGCCGCCGGCCGCACCGCCATAGAAGGTTTCATCGGCCTTGGAGAGCCAGGCCTCGGTCTGCGGCCCGGGATTGGGGATCATGTAGCGGCCGGCCGACGCCTTCACCGCCTCGTCGATCACTTCCTGGCGCGCCTGCTGGGGCAGCGCGTCGAGGGCGGCCAGCACCTCACTGAGCTGCACTGTTCAGTCCCTGCGCCAGGAGGAAGGCGACGCGGCGGGCAATGTCGTTCTTGGAAAGCTCGTCCACCGCAGACGTCAGCGGCGCCCCGGCCTTGCCGGTCAGCTCGGCCTTGTCGGCAAGGCCGAGCTCGCGGGCGATGATGGTCGGGTTCAACAGATCGGCCGCCGCACCTTCGAATTTCTGCGTCCGGATAATCGCCTCGACGCGCGCGGTGACGTCGTCGAAGCCGTTACGCTCGCCGTAATTGTCCCATGTCCTGCGGGCGATGCCGAGAAAGATGCAGAGACCCGAAATGGTCATCGCCCGCATCCTTTCGATCATCTCGACCTTGACCTCGCCCTGATAGGCAAAGGGCCTGGCTTCATGGAGCGGGTTCGCCTCGACCCATTCGAAATATTCGGTGCATGCCTGCCAAAGTTCGTCGGAGTTGGCGAAGATCGGGGCACGGCCATGAGAGCTGCGCACCTTCCAGAACTGGTTACCTGATGGTGCGGGCATGGGGGGACCTTTCGGGGCGGTGGATCGGGGACGGCCATCCCGTGGTGGATACTGCCGGGATGCCCCTATGCGGTTGTACTTCGCCTATTGCCGTGGCGAGCCAGCTTTGCTTTGTTGCGCTGGATTTTTCTTGTTGTTCAGAGGACGAACATTTTTCAAATGGACATGTCGAAGGTCGTTGCCATCGGTCTGAGTGCGCTTTTGTTTGGCGCGATATTCTGGTTCATCGGCAGATTGAACCAACGCAAAGCATCGCAGATGATCGAGGTCGGTGTAGCCAACACTGAAGCCGTTCGAGAAAACACCGCTGCCGTGCGTGAGCTCATCGCGAAGCTTGATCGCCTAAAGGGCCTTTGATTCCGAAATGAATTCATGTGAGGCAGGTCCAAAGCTGATTTGGCGTGCTCCCAGCGTATCGTTGGCTGGGCTGCGTTCAGGTCGATGAAGCGCTGCTGCTTGGGGGGCGATCTATGGCTGACGAGACTTCAGGTTTGACGGCCGAGCAGATCAGGCTCGACAGAATGCTCACGCGTGGCGTCGTGTATTCGATTATCTGGCTCGCCGGTCTCGGATCCTGCTATGCCCTTTACCAGGGCATCATGGCGCGCCGGATGCTCAGGGCAAATCCAGCGCTCGAAGGACAGGGCCGCGCCTGGTGGTGCATCATCGCCGGCGGGATCGGGGCCCTGACCCTGTTTGCAATCCTCGCCATCGGCATTTTCAACGCGGCGATACGACCCTGAGGGTCGACGCTGCGCCCTCGCCCCACACCGGCGGCGCATGTGCGTCGTCACCGAACGGTAGCGTGTTGTCGATGAAGTGGCCAAGGCGCGCCCTTCGATCTGCACTGCCAGAAACGTAAAAAGGGCCGCTGAAGCAGCCCTTTTCGACGCAATGCGCCATCGTGGTTCCTGTATGCCGCATCGGGTTACCCTGACGCAATCCCGTTTTGCACGGGCAACGTTTATTGTCAGCCGGGTTCGCATTTGACTAGCTTGGTGCAACTCCGGGACGAGCGGGTCCTGACCTGGCGGCGATGGAGATGGACACGGCTGCCGAAGCATGGTCCTCGCCGGGTTCATCGCGCCGCTCGGGATATCGCCCTCGCCTCCCCTGCCATCTGACAGGAAAGAAAATGCTAAATCCGGATGACTACAAATTTTCCGAAGTGGTGCGGCTCATCGACGGCCCAACCGACTGGCGTTTGCTCATCGTGAGGCGCAGGGACGGTCTGTACCATTGGGTCATCGAACGATACTGGCACGCTGCCGAGGAAGACGACGGCATCGAGTTCGGCTGGGCTGGACACGCGATGTCAGGCCTCATTGAAGACGCCGACATCGCCGAAGCAGCCGGGCGTGCAGCGCTGCGCCGTCCCGATCGCGCTTGATGTGAGGACTTGGTCGACCGGTGCATGATGCAAAATGCGGTTTGACAGATGCAAATGAAGAACCCGGTCTGGCTCCGAATTCTTGTCGTGGTTCTGTTCGTGCTTTCATGCGCCGCCTGGCTATCCGCCGTTGTAAGCGGCGAACTCTCTGACAGAAAGGCTTTTGCCGCGCTCAGCTTGCCCTTGCTCGCCTTTGCCATCATGCGGCCTACGGAAGACGGCACGAAGACAAATGGTGACATGGGTTGCCGGGCCAGATTTCGAACATGCTTCCGCCCGGCTATGAACCAAGCGAACGTTTGAGAAGGCCGCGTTCCACAAGATGTTGCCGATGCCGATCTCTTGCTAGCGACGCGATGGCGCCAGCTTTCGACAAGCTACTCACATTCGTCGCAATCGGCGACACTGCGCCCATGCACCCTCGCCTTGAGAGCGAGCCAGATCGATGTTTTGATTGTCGGCATATGACATGGCCCCGACCCGGCTTCCCAGTCAGGGCAAACCCGCTATCAATTGTTTATCCCGCTCATGGAGAAACCGGACTGGAATAGAAAGCATCTGGTTTTTGGCGTTCCATTGCACCGGCTTAAGCTTTGGCGTGAACCAGCGGCACCTCTCAGAGACAACCCAGTGTTCGCGGCGCCGACTTAGAAAATCTGGGTCATCATCGTCGTCATATCCAAACTCAACACCACAGCACGGGCAGATATTATTCGAGGGCTGGCGGCCATCTGCACCCCAGGGGGCGTCCGGATAGTTATCAAAACCACATACTCGACAAAGGTAGACGTCACTTTTAGCCATGGAGGCAGTATAGGACCAGCATTGGAGCACATTCCAGTAAACTCTACAGTCACAACCGGCGCCTTACCTCGCCAGCCTTCTCGGCAACGATCATTTCCCACCGCTGAGCAACCAGCGTCACCCAAGGCCGTGGTGTCCTGCCCTATGCCCCGAAATGGACGAAGGCGGCGTAGTTCGCGGTGTAGCCGAGGTGGATCGTGTCGCCGAGATCCGCGCCAGCGACGACGAGAACGATATCGCCAAGATCGCCGGGAACGGCTGCGCCCGGGTTCGCCCGCGTCATCTGAGGCATCGCAGTGGTCGATGCCATCATCGAGGCACGGAGGAAGCCGGTGTCGACCGGTGCGAGCTCATTCAACTGGCTCACCAGTTCCTGAGCGCTCTCCTTGAATACCGCCTCGAGTGCACCCTCCACCTTGGTTGCCCACGAACCGACGGTTGCTACCCAATGGTCCGTCTCCAATTGCATTCGAGATTGCCTGCCGGCCCGATCGAAGCCGTCAGATCTGGCTGCTCTCTGCCTCGTCCAGAGAGCGCCTGCACATTTCGCTGTGCCGCCAGTTTTTGATGTCCCCGAAGGAGAGCACGTCATCATGCTCCGCCAACCGAGCAAGTGCTTCATCTGCTTTGGCTTCGGGAAAGCTCCCGTCCCAGAAACCGGGAAAGCGGTCCGTTGCCTTCGCGACGATCATCGCGACCTTCTGGGGACGAATTTGGAGCATCTCGAGCAGTGCCTGTTCCAACTCGTCAATTGAAGGTTCCGGCACATCCCCCTGACTTGTCTTGCCTTTGGATGCCCTGATGTCGTCTGCAAACAGCCTCAACAGCGCGGGACTGCCGAATATTAAGGATTCTCCCAGCACTTTCGAGAACTCGGCAAAGCCCGTGTCGAGTATCTGATCGAACGTTTTGCTAAGATACTTGAATGGCTCTTGTCCTGGCTCGTACAGATGGACTACTAACTGCCGCTTGTCCTCGACGATTGTTATCACTATCCGCGCGGTCAAAGCCGTGTCTTCCTGAACCATTCCAAGAGTTCCTACAACTGCGACGGTACAAGCCATCTTAGCGGCCGCAATTGGGAACTCCATTCAAAACGATCAACAGCGACAGTTGTGTGCGTGTGTCACGCCACCAGGCCTACCACGAAATCGGGGCGGCGCCCCAGTTCCCCGCATCGCCGATGCGAGCTTGTGAACCAGCCCGCGCGCGATCCACGAGCACGAGATGATTGATCTTGATGGAGCGCTGTTGCGCGTCGTAGGCCTCGCCATCAGCGGTCAGGCCGGGCGTCCAGTCGAGTTCGCAGACGTAGCCGGCCGACAGATTGCGTTTGCCGCTCACCATGGCTTTGATCGCGGCGGCATCCTTGAGGATCAGCGGGAGCATGACCCACTGACCGTCCTGCTTGGCAGCGGTGCTGACCTCGCCGACAGACAGCGCCTTCGCCCCACCCCACAAACGAGCTTTGATACGGGCATCCAGAACCTTGGCACGGACATTGAGCCTGTTTTCCTCAGCCTCGGTCGGCCCGATGTCCTCCCCGTCTGCCTGCCAGTCACGCCACGCCCCGACACTGTCAAAGGCTGGGATGTCGACGATCTTCCGCGGCAGCCATGCGCCACGGTAGGCGTTGAGCAATTCCTGATCGGACAGGGTCGGCAGGCCGTAGTAGCTCGACGCCGCCTTGTCCCTCACTGTCCCATACGGGAGACGAGATTGGTCAGGCTGTCTGCAATCCAATGAAACATGTGCAGATCCGACTATTGATGTCCCGAGGCGACTGTTAGCGTGGCGAACCAAAAGGGGAGCGGAATGCAAGAAAGTGGCGACGAAGATTTCCGCGGACTAATAATCGGTTCTAAACACCGCAACGCTAGCAAAAGGGCGGGGCGTACGTTTTCCACGCCGCTGTCCAAGCCGTTTCTCTTGTTCTGGGATCGGTTCGTGTTGATGGCCGGTCCTGGCCTTACCCCCGGTGGCGATGCCGCCGACCTTAATCGCGCCGGTCTCCTGGAATTCGCCGAGAGAAAATATCCTGGGTTGTCGACGCCAGAGCGCCTAATCAGAGAGTTTGCAGTTAGAGAAGCTGACGCTCCTGGATCTTATGCAATTTCAAGCGGACCAGGTCGGCTACTCCCTCACGAATACCTGTCTCCCGGCAGGCATATGCTGGTGAAGCTTTATGATGCGATCCCGGTGCCTGACTGGAGGGTACCCTTGCACGACATCTTGGAGTTCAACGAACGACGTCGAGCTGAACGGCTTGCGCTTCGGCATCATGTCGAAACGATTTTTCTCAGCATCTCGACAAATGGCGACGTGCCGCTGAACTTTAAGCAGGAGTTCGCCAGTCTGAGTATGGCCGCATCTGAGCAAATGCAGGTGCTGCAGGAATCTCGTCTGCGCTTCAAATTCGTCGGTTTGGAAGCCAAAATGAAGTGGTCGTTCGACCCCACCGCCGCAGTGCTCGGCTCCGTGGTTGGGGCATCACTCGCTGATTTGCCAGGTGCGCTTGCAGGTGCTGTCGCCGGCCTTAGTTCCAACTTTATCCCGAAGATCGAGATAGGTACCGGTTACGGTGTCCCGGCCGGCGCGAAAGTTGGCAAGCCATTCCAGTATGCCCTGATGATGAAGCGGGAGCTCTACGGGTTCAACCCGCGTCAGATGTTCTCCAACGTGTAGCTTGAGCCCAAAGCCAGTTCGTTCAAAGCATCGGCAAAGGCGTCGACCTGATCGTCATGTTGGGCATTCGGGAACGAGCACACCTCATCGAGGAACCGCCTCGATCTGGTTGCAGGGGTTTCGCCCGCGGCTGTGACCAGGGCGTGAGGTGCGGGCATGCGGCGGCCCGCTCGAGATCGTTCTTGATGTCCGCAGGCGATGTTTCGTCCAGACACCGGTCAATATGGTCGTTTATTTGACCTGTTTCCAGCCACCAAATGCCGGCAAAGGCGAGTGCCAGCAGCACCCACCTGCTCCATCGCCACCAAGTCCGTCCGCCGGCCCGACTAAGCATCCTCTTCAATCGCCATCTGGGCGATCTTGGTTGCGCCGCCGTTCAGCTGGGCCCCGATGAGGTGACCAAGAGCGACGGCGCCCACACACACCACGACTGACGCCACCACGTTGACTGACGCTCGAACAATGGCGCCGTCGCGCATCAGATCCAGCGTCTGCAGGCTGAACGATGAGAACGTCGTAAAACCTCCGCAGAGCCCGATCATCACAAAAAGCCGCCAGCCTTCAGAAGCCGGGTACCTGCCGTCGGCAAGGGTGAGCGTGCCGAACAGCCCGATGACAAAGGAACCCGCCACGTTGATGACGAAGGTTCCCCATGGAAACTGGCCGGAAATCGGCAGTGCCCACCAAGACAAGGCGTAGCGGGCGAGCGTCCCGAGCGCACCGCCAACCATGACCAGGATGCAGCTGGTGAATGACATGATCGATCCTTCCTTGGCGGCAGGATCGTGGACACACTCCTACCGCGTTGTTGCGCAGCAGGAGTCATCAGCCTTCTATCGGCGGTTTCGGGAGAACTCCATTCCCATCAAGGGCAATGTGGCCCCAGCGAGCCTGGCTTGCAAGCGTCGATTGTTCGACGGACGAGACGGCCCACGCCGCCCGATCCGGGTGCGATGGGGCAGCCGCCAGCATGGCAAAGCCACCGAAGAAGAGACCTCGGAGCGTTCGAACCTTCTGAATTGCTTTTGGGAGATCGCCGGGCGCCCATCCGGGCAAGACGTCTCGACAGGTGCTAAGAGTGATGGGAGTATCCGGCCGTCCAGGGGGATCGAGAATGGACTACAGCCTCGCACTCAATCTGCTGCTGTCGGTGCCAATTCTGCTCGCGAGCCTCATCTGGATCTGCTCATTCTTCGTCGCGTTCGTGTCGGTGGCGAGAATTATCTTTCTTTCCGGAATGCTGCGCACGCCCGATGCCGAAAAGAACCTCAGCTGGGGCGAGAACAACGCACGCGAGAATGCACCAGGGACCGCAAGCGCATTGCATGGTCGTTCGCCATCAGTTTCGGGGGACTGGTTGTCGGGTTGCTGTTCGTACTCGTTCAAAAGGCGGCGACTTGAACCTCCAGCATCCGCCTTGCGAGGCTGGCGAGCTCTGCCCTGACTTGAAACCGGAAGCCGGCTACCCTCCCGGCTCGCTGTTGGCCATGGCCCGAAGCCATGACGGAGAGATCGATGCCAAGAGGCCTTTGCCGCGACGGCGCCGATCGAGTGATGGTGCTCTACGACCACAACTCCATGCTCATGGCCAATGAGGACTACGTGGCCCGGGGTTACCTGCCTGATATCGACAAGCTGCCGACGCACGCGCAATGGGTCGCATGGCATCAGGCCAACGGGAGCGAAAGCCAGACACACGCCGAATGGCTCGAGTGGCGGAGCAGGAGCGGCTCCCTTTAGCGCCCTGCCCTGTTCGACACCCTGCCTGCCAGGCCTTCGTCAGCCTTGAGCCGCACCCTCTCCTGCCTGATCCGGCGCATCGTCGTCGCCAAATCCGGCAAGCGGGCCGAAGATGCGTTCGAGCTGATCGAGTTCATCACCACTCAGTTTCGTCAGATCGACTATATCGGGATTAGACCGCCATGGTGCCCTTGGATCGCCCGCCCGTCTTCTTGCCGACTACCATCTAACCTGCTCTACTTTTCATCTAGTTTAGACCAAGGAGAGTGTTGTGCAGAATTGGTTCTGGGCAGCTAGGAACACTGGGCCCGCTGGCGATGCGTTCATAGTTGAGAATGGGAAGGACGCTCTGTGGGCTCGTGTCAGGAGGGAGATTTCTGCCGATGAGAACTGCTCGTGGAACGCCGTTCACCCCAAAGAACGCGAACCGGGGCTGGAGGATATCTTGAACATGATGTTCACGGTTGTTCCCACTTACCGAGTGAACCACAACCAGTTCGTTTTTGAGATGGCAAAAATACCCGCTTTCGCGCGCTTTCTACGCAATGCGCCAAACGACCTGGCGAACTACGTTTCCAACAGCGCATTCCCAGAGGTGCTAATCCCCCTGGAGGCTTATTCGCCGGATGCCACCAAAAAACTGGGTGCAATCGCTAGTTCAACTCTGGGCATCGACGACGACTGGTTCGAATACTAGATTCGACCACTAGTCGAGTATCGCTGTTGTCGCGTGGATCGGAGTATGAGCCTTGAAGAATGCAGTCATTGCAGCGTTGGCAATCGCGCTTGTGGTTGCATGCTGGCGGTTGGCGCAAGTGGAGAACCAGCGCTACGCGATAGTAGTCGGGTTGTGCAAATCTGACGGAGTTTGGAACGTCGACCCCGTGTGCCTATCAACCGTTCGCGCGAGAGCGTGGTATTGGAACCTTGGCTACGCGCTTTGGCACGGTGCGTAGCTCAGCTCTCGCAGGCCGTTGCCTCGTCCGTCCGCAGGCCTGATCTCCAATTGTGAAGCCTGCCCTTGGCAAGCTACAGAAGCGAAGCGGGCCGGCGCCGCAGTAGGCAACCGGCCCCCGGCATTGAAGCGTCACCTTGCTCCAACGTGACATCGCGCCTCGATTGGCTACTCTGACGTTGCGATTCTCTCAACTTTGGAGAGAGGGGGGATGCTCCGTGATTACTATTCTTGTGTGCGCGGTCGTCGCGATAGTGCTGGCATTTTGGGTTGGCCTGTTGGTCATCCCGATCATCGTAGCAGCCGCCTCGGTCGGCCTGCTGCTTCTGGGTCTCCTGGGTGGATCAATGCAGGCAGTCGGCATAAGCGTCATGCTGTTTCTGACAGGCGCGGTGTTGCCGTTCCTGCTCTACATCGGGCAATCAGCTATTCTCGACCGGTACTCTCACCTTGAGGGTACATCGGGGCACGAGAGGTACAAGGCAATTGAATTTGGGATGATCCTCTCCCAGATCGCGGCGTATGTCGCAATCGCCTTCTTCTTGCTTTGGTACTTTGATTACCCGTTGGCGCAGCTTCTTCCCCCGCACCTGCGTTACCAGGGGTGATGCGGGCTACCCTCCCGGCTGGCCGCTCGCGCCCGAGGAATGACCCAGGTTGCCAGAGACGCGGGCGTAACCCGAAGCTCTGTACAAGGCGCTCAGTCCTACCGGCGATCCTAGACTGTCGACCTTCCTAGGCGTGATGAAAGCGCTCAACATGGAGGTGACAGCGAAGCCGGTTGAGGACGCGCTGGCCGAGTGATCAGATACGGGCTGCCTTTTCAATTCCCCTCGTGCGAAGGAGACGCAGCATGCAATGGGCAATTGTCGTTACAGGGGCATTGTCGGCTGCCTGTTGGTTCGGCTCGGCCGTAGTTACGCCTGATCTGACCGACTCGTACTGGGGCGGTCCTCCCCCGAGCGTGAAAAGGCGGGCCCAAATCGGCTCACTTCTCAATGGTGGGGGCGCGCTGTTCGCTTCGATCGCCATCGGCATTCAAGCCTGGCTCGCTTACAATCAAATTTGAGCAGGCTGCCGTCTAGCAACGCAGTGAGCGCCGCCAGAGCATCCAGCCGAGTTCGCTCGGGTCCGAGACCGACGCGCCAAAGACGCCCGTTGTTCGAAGCGACAAACGAAGCGAGCCCAGACTGACGCCGAACGCCGTTCTTGCTCCGCAACTGTAGTCTGCTGCGAGGAGCCGGATCTGTAGGCAAGACGGCCACAAGGAGCGTTTGTCTATGCCTCGGCCAGGCGACCACCAGCTTTTGGGGGCAGCACCCCAGATCCTGCTGCCAATCTGGAGGCTGAGCCCGACTGCCTGGATCTGTGCTGACGCCACGCCGGCCATGCTGTAGCGACGGAGGCCGAATGCAGGTGCCGCGATGGCCAGCACGACAATGGCCGGCCACGCGAGAACAAGCAGGGCAGCCGCGAACATGGCGAGGCCACCGAAGAAGAGACTTCGGAACATTCGAACCATCAGGGTTCCTTTCGGGGTTGATTGCCGGGATCACCCGCCCGGCCGGGAACTCATCTCGACATGTGCCGAGCTTGATGGGAGGATGTCTCCTCATCAGGAGGTGCGAATGGCGCGTGCTCGACGGTTCTTCATCGACCTGTTCGCCAACCTTGGCATAGCAATTGCCGTAATCATCTCCATCATCGCGGTGCCGCTGTCGGTGGCGGCCTTCTTGTTTACCGCAGCGACGGCGAGCGGCGACCCGAACGAACAACATGAGCCGATTGTCATGTTCGTCGTGATGCTGGGCGTGATAGGCATCGTCTTCACCGGATGGACAATCTTCAGAATTCGGCAAAGATCCGCCCAAGAGTAAATTGCACGAATGCCGGGCTACCCTCCCGGCTGGCCGCTGGTGCCGGATACCAAGCCGGCTTAGGCTTCTGATTACGATGCCTGGCATGCCGAGCGCGAAGTTGATGTGAGCAACATCCCAACGCTGCATGCCGCCTAGTTGGGACCGAAACCATTGCTGACTAGGTTTCCGCGATTACAACGGAGACGAGAAGCATGGATGTCTACGCTCACATAGGGTCTATCGGCGCCGAAGGGCGCAAATCGATTTGGCTGGTTGCGGTAAGGACGCCTTACGCCAACAAGGTGGCGGCACGCGTTGCCACGCGGCATGAGGCTGTCACTTATGCTTCGGAGTTCATGGCGGGCTATGCTGCCTATCCTGGAACTGCTCACACTAGGCCTATTGCCGCAGCGATACTTGTTTGATTTCCTGCATCGGGGTTTGATTGTTTTTCAAAGGGGCGAGTACCATAGTCAAATGGGCAATGATCTTGGTCGCAGTCACGCTGCTAGCGGCCGCCTGCAACCCATTCCCCGAGACTTGGGAGTGGAACCAAGAACTGACGATCGAAGTGCAAACCCCTCAAGGTCTGGCCCGCGGATCAGCGGTGACGCATGTCAGTTGGCAGGAGGCCAACTCGGTGAGCAATTATCCGACTACCTTCAGCGGCGAGGCGACGGTGGTGGAAGTCTTGCCGGGCCGATACCTGTTCGCGCTGATGGGCGAGGATACGAGATACATCGCCATGCGGACGTTCGACAAGGAGATCGGCGGCTTCAGTGTCAGCCCGTCAGGCTTTGCAGCCATGAGCCGAGCACGCGGTGTTCGCAGCGTCCCACGCAAATTTTATCCCCTGCTGGTAACTTTCACAGACATCACCGACCCGAAGACCGTTCGCAAGGTCGATCCGGACGATCTCGCCGCCAGCTTTGGCCCAGGAGTGACACTGAAAGGTATCTCTCTCGGCGTAACCGACAAAAAAGTGACCGAGGGCCGGGTCGATAGTGTGCTGGCGTGGTTGAGTTGGCCGAGGGAAAAACTGCTGGCCGCTGGCGGTGGCAGCAACCCAGTACAACTCTCCATAGATGACGGCTATTTGGCGCTTGGCCGAGGAGAATTCAGGAGAACTGAATGATGTATCGTTGCGATGGCATCGAGGCAAATTCAAAAAGTCAATGACGCCGAAAGGCTCAGTTACTGCGGCTGCTTGTCAGTTAGCGCCACGTCTGGTTACCTTTGATTGTTTTCAAACCTTGGGGCTCACCGCCCACTTGAATAGCGCCATGAACCACGTCCTGACGTTTAAGTGCGAATACATCAACGGCGGCACAGCGTTGCTGATGCCCTGCATTGACAGTGTAGAACTGGCAGACCTCGTGGCCGCTTTCGAGCGCCAGAGCGGATACAATGATCCCGCCGGAGGATATGGCGGCATTGTGCCTTCGCATTACGAGCTTGGTCCGCTCGCCGCCTATTTTCTAGGAGAGATGGGGGCCATCGAAGGTGGTCAGCCAGGCGAGATATACGCTCTGTTTTGCCAGTGCGGGGAGGCAGGCTGCTGGCCGCTGGTTACCCATGTTCGGGCTGATAACCAGCTTGTGGTCTGGCACGATTTTTCCCAGCCTTATCGTCCGCAACGAGACTACAGCGGCTTTGGGCCGTTCACATTTGAGCGTTCGGAATATGAACGTGCAGTGGCTACCGCCTCAAGATTCAAGGACGCTAGTTAGCGTCGCTTTCCACCCACTTCGGTCATCCCACATTTATGATGTTCACGACCTAAGCCTTAGCGTTGTCCATCCTTCATCCTGATCTCCGAATGGTTTGTTAAAATTGCGCGCCTGGTTTTGCCAGTTTGACAATCCTGGCGAGCTATTCTGCAACCATGAGACGCACCCGAACCATCAGTGCACCTATCGTGGCTGCGTTGGCAGGGTCTGCGGCTGCAGGATACTACCTTGACGATATTGTCTCGCTTTCCCCTAAGGCCGTCGTCAGCAAGGCGTCGGGAAGTTGCGACATCAAGGGCAACATCAGCATAGACACTGGCGAGCGCATCTTTCACGTGCCCGGCCAGAGGCGCTATGATGAGACGATCATCAGGCCCGAGTTCGGCGAACAGTGGTTCTGCTCCGAAATCGAAGCTCGTGCCGCTGGCTGGCGCAAATCCAGATACTGAGACCGTCTCCCCGCCCGATTTACTCGGGTGCCCTTTGATCCAGAAGTTCAGGGAGGTGCCGGGGCTTGGCATCGGCGGCGCGCTGTATCCGGCCGCTCGTTATTGATATTTTGAGGTCGGTCTCTAGAACTGCGCACGGCGTCGGGAGAGTGCATGATGCGCGAAATGGATGAGATAACTGCGCTCCTCGCGCAGGCCCAACACAAGGCCGAGGCACTGCACGACAACAATCTGGCCCTCCGCATAGGGACAGCGCTGCTCCTCGCCATTGAGCGACAGCTAGAGAAGTCGCCGCCTAAGCAGCACTG
>NZ_JAMSHL010000034.1:0-42143 GCF_026521175.1 Aminobacter sp. MET-1 | reverse complement strand
GGCCCAGGCAGTTGTTGATCTTGTGCGAGCCCGTGTGGTTCAGGTCCTCGCGCTTGAAGTAGATCTTGGCGCCGCCGAGATGCCGGGTCAGGCCTTCGGCGTAATAGAGCTTGGACGGCCGGCCGGCATAATGGGTCGACAGCTCACTCAGCTCCGCCTTGAAGGCCGGATCGTTCTTGGCTTCGTCCCAGTGGCGCTGCAGGTCGAGGATCAGCGGCATCAAGGTCTCGGCGACGAAGCGGCCGCCGAAAATGCCGAACATGCCCTGCTCGTCGGGGCCGGTGCGGAAGGAATTGGGCTCTGCCGGCTGGTTCAAGGCCGATCTCCTTGCGGCTGGAGGCTCACTCAAGCGGCGCTGTCTTCGCGCGCGGCCCGGACGGCCCTGAAGAAATTGTCGATCAGCGCCGCATCCTTGACGCCGGGCGCGCTTTCCACGCCCGAGGAAATGTCGATGCCGGGCGGGTTCGCAAGCCTGAGGGCGTCGCCGATATTGGCGGCGTTCAAGCCACCGGAAAGCATGTAATCGACGGAGGCGTCAAGGCCCGCAAGCAGCCGCCAGTCGAACGAAACGCCATTGCCGCCGGGCAATTCGGAGCCGGCGGGCGGCTTGGCGTCGAAAAGCAGACGGTCGGCGACGCCGGCATAAGGCAGGATCGCCTCGAAATCCCCGGCCTCGCGAATGGAAAAGGCCTTCATCACGGGCAGGCCGTAGCGCGCCTTGACTTCGGCGACGCGCGCCGGCGTCTCCTTGCCGTGCAGCTGCAGCATGTCGGGCGCCACTGCCGCCACGATCTCGTCGAGGAAGGCATCGTCGGCGTCGACTGTGACCGCAACCGCCATGGCACGGCCTTTGCCTGCCTGGCGCAGCTGGCCGGCGAGTTCGGGCGAAACGTTGCGCGGGCTCTTGGCAAAGAAGATGAAGCCGACATGGCTCGCGCCATTGTCTAGCGCGGCGTCGAACGTTTCAGCGGTGCTGAGGCCGCAGATCTTGATGTCGAGTGCCATGGGCCGGGATTGGCACGAAACGGCGGCGGAGTCGAGAAAAGCTTGCGAAACGCAAGCGCCAGCCAGCGGCGTACGGCACCGGGAAATCCGGAAATGGCCTTCCGACGCTCATTCACGGCAATCGCCCGGAAACGATCGTAGTCGATCGGGCCGGAAGATGACGGACTGGCCGTCGGCAGGTCGTGGTCTGAAGACATGGCAGGTCCTCGGTGAAGCCATGCCAAGGGATTATCAGTTACTATGGCTGACATAATTAGCTAGTTTGGCGATGCATTCATGATCTGGAATCACGAATATGGCGTCATCTGAGGACATGAAGGCCTTTGTGCGAGTCGTCGATCTCGGCTCCTTCGCCAGGGCAGCCGAGGACCTGCGCCTCACACCATCGGCTTTGTCAAGGCTGATGTCGCGGCTTGAGGATCGGCTAGGCGTCCGGCTGTTGACGCGCACGACGCGCCGGCTGGCGCTGACTTCGGAAGGGTCTTTGTTTTTGGAGCGGGCCCGCGAGGTGCTCGAACTCATCGATCTGGCCGAGGCCGACGTTTCATCGGCGCGGGCGAAGCCCAAAGGCCTGCTGCGCGTCAATTCCAGCACCGGCTTCGCCAGGCAAACCCTGCTGCATGCGGTGCCCGAGTTCCTCAGCCACTATCCCGAGGTTTCGGTCGACCTGACCCTGACCGACCGCCTCATCGATCCTGTCACCGAACAGGTCGATGTGGTTATCCGCGGCAGTCCGACGTCAGGCTCGGAGATGGTGTCGCGGCATCTGGCCGAAGGACGCCGCCTGATCTGTGCGGCACCCTCCTATTTGACCCGCGCCGGTACGCCGCGCTCCGCGGCCGAACTCGCCGGACACAATTGCATTCGACTCTCGGGCCAGTCGGCGGCGACCACCTGGCCTCTGGCGAGCGACGATGGCGTCGTCCGCTTCCAGCCGTCAGGCAACTTCACTTGTGACAATGTCGGCATGCTGTTCGACGTCGCCGTCGAAGGCCACGGCATCGTGCGTCTCGCCGACTTCGTCGTTGGCCAGGCGGTGCGCGAGGGGCGGCTGGTCGAGATCCTTGCCGACATCAACCGCTCCGACCCGATCTCGCTCTGGGCGCTCATGCCCAAGGGGCGCTTCCGCGTGCCGCGGGTGCAGGCGTTTCTGGATTTCATGGAGGAGTGGTTGGGAGCGAATAGGGATAGTGAGTAGTGAGTAGAAAAAAGCCGAGTTAGGGAACAGTGCCTCAGTGGGCGAAACCGCGCGGCGGGCACGGCCCCACTACTCACTATTTGCCATTCCCTATTCGCTTATTCAAACACGATCGCCTGCAGCGCTCCGCCATTGCGCTTGAGCCAGGCCTTACAGCGCTCGGTGTCGGGGCAGAGTTCTTCGCACAGCTTCCAGAATTTCGGGCCATGGTTCATCTCGCGCAGATGCGCGACCTCGTGGGCGACGAGGTAGTTGATGACGGGTGTCGGCGCCATCATGATGCGCCACGAGAATGACAGCACCCCGTCAGAGGTGCAGGAGCCCCAGCGGCTGGTCGTGTCGCGGAAGCGGATCGCCTTGGCGCGGCGGCCGGCTGCCTCGCAATGCCTGGCCACCATCGCTTCGATGTCGCGCTTGGCCTCGCGCTTGAGGAAATCGGCGACGCGGCGCGGCAGGTGCGCCCGGTCGCCATGGACGACAAGTGTCGGGCCGCTTTCGTCCTCGCCCAGCCGCACCGTGCCGCGTGTCCCGCCCTCATGGACGATGAGATGCGGCACCCCGCGGACCGGGATCTTGATGCCTGGGCGCACCTGTGGTCGGTCCGGCACCTTGGCGAGCCGCTGTTCGAGCCAGCCCTGGTGACGGTCGAGGAAACGGTCGACTTCGCCCTGGCGCAGGCCGGGTGGCACGGTGATGCGCAGGCCGCGGCCGCCGGCATCGATGCGCAGCGTCAGCCGCCGCGCCCGGTCGTTCTCGACGATGCGCAGCGGCAGCGTCCGGCCGGCCACGACGTGCTCGCGCTCCTGCACGGGAGCCGGCTCGCGGAGCTTTCTCAGGAAACCGAAGGGCATGGGCGGGACAATAGGTGATTCGGGGCGGAATTTGAGGAAACAAAAACGGCGCCGCTCGTTGCGGCGCCGTGTCGTGCAGGCGAGGTTCTGGCCTCAGTCGTCAAGCAGGCCGGACTTGCCGCCCTTCTTGGGCGTGACCGTGGGCGCGGTCGGCTTGTGGCGGTTGGCCATGAAGCGGTCGAAGTCGTCCTGGTCCTTGGCCCGGCGCAGTTCGCGGGCATAGGCGTCGAACTCGTCGCGCATCTCGTCGAGCTTGCGGCGCTCTTCATTGAGGCGCTCGAGTTCCTTCTCGCGCCAGTCGTCGAAGGCGACGTTGCCGGTCTGGGCGCTGGCCCGGTAGGAAGCCTTGCGGCAGCCGGCGAAGATGCCGTCCGTCGCACGGTTGACGTCGCGCTTGAAACCGTCAAGCCGGTCGCCCCAGATGATGTAGGCAAGCATGGCGAGGCCGAGCGGCCAGAACACCATGAAGCCGATCACCATCAGCGCGATGGTTGCCGGCGTCCAGGCCGGGCGGATCAGTGCAGTCGTGTTCATAGTAAATTGCCGTTCCTTTGTTCGAGGCAGCCGGAGAAAAAGCTGCTCTTATCGACATGGGAAAGCAAAAATGGCGATTCAAGACGGCGCCCGCCAAAACCGGACAAGGCCCTGCGAATCCTAGCCTTTTTTGAAGTTCTCGAGCACGAGCACGACAAGGCCTGCAACCAGCCCCCAGAAGGCAGAGCCGACACCGACCAGCGTCAGCCCGGAGGCGGTGACCACAAACGCGATCGTGGCTGCCATGCGGTGATGGTCGTCCTTGAGCGCAATCGCCAGTGCATTTGCAAGCGACGACACCAGCCCGAGGCCCGCCACCAGCACGATCAGGCTCGGCGGGAGCACGGCGAACACTGCCACCAGCGATGCGCCGAACGCGGCGAACACCAGATAGGCGAGCGCGTAGAACGGCCCCGTCTTCCAGCGCTCCTTCATGTCGGGATGCACGTCGGGGCCGGTGCAGATCGCCGCGGAGATCGCGGCAAGGTTGGTGGTCGAAGCACCGAAGGGCGCCGACAACACGGAAAAGAGCCCCGTGACGCCAATCAGCGGGCCGGGCTCAGGATGGTAGCCGGCAGCGCGCAGCACGGCCAGACCCGACAGGTTCTGCGAGGCCATGGTGACGAGATAGAGCGGCAGCGCCAGGCCGATCGTTGCGGTCAGCGTGAATTCGGGCGCAATCAGCGTCAGCGTCGAAAGCTCCGGCACGGGCAGGGTGCCGACGCGTCCGGTGAGGAAGGCGGCCAATCCGCCGCCGACCAGCACCACCAGCACCGACAGCACCGGATTGTAGAGCCGGACCAGGAAGAACGCGCCGATCAACGGCAGGATCAGCCACGGATCGGTTGGCACGGCCTTGGCCGCGTTGATGGCGAAGGTGACGACGATGCCGGCGAGCATGCCTGAGGCGACGGAAGCCGGGATGCGCGAGATCAGCTGCGTCAGCGGCTTGATCAGCCCGGTCAGCACCAGAAGCACACCGGCGATCAGGAAGGCGCCGACGGCCTCGTTGATGGTGAAGCCACTGCTGGCGGCAATCAGCGCCGCTCCCGGCGTCGACCATGCCGAGATGACGGGCATCCTGGTCCGCCACGATAGCCAGGCCGTCTCGAAGGCCATGGCAAGGCAGATGGCGGTGACCCAGCTAGCGGTCTGAATCTGGGTAGCGCCCACCGCGTTTGCGGCTGCGACGATGATCGCGAGTGTGCTGCCGAAGCCGACGATGGCCGCGACGAAGGCCGAGATCGGGATCGAGATGCGCATCGGCTCAGCCTGCCCGCCCGATCATTTCACCGACGGCGCGGGTCATCAGCTCGAGGTCCTCCGGCCGCGACAACCGATGGTCGCCGTTCGGCACCAGCGACAGCGTCGCATCGTCGGCGGGCAGGAGGCTCATGAGCTTCAGCGCGTGGCTGGACGGCACGTCGGGGTCGGCCAGGCCCTGGATGATATGGACAGGACAATGCGTGTGGATCGGCCCGGACATGACGAGGTTCTTGCGCCCGTCCTCGATCAGCGCGCGGGTGTAGATGTAGGGCTCGGGCGAATACTCCGATGGCTCCTCGAAATAGCCCTTCTCGGCCAGGTCCCGGCGCTGCGCCTCGGTCAGTTCCGGCTCGACCAGCTCGGCGGTAAAATCCGGCGCCGGCGCAAGCAGCACCAGCCCGGCGATCCGGTCACCCTCGCCCGACTTGTTGAGCTCGGCATTCATCCTGAGCGCGATCCACCCACCCATCGACGAGCCGACAAGAACCTGCGGCCCTGTCGTGAACTGGCGGAACACTGCGAGGCTCTCGGCCAGCCATCTGGAGATCGTGCCGTCGGCAAACGCGCCGCCAGATTCGCCATGGCCGGAATAGTCGTGGCGCAGGAAGGCGCGGCCTTCGCCAGCAGCCCAGCCGGCCAGCGTCTCGGCCTTGGTGCCCAGCATGTCCGACTTGTAACCGCCGAGCCACACGATGCCGGGTGCTATCCCCTCGATATGCCGCAAGGCAATGCTGATGTTGTCCACCTCGATGAGGTCCGGCGCGCCTGCGGTCATGTCAAATCCCCTTGGTACGGACTTGTGGCACAGCCGGCATGATGCGGAAAGTGCCTCAAGAATCGTTATTTTGGGGCAGTTTGGATGCTCAGATGCAGGTGATTTCTTGAGATCGCTGTGCTATTGACTTCGCCCGCGCGCTCCCCACATTGGCGCGTTCCGCAGATACCACAACGTCAATGGCTCGAGGAGACCACGACCATTCGCAGACCTTTTAAAGCAGCCGCGCCCACCAAGGACGGCCCGCGCTCCAACCGTGACATCCGGGTTCCCCGGGTCCAGCTGATCGACGTCGACGGTTCCAACCGTGGCGATGTTTCCATCAACGACGCACTCCTGGCCGCCGAAGAGGCTGGCCTCGATCTCGTAGAAATTTCCCCCAATGCCACGCCGCCCGTCGTCAAGATCCTTGACCTCGGCAAGCTGAAATACGCCAACCAGAAGAAGGCGGCCGAGGCACGCAAGAACCAGAAGGTCATCGAGATCAAGGAGATCAAGATGCGCCCGAACATCGACAGCCATGACTACGAGACCAAGATGAAGGCGGTTCGCCGCTTCTTCGAGGAAGGCGACAAGGTCAAGCTGACGCTTAGGTTCCGCGGCCGCGAGATGGCTCATATGGAGCTCGGCATGCAGCTCCTGAACAAGGTCCGCGAAGAAGTCGCCACCATCGCCAAGGTCGAAGCCGAGCCCAAGCTCGAAGGCCGCCAGATGATGATGGTGCTCGCACCGCGCTGATGCCTTGGTGCGAGCCGCCCGAAAATCGACTCAGATTTTCGGAATTCACGGCACGCGACTGAAGACTGCTGGAGCGCCACTGCGCGTCCGAAAGGACGCGGGGCGCTCCGTGGGCCCCGGCGGACTGCCGGGATGGATTCTTTTCTCCTGATAGGCGCCGTGCAGTGAAACTCGCCACAAGCGAGCGGCCGGCGAGTGGAAAGCGATGAGCGAGCCGGAATACAAAGGTCTGGGCCATTACCAGCACAGGCGCCGCATGGTGCTGGGCGCTTTGATCGTGGCGCTGTTCGCAGCTCTGCTGTTCGGCCAGTCGTCCTTTCCGCCCGAGACTTCGATCCACGAGATGCTGGAGATGGCCGGCATCGTGATGATCTTCCTGGGCATCATCGGAAGGCTATGGTGCACGCTCTATATTGGCGGGCGCAAGTCGGGCGAGATCGTCACCGGCGGCCCCTACTCGATGACCCGCAACCCGCTCTATGTCTTCTCGACGCTTGCCGCGGCCGGCGTTGGCGCGCAGATGGGCTCGGTCGTCATCACTCTCGGCTTCGCGTTGCTGTGCGCATTTGCCTTCCACATCGTCATCCTGCGCGAGGAAAAACACCTCAGTCACCTCTTCGGCCCCGAATATGCTGCCTACGTCGCGCGCGTTCCGCGCTTCGTGCCGAACATCTCGCTTTATGAAGAAGGCAACACCGGCAGCTTCAAGCCGAAGATCCTGCTGACGACGCTGCTCGACGGGCTGGTTTTCCTCGTTGCCTTGCCGGTGTTCGAGATCATCGACAAGGCCCAGACCACCGGCGTGCTGCCGGTGCTGTTCCGTTTGCCCTGAGGCCGCTGAAGCATCGCGGTTGCTGCCCTTTCAGGGTGTTGCACTGCGCCAAACTTCCGCGTATATAGCCGCGTCCCAGAACCGCCCGGCAGGGCATGCCGTGGCGGTTTCATTTGCTTTTCGGGCTTTGGTCGGCCTGAAAACAACAACATGAAGGGATTTCGAGCACTTTCGGGGGCTTCGGAATTCTGAAGAACGGAGTAGCAAAATGCCCAAGATGAAGACCAAATCGGCTGCTAAGAAGCGGTTCAAGGTTACCGCAACTGGCAAGGTCCTGGCGGCTGCCGCAGGCAAGCGCCATGGCATGATCAAGCGTTCCAACAAGTTCATTCGCGATGCCCGTGGCACGATGGTTCTGGCTGAACCCGATGCCAAGAAGGTCATCAAGAATTTTCTGCCGAACGGCCTCTGAGCCCGGCCTGGACAACGTTTTAAGGAGATCATGACATGGCACGCGTCAAAAGGGGCGTAACCGCCCACGCCAAGCACAAGAAGGTTCTCGAGCAGGCCAAGGGTTTCCGCGGTCGTCGCAAGAACACCATCCGCATCGCCAAGCAGGCAGTCGAGAAGTCGCTGCAGTACGCTTACCGCGACCGCAAGAACCGCAAGCGCAACTTCCGCGCCCTGTGGGTCCAGCGTATCAACGCCGCAGCCCGCGAGCACGGCCTGACCTATGGCCGCTTCATTGACGGCCTGAACAAGGCCAGCATCGAGATCGATCGCAAGATCCTCTCCGACATGGCTATCCATGAGCCGCAGGCTTTCGCCGCGCTCGTGGCCAAGGCCAAGGTTGCTCTTGAGTACCTCAAGAACACCACCCCGAATGCTTTTGAAAGCGCTGTTGCTTAACCAGCGCCTTCCCAAGCATCACAGACTTGATTTGGGAAACCCGCGCTGGCACGGCTGGCGCGGGTTTTTCTTTGCAGCAACGAAGGGCCGTTAGGGCCGCAACGGAACTGGACCATGAGCGATCTTGAAACTCTCGAACAATCGCTGCTGAGCGACATCGCTTCCGCCTCCGACGAGCAGGCCATCGAGGCGGTGCGCGTATCGGCGCTGGGCAAGAAGGGCTCCGTCTCGGAGATGCTGAAGACGCTTGGCGCGATGAGCGCCGAAGAGCGCCAGACCAAGGGCCCTGCGATCAACGGCCTGAAGAACCGCGTCACCGATGCGCTGTCCGCCCGCAAGACCGAGCTGCGTGATGTCGCCATCACCGCCCGCCTCGTCGCCGAGAAGGTCGACGTCACCTTGCCGGTGCGGCAGTCGCCGGCCGAGCGCGGCCGTATCCATCCGATCAGCCAGGTCATCGACGAAATCGCGGCGATCTTCGGCGATCTCGGCTTCGCCATTGCCGAAGGTCCCGATGTCGAGACCGACCACTACAATTTCACGGCGCTGAACTTCCCCGTCGGCCACCCGGCGCGTGAGATGCACGACACCTTCTTCTTCCCGCCCGACGCCAATGGCGAGCGCAAGCTGCTGCGCACCCATACGTCGCCGGTGCAGATCCGCACCATGGAGACGCAGAAGCCGCCGATCCGCATCGTCATCCCGGGCAAGACCTATCGCCAGGATTCGGACGCCACGCACTCGCCGATGTTCCATCAGGTCGAGGGCCTGGTCATCGACAAGACCGCCAACATCGCCAACATGAAGTGGGTGCTGGAGGAGTTCTGCAAGGCGTTCTTCGAGGTGCCCAGCGTCAAGATGCGCTTCCGCCCGTCCTTCTTCCCGTTCACCGAGCCGAGCCTCGAAGTCGACATCCAGTGCGATCGCTCGCGTCCGGGCGAAGTGCGCTTCGGCGAAGGCAGCGACTGGATGGAGATCCTCGGCTGCGGCATGGTTCACCCCAACGTGCTGCGCCATGGCGGTCTCGATCCCGACGAATATCAGGGCTTTGCCTGGGGCATGGGCATCGATCGCATCGCCATGCTGAAATACGGCATGCCCGACCTCCGCGCCTTCTTCGATGCCGATGTCCGCTGGCTGCAGCACTACGGCTTTCGTCCTCTCGACATGCCGACGCTGTTCGGTGGTCTGAGCGCATGAGCGTAGCTGCCGATCCATATGCCGATGCGGTGACCTTCGCCTTCGGCGACAGCCCCGAGCTGGCCGACGAGTTGCTGGCGCTGGTGCTGTCTGGCCGCAAGACCGCGACATGCGGCGCCTTGCGCGATTTCGGCGGCGACGAGCCGGTGCCTCAGGTCGGGCGTCGCGATGTGGTGCTCGACGGTCAGGGCCGGCGCGCCGCTGTCATCGAAACGGTCGAAGCGATCCATCGCCGCTTCGACGAGGTCGACGCCGAGTTTGCTGCTGCGGAAGGTGAGGGCGACCTGTCCTATGAATACTGGCGTCAGGCCCACGAGGCCTATTTCGCCCGCAACGGCGGCTTTTCGCCTGAGATGATTTTGGTTTGTGAGCGGTTCCGGCTGGTGGAAGTGCTCGACCGCAACGACACGAAACGAGTGAACCCATGAAATTCACCCTCTCCTGGCTCAAGGATCATCTCGACACCGAGGCGACGCTGGACGAGATCGTCGAGCGGTTGACGTCGATCGGCCTCGAAGTCGAAAGCGTCGATGACAAGGCGGCCCTCAAGCCCTTCGTCATCGCCAAGGTACTGACGGCAAGCCGTCACCCCGACGCTGACAAGCTGCAGGTGCTGACCGTTGACACTGGCACCGGCACGCCGGTTCAGGTCGTTTGCGGTGCGCCCAACGCCCGCGCCGGCTTGGTTGGCGCCTTCGCCGCTCCCGGCGCCTATGTTCCCGGCATCGACGTCACGTTGTCAGTCGGCAAGATCCGCGGTGTCGAAAGCCACGGCATGATGTGCTCCGAGCGCGAGCTGCAGCTGTCGGACGAACACAACGGCATCATCGACCTGCCGGCCGATGCGCCCGTCGGCACGTCGTTTGCCGCCTACGCCCATCTTGACGACCCGATGATCGAGATTAACCTGACGCCGAACCGTCCCGACGCCACCAGCGTCTACGGCATCGCCCGCGATCTCGCAGCGTCCGGCCTGGGCACGCTCAAGGGCGGTTCGGTCGAAGCGATCAACGGTGAAGGCGACTGCCCGATCAAGGTTTCGATCGAAGCGCCGGAGCTGTGCCCCGGTTTCGCGCTGCGTCTCGTGCGCGGCGTCAAGAACGGCCCCTCGCCCAAGTGGATGCAGCAGCGCCTGCTGGCCATCGGCCTCAGGCCCATCAACGCGCTGGTCGACATCACCAATTATGTCACCTTCGACCGCGGCCGCCCGCTGCACGTCTTCGACGCCAGGAAGGTCGCCGGCAACCTAGTGGTCCGCCGCGGCCGCGAGGGCGACAAGGTGCTGGCACTCGACGGGCGCGAATATGCGCTGACATCAGAGATGTGTGTCATTGCCGACGACAACGGCGTCGAATCCATTGCCGGCGTCATGGGCGGCGAGCACTCGGGCTGCGACGAAAACACGACTGATGTGCTGATCGAGTCGGCTCTGTGGGCACCGCTGAACGTCGCCCGCACCGGCCGCACGCTCGGCATCATCACCGATGCGCGCTATCGCTTCGAGCGCGGCGTCGACCCCGAATTCATGGTTCGGGGCGTCGAGCTGGCGACCAAGCTGGTGCTGGAACTCTGCGGTGGACAGCCGACGAAGACCGATGTCGTCGGCTATGCCGGCCACACGGCCAAGGTCGTCTCCTTCCCGCTGTCCGAGGTCAGGCGCCTGACCGGCATCGAGGTCGCCAAGATAGAGAGCCTCGATATCCTGACCCGCCTCGGCTTCGGCGTGAACGGCAATGGCGACGTCGTCGAGGTGTCCGTGCCGTCCTGGCGTCCCGATGTCGACGGCAAGGCCGACCTTGTCGAAGAGGTCATGCGCATCCACGGCGTGGACAACATCGCGCCGCAGCCGCTCGGCGCGCATGACGCGGTCAACGGCAAGATCCTGACGACGCTGCAGATTCGCACGCGCTCGGCTCGGCGCGCGCTGGCCGTGCGTGGCATGATGGAGGCCGTCACCTGGTCGTTCATTCCGGCCAGGCACGCCGAGTTGTTCGGCGGCGGCCAGGACAGCCTCAAGCTGTCTAACCCGATCGCGGCAGACATGTCCGACATGCGCCCGTCCCTGCTGCCCGGCCTGCTTGCCGCGGCCCAGCGCAACGCCGACCGTGGCCTCGGCGACGTCGCTTTGTTCGAGGTCTCCGGCACCTATGAAAACGACACGGCCGAAGGTCAGCGCCGTGTCGCCGCCGGCGTGCGTCGTGGCACCGCCAAGCTCGAAGGTTCGGGCCGCAACTGGTCGGGCAATGCCGGCAATGTCGGTGTGTTCGACGCCAAGGCCGATGCCATCGCGGCACTCGAAGCCTGCGGCGCGCCCGTTGACCGGCTGCAGATCGAGACGGGAGCTCCGGAGTGGTACCACCCGGGCCGTTCGGGCGTGATCAAGCTCGGCCCCAAGGTCGTGCTCGGCACCTTCGGCGAGTTCCATCCGAGGACGCTCGAAGGTCTCGATGTGTCGGGTCCGCTCTGCGGCTTCGAAGTCTATGTCGACGCCATCCCCGAGCCCAAGGCCAAGCCGACCAAGACCAAGCCGAAGCTCGAGCTGTCGCCGTTCCAGGCGGTCAAGCGCGACTTCGCCTTTGTCGTCGACAAGGCCGTCGAGGCCGGCACGCTGACCCGCGCCGCTCTTTCTGCCGACAAGAAGCTGGTCACTGGCGTTTCCGTCTTCGACATCTTCGAAGGCGCATCACTCGGCGAGGGCAAGAAGTCGGTCGCCATCGAGGTCACCATCCAGCCGGTCGAAAAGACGCTGACCGACCAGGATTTCGAGGCACTGGCTGCCAAGATCGTGGAGAACGTCAAGAAGCAGACCGGCGGCTCGCTCCGGAGCTGATCACGCTCGGGGAGGAGCATGGAGCATCTTCGCTACAAGGGCCTGCCGTTTGAAGACCAGCGGCAGGTCCTGCTCGACATCCTTCTCGCCGACCCGATCGTCCGCCCCGCGCTCGCATTGGCCGAGAAGCTCGACCTGCCGCAGTGGATGCTGGTTTCGGGCGCTCTCTACAACAGCGTCTGGAATCAACTGACCGGTCGTCCGGCCGGCTACGGCATCCGCGACATCGACCTGTTTTACTTCGACGGCTCGGACCTCTCCTGGGAGGCCGAGGACGTGGTCATCCGCCGCGGCAACGATGCCTTCGCGCATCTGCCGCTGCCGGTCGAGATCCGCAACCAGGCCCGCGTCCATCTCTGGTTCGAGGACCATTTCGGCTCGCCGCGCGCGCCCCTGGCGTCTTCTGCCGAGTCGCTCGAGCACTTCGCCTCCCGCACCCACGCCGTCGGTCTCGCCATTGTTGGCGGCATGCCCCAGGTCTGGGCGCCGTTCGGCCTCGACGACATCTTCGCCTTCCGGCTGACGCCCAACCATCGCAACGACAACCGCGCCACTCACCTGGCCAAGGGTCGGCGCGCCAGGGAGATGTGGCCCGAGGTCACGGTCATCGACTGGTAGGCCCTGTTCGGGGACGAAATCCGCTCCAGATTCGTTGTGCGACGGAGGTGCCGTCGATGTTGCGCAACACCAAGACCCGCTACGGCTGGACCGCGATCGTCCTTCACTGGCTGATCGCCGCTCTCTTCATTGGCCAGTTCGCGCTCGGGCTGGTCATGATCCGCGTCGCCAGTCAGCGTACCTCCTTCGAGTTGATCCAGCTGCACAAATCCTTCGGCTTCCTGCTGCTCGGGCTGGTGCTGGTCCGCATCGGCTGGCGGCTCGGCAACAAGAGCCCGGAATTGCCCGACGAGGTCGGGCCGATGGAGCGTCGTGTGGCTCCGTCGGTGCATCTGGCGCTCTACGTCACGCAGCTGGCGGTGCCGCTGTCCGGTTGGGTGCTGGTGTCGGTCTCGGTGCTCGAAATCCCTTCCATGCCGTTCAACCTCTTCCTCATGCCGCATCTGCCGATTGGCGTTTCCGAGCAGGCCGAGAATTTCTGGATCTTCGGCCACCGCTGGCTCGCCTATGCCGGCATAGCCCTGGTTGTGCTCCATATCCTGGCGGCGTTCAGGCACCATTTCTGGCTGCGCGACGTCGTGCTGGTCAGGATGATCGCGCCTTTTCTCGATCGCCGCCCGCGCCGGCAGGAATAGTGGCAACGGCCAATTCGTTCGTCTCGATGCGTGGCCAGTCTGCTGCGCCATCAGGGAGTATGATGAGATGTCCTTGCGCGTTTTTGGCGTTGCCACCCTCCTTGCCCTCGGTTCGATTGCCGGCTCCGCCCAGGCGGTGGTGCTGTCGGATGCCGCCGGGCGCTATGCCATCTCGCCCAGCGGCTCGACCATTCGCTTTGCCATCGGTAAGATCGGCGGCGGCGGGCTGAACGGCGCCTTTGGCAGTTTCAAGGGAACGATCCGGATCGACGGCGGCGATATCGCCCATTCCAAGGTCGATATCACCATCTTCCCCGCCAGCGTCGGCACCGGCGAGGGTCGCGTCGATGCGTTCCTCAAGTCAGATGCCGTGTTCGACGTCGCCAATTCGCGCGAGATCAGCTTCCGCTCGACCTCGGTGCAGCGTACCGGCGACAACTCGGCCATGATAACAGGCCAGCTGACGGCGCGCGGCCGCACCAACAGCGAGAAGTTCGAGGCCGAACTGCAGAGTATGAGCGGTGGCCAGATCCGCTTCCATGTCAGCGGCAAGGTGTTCCGCTCGCGTTACCAGATGGATGTCGGCACGCCGCTCTACTCCAACATCGTCGCCTTCGACATGGAGTTCACCGGTCATCGCGGCTGAACCAGATAGGCTCTGGCATTTGGCCGCCGCTTCCGCCAATCTCCTGAAGCGGCCGGGAGGGCCGGCTTTCCCATTGCGTCCGGAGGCCAGATGTTTCGTTGGGGTATTCTTTCGACAGCCAAGATTGGCCGCGACCATGTGCTGCCGGCCATCGCCGATTCCGACAATGGCGTGATCGCGGCGATCGCCAGCCGCGATCTCGGCAAGGCCCGGGCGCTGGCCGACCGTTTTTCCGCGCCCCATGCCTTCGGCTCCTATGAGGAGCTTCTCGCCTCCGATACGGTCGACGGCGTCTACATCCCCCTGCCGACCTCGCAGCATCTTGAATGGGCGGCGAAGGCGGCAGAGGCCGGCAAGCATGTGCTGGTCGAAAAGCCGTTGGCGCTGAAGGCCGGGGACATCGCGCCGCTGATCGAGATCCGCGACCGCAAAAAGGTCATCGTCTCCGAAGCGTTCATGGTCACCTATCATCCGCAATGGCTGAAGGTGCGCGACCTGATCGCTTCGGGCGCGATCGGCAAGCTCAAGCACGTCCAGGGCGCGTTCTCCTATTTCAACGTCGACCCTAACAACATGCGCAACCAGCTCGATCTCGGCGGCGGCGCCCTGCCCGACATCGGTGTTTATCCGACTGTTACCACGCGCTTCACCACCGGCAGGGAGCCGCTGCGGGTCCAGGCGACGATCGAGCGCGATCCGAAATTCGGCACCGACATCTATTCCAGCGTCCGCGCCGACTTCGGTGATTTCGAACTGTCCTTCTACCTGTCGACTCAGCTCGCCAACCGCCAGCTGATGGTCTTCCACGGCGACAAGGGCTTCATCGAGGTGCGCTCGCCCTTCAATGCCGGGCTCTACGAACATCACCGCATCGAGCTTCACAATGCCGGTCACACCGAGGCGACCGTGTTCCGCTTCCCCGGTATCCAGCAATACCGGCTCCAGGCCGAGGTTTTTGCGCGCGCCGCGCAGGGCAGCGGGGAGCACGTCTTCTCGCTCGAGGAGTCGGTGCTCAACCAGAAGGCCATCGACGCCATTTTCCGCGCTGGCGACCATGATAGCTGGGAGAAGGTCTGACGACCCAGCGTCTTTGGCAGGCCGTCTGGCACTCCCGGGGGCGCCACGAGTGTCGTTCGGCCGCTCTGGTACCCTGTTGCGAGCATTGAGCGACGCCAGGCGATTTCGTCTGGCGGCAAAATGCTCTAGGGAGCGGCCCATGACGTTCGACTACCAAGGCACGCGGCGATGATTCCCTGGACCGTACTCGACACCGCGAAGATCCCCGGCGGCGGCGAACTGCGCCTCAAGCAGCGCGGTACCGAGTTTTCGATCATGCTCGGCACCAACGAATTGATGAACAGCCGGCTGAGCGGCTCCGAAGAGGCCCTGGCGCGGCTTGCCCATGAGCGCATTGGCGGCCGTTCGAAGCCGAAAATCCTGATTGGCGGTCTCGGCATGGGATTCACGCTGCGCGCCACCCTTGCCTTGTTCGGCAAGGACGCCCGCATCGTCGTCGCCGAACTGGTGGCCGAGGTCGTTGACTGGGCGCGCGGACCGATGGCCGAGCTGTCCGCCGGCGGCCTCGACGATCCGCGCGTTGAGGTCGTGGTCGGCGATGTCGGCAAGCTTATCCGGGACGGCGCGGGCAGCTACGACGCGATCCTGCTCGACGTCGACAACGGCCCCGAGGGCCTGTCGCGTGACGCCAATGACAGCCTCTACAACTACACCGGCCTCTATGCGGCAAAGACCGCGCTCAAGCCGGGCGGCGTGCTGACCGTCTGGTCACAAGGCCCCGACAAATCGTTTTCGCGTCGGCTGCATGAGAGCGGTTTTGTCACCGACGAGGTCAAGGTCCGCGCCAGCACCAAGGGCGGCGGCGCCCGCCACGTCATCTGGGTAGCGGCGAACAGCGCACCGGCTGCGACGAAGGGTGGCTCTGATGCCGCGAAGCGGCGTCCGACTGGCGCGAAGGGGCGGCGCTAGGCGCGCTCTCTTGCCCTTCTCCCCTTATGGGAGAAGGTGCCCGAAGCGGCGGATTAGGGGTGCGAGACGACGAAGATTGGCCCGATGGCACAACATCGGCATGCGCCTGATGTCAGCCGCAGAAATTCCTCAGACCATGGAAATCGTCTCCCCCACTCCTGGGGTGAAAAATCACCACCACACCCCACCTCGGGTGACGCGGATGCGGGGGCGGCTGCTGGGTGGATTGAGCGGGGCGTCGCTGGCGGGGCGGGTATCGTCGGCGAAATCGGTGTTGGCGGCGTTGATGAAGCCGCGGGCGCCATGTGGCAGGTAGGTTCCGGGATGGGCGCGAATCTTGGGGACCAGCGACGGGCGCGTGACATGTGGCATCGCTGCACTGGGTGTGGCGCCGAACTCGTCGGCCGCCTCCTCGGCCTTCAGCGCCCTCAGCCGGGCAATGCGGGTGGCGGTGAGCGGATGGGTGCGCAGGACCGAGGGATCGGGGATGCGGCCGCTGGGCAAGAGGATGTTTTCCCACAGCTTGCCCTGGGCGCGTTCGAGCTTGGTCAGCGCCGAAGCCAGGCCATCGGGGTCGCCGGTCAGCGTGGCGGCACCCAGGTCGGCGTCGAATTCGCGGGTTCGCGACAGCGCCATCTGCAGCAGGCCGCCGACGGTGGGCGCGGCGAGCAGGACGACGACGGCGAGCCATGGCACCTTGGGCTCGAAACCGCCGGCAAAGCCGAACAGATTGAGCAGCAGCGAAAACAGACCGACGGTCGACATGAACGAAGTGAAGCGCGACACCATGTCGGCAAAGGCCATCACCTTCACGTCCTCATGGGCGATGTGGCTGATTTCATGGGCGAGAACGCCGGCCAGTTCGCGCGGGGTGAGGCTGCGGGCGAGCGCGTCGGTGACGGCGATGGCCGCGTTTTCGCGCCGTCCGACGGCAAAGGCGTTCATCATCTTGGAGGGGATGACGTAGAGTTTCGGCACGGCCGGCAGCTCGGCGCGGCGGGCGAGTTCCTCGACGATGCGGAAACCGGCCGGAAAATCGGCCGCGCTGACCTGCCGGGCCTTGTACATGGACAGCACCATCTGCGGACTGATCCGCCGCACCGCCCACATGGAAAGCGCACCAAAGACAAGGGCATAGAGGATTCCGGTGCTGCCGGCGAAGGCCCAGGCGGTGATGCCGAGCAGGAGCAGGCTGCCGGCGCCGAGAAGCCAGGTTTGCAGCGTATTCACCGCCCGGTTGCGGCGATGCTCGAATAAGTTGATTGAACGCAGCTCGCTCATAGGCAGAATATGTGGGTTCGACAGGCTTTTGCCGAGTCCTGGCAATTGGAAAGTTTCGGGACGCTTGCGCTGTCTGAAGCCTGTTCTTATATACGCCGCAACACCGCTTCGGCCCGGAAATCCGGCATCCGGAGCGGAATTTCTTGTGACAAGGGGCTCTCGACGGAACGCCTCAATGGGTCCAGAGAGCCTGCTAAGCGGAGAGAAGTAGCAAAATGGCAAAAGTTATCGGCATCGACCTGGGAACGACCAATTCCTGCGTAGCCGTCATGGACGGCAAGGACGCGAAGGTTATCGAGAATGCGGAAGGCGCGCGCACGACCCCTTCCATCGTCGCGTTCAGCGGCGACGGCGAGCGCCTCGTCGGCCAACCGGCCAAGCGCCAGGCGGTCACCAATCCTGAAAACACCGTCTTCGCGGTCAAGCGCCTGATCGGCCGCCGCTATGACGATCCGGTCACCGAAAAGGACAAGAAGCTGGTCCCCTATCACATCGTGAAGGGTGATAACGGCGACGCCTGGGTGGATGCCGGCGGCAAGAAGCAGTCGCCCAGCCAGATCTCGGCGATGATCCTGCAGAAGATGAAGGAAACGGCGGAAGCCTATCTCGGCGAGAAGGTCGAGAAGGCGGTCATCACCGTTCCGGCCTATTTCAACGACGCCCAGCGCCAGGCGACCAAGGATGCCGGCAAGATCGCCGGCCTCGAAGTGCTGCGCATCATCAACGAGCCGACGGCTGCGGCCCTCGCCTACGGCCTCGACAAGACCGAAGGCAAGACGATTGCCGTCTATGACCTTGGCGGCGGCACCTTCGATATCTCGGTGCTCGAGATCGGCGACGGCGTGTTCGAGGTGAAGTCGACCAACGGCGACACCTTCCTCGGCGGCGAAGACTTCGACATGCGCCTGGTCGAGTACCTGGCGGCCGAGTTCAAGAAGGAACAGGGCATCGACCTGAAGAACGACAAGCTTGCCCTGCAGCGCCTCAAGGAAGCTGCGGAAAAGGCCAAGATCGAGCTGTCGTCGACGACCCAGACCGAAATCAACCTGCCCTTCATCACGGCCGACGCCACCGGCCCCAAGCACCTGACGCTGAAGCTGTCGCGCGCCAAGTTCGAGCAGCTGGTCGACGATCTCGTCCAGCGCACGATCGAGCCGTGCAAGGCAGCGCTCAAGGATGCCGGCCTGAAGGCTGGCGAGATCGACGAAGTGGTCCTGGTCGGCGGCATGACCCGCATGCCCAAGATCCAGGAGATCGTGAAACAGTTCTTCGGCAAGGAGCCGCACAAGGGCGTCAACCCCGATGAGGTGGTTGCTCTCGGTGCCGCCATCCAGGCTGGCGTTCTGCAGGGCGACGTCAAGGACGTGCTGCTGCTCGATGTGACCCCGCTGTCGCTGGGCATCGAGACGCTGGGCGGCGTGTTCACCCGCCTGATCGAGCGCAACACCACGATCCCGACCAAGAAGAGCCAGGTCTTCTCGACGGCTGAGGATTCTCAGTCGGCAGTGACCATCCGCGTCTTCCAGGGCGAGCGTGAAATGGCTGCCGACAACAAGATGCTCGGCCAGTTCGACCTCGTCGGCATTCCGCCTGCACCGCGCGGCGTGCCGCAGATCGAAGTGACCTTCGACATCGACGCCAACGGCATCGTCAACGTCTCGGCCAAGGACAAGGGCACCGGCAAGGAGCACCAGATCCGCATCCAGGCTTCTGGCGGTCTGTCGGACGCCGACATCGAGAAGATGGTCAAGGATGCCGAGGTGAATGCCGAGGCCGACAAGAAGCGCAAGGCGCTGGTCGAGGCACGCAACCAGGCCGAAAGCCTGCTGAACTCGTCTGAGAAGTCGCTGAAGGAGTATGGCGACAAGGTCACCGAAGCCGACCGCACCGCAATTTCGGATGCGATCGCGGCCCTGAAGACCGCCACCGAGGGCGACGACGTCGAGGCCATCAATGCCAAGTCGCAGGCGCTTGCCGAAGCTTCGATGAAGCTTGGCCAGGCGATGTATGAGGCTTCGCAGAAGGAAGCGGCTGAATCCGACGCCGCGGCTCACGCGGCCAAGGACAGCGACGTTGTCGACGCCGATTTCGAAGAAATCGACGACAACGACGACAAGAAGAAGTCGGCCTAAGTGCCCATTTCGAGGCTCTGACAAGAAAGCCCGGCGGTTTGGCCGGGCTTTTTTGCAACCTGAGCCGAAAAAATGCGGCGCAGGCCTCGCAAACTCTGGCATCGCGGCCTCTGGCTCACTAAATCGAAAGCCTGTCGCCAGGCAATGAACCGGCAAACCAATGCCACGCAAGACATTGGGCATCCGGCAGCGGGAAGATATGAAAGCTGATTTCTACGAAACGCTGGGCGTCCAGAAGGGCGCTGACGAGAAGGAGCTGAAGTCGGCTTTCCGCAAGCTCGCCATGCAGTTCCACCCGGACCGCAATCCGGGCGATGACGCCTGCGAGCACAAGTTCAAGGAAATCAACGAAGCCTACGAGACTCTGAAGGACCCCCAGAAGCGCGCCGCCTATGACCGCTTCGGCCATGCTGCTTTCGAGAATGGCGGCATGGGCAATGGCGGCGGTGGCGGCTTTGGCGCCGGCGGTTTCGCCGACATCTTCGAGGACATCTTCGGCGACATGATGGGTGGCGGCAGGCGCCGCTCCTCGAACGGCCGCGAGCGCGGCGCCGACCTGCGCTACAACATGGAAATCACCCTCGAGGAGGCCTTTGCCGGCAAGACCGCGCAGATCCGCGTGCCGACCTCGGTGTCGTGCACCGAATGCTCCGGTTCGGGCGCCAAGCCCGGCACCCAGCCGGTCACCTGCTCGATGTGCCAGGGCCACGGCAAGGTGCGCGCCAGCCAGGGCTTCTTCTCGATCGAGCGCACCTGCCCGCAGTGCCAGGGCCGCGGCCAGACGATCAAGGACCCTTGCGGCAAGTGCGCCGGCCAGGGCCGCACCGTCGAGGAGCGCTCGCTTTCGGTCAACATTCCCTCAGGCATCGAGGACGGCACCCGCATCCGTCTCGCCAACGAGGGCGAGGCCGGCGCGCGCGGCGGCCCGTCTGGCGACCTCTACATCTTCCTGTCGGTCAAGCCGCATGAGTTCTTCCAGCGCGATGGCGCCGACCTCTATTGCAAGGTGCCGATCTCGATGACCACGGCCGCACTCGGCGGCTCCTTCGAGGTGGCGACGCTCGACGGCACGCAGACGCGCGTGAAGGTGCCCGAAGGCACCCAGAACGGCCGCCAGTTCCGCCTCAAGGGCAAGGGCATGCCGGTGCTGCGCCAGCCGCAGGTCGGCGACCTGTACATTCAGACCGCCGTGGAGACGCCGCAGAACCTGACGCGCCGCCAGCGCGAGCTGCTGGAGGAATTCGAGAAGCTGTCCTCGACCGAGAATTCGCCGCAATCGAGCGGCTTCTTCTCGCGCATGAAGGACTTTTTCGAATCCTTTGGGGAGAAATGACCTTGCGACATGTCGTAAGGTAAGTTGAGCCAGCTTTCGACTTGCCTTGGACCTCATTCTTGATATTGATCCGAGGCGGCAGGGGTAGGAGACGATATCGATGTCACGCGGTTCCGGATTGCGTAAGACCCTTGCAGCCAAGTTCGACGACGAACTGAAATTCTTCAAAGGCTGGATCGACAAGCCCAAGGCCGTCGGTTCGATCGTGCCGACGAGTTCCATCACCGCCAAGCGCATGGCCTCCGTCATCGACACCAAATCGGGCCTGCCGGTGCTTGAGGTCGGTCCCGGCACCGGCGTCATCACCAAGGCGATCCTGGCGCGTGGCGTGAAGCCGGAGAACCTCTACACGGTTGAATATTCAGCCGATTTCGTCCAGCACCTGCGCCGCAACTATCCCGGCGTGAATGTCATCGAGGGCGATGCCTTCGCGCTCGACACCACGCTCGGCGACAAGGCCAGGCTGGTTTTCGACAGCGTCGTCTCTGGCGTGCCGCTGCTCAACTTTCCCGTCGCCAGCCGCGTCGCCTATCTCGAGGGCCTGCTCAAGCGCATCCCCGCCGGCCGCCCGGTGATCCAGCTGACCTACGGGCCGAAGTCGCCGATCCCGCCAGGACTGGGCAACTACACGGTCGAGCATTTCGACTTCGTCATCCGCAACATTCCGCCGACCCAGCTCTGGGTCTATCGCCGCGGCAAGCACTGATCCCCTGCTTTTCGGCGCGGTTTCGGGCCGAAAACCGCTTCACAGCCTTCCTGGAATTGCTCTATACCCGCAGCAACGAGACTGAGCGCGCGCCGAGCCGCGCGCAGCAGGATGGTTGATGCCGATAATCCCGAAAATCCTTGTTTTCGCCGGTTCGATCAGGACCGGCGCCTATAGCGGCCTGACCGCCGACTGCGCCCACAAGGAGCTGGCGCTGCAGGGTGCGGACGTGACCCGCATCTCGCTGGCCGACTATCCGATGCCGCTGATGAACCAGGATCTCGAGCAGCATGAGGGCGTTCCCGCGCACGCTTTGGCGCTTGCCCGGCTGTTCGTCGCCCATGACGCAATCCTGATCGCCACGCCCGAATACAACGGCTCGATCCCGCCGCTGGTGAAAAACACCATCGACTGGATCAGCCGTGTCCGCAGCGACGGCGGCAAGCCGCTGCACGCTTTTCCCGGCCGGCTGGTGGCGATCTGCTCGTCGTCGGACGGCCATTTCGCCGGCATCCGCAGCGCCAATCATCTGCGCGCCGTGCTGTCGCACATCCAGATGGAGGTGATCTCGCCGCAGGTTTCGGTGCCGAACGCGAGCGCCGCTTTCGACGAGAACGGCGATTTCCGTGAAGAACGCCTGCGCAAGGGCATGGAGCGGCTGTGCCGCGAACTGATCCAGCGGGCGATCCTGCTGTCAACGAGGACCGAGCTATGAACATCGAAGCAATGCGCGACAGGCTGATCGTCGGGCTCGACGTGCCCACGGTGAAGGACGCCGAACAGGTGGTGCGCGACCTCGAGGGAACCGCGACCTTCTTCAAGATCGGCTACCAGCTGGCCTTTGCCGGCGGCCTCGACTTTGCCCGAGAGCTCGCCGGCGGCGGCAAGAAGGTGTTCCTCGACATGAAGCTGCTGGACATCGACAACACGGTGGCCAATGGCGTCGAAAACATCGCCAAGATGGGCATGACCATGCTGACGCTGCATGCTTATCCCAAGGCGATGCGGGCTGCGGTGAAGGCGGCTGCGGGCAGCGACCTCTGCCTGCTCGCAGTCACGGTGCTGACCTCGATGGACGAGCAGGACATGATCGACGCCGGCTACGAGTTTGACCCGCACACGCTGGTGCTGCACCGCGCCGAACAGGCGCTCAATGCCGGCATGGGCGGCATCGTCTGCTCGGCCAGCGAAGCGTCTGCCGTGCGCGGCATCGTCGGACCCAACATGGCGGTCGTCACCCCCGGTATCCGCCCCGCAGGGGCCGACCATGGCGACCAGAAGCGCGTGGTGACGCCAGCGGACGCGATCCGCAATGGCTCCAGCCACCTCGTCGTCGCCCGGCCGATCGTCGGCGCGGTTGACAGGCGGGCTGCCGCCCAGGCTATCCTGGAAGAAATGGCGAAAGCCTGACGCATATCTCGGGAGGAATTGATGACCAAGGCTTACTGGATCGCACGCGTCGACGTGCGCGACCCCGAGGGCTACAAGGGCTATGTCGCCGCGGCGAAGCCTGCCTTCGAGCGCTTCGGCGCGAAATTCATCGCCCGTGGCGGCGCCCATGAGGCGGTGGAGGGGCCAGGTCGGGCCCGCAATGTCATTATCGAGTTCGCCTCGATGGAAGATGCGCGCAACTGTTACCTCTCGCCCGAATACCAGCACGCCAAGTCGATCCGCCAGCAATTCGCCGATGGCGAGATCATACTGGTCGAGGGCGTCTGACGAGCCTCTGCCGCTAGGCTGGAGGCATCCGCCCGGTGCGGACGGAATAGGCGACCGCATCACGGCCCGCCTGTTCGGCCTGACGCGCGGCAGCCTCGAAGTCGTAGGGCACGGCGTGCAGTCCCACCGCCCATCCGCGGGCAAGCCTGTCGATGATCGCGTAACGCGCGTGCGGGCTGCCCGCCTCCATCACATGCGCGACGGGCGTCGTGTCGCGATATCCCGGCATGCCGACGCTGCCGGGATTGACGACCAGCACGCCCCCTGACGTGGCAATGCGCGGAATGTGGGTGTGGGCGCACAGCACCAGGCTCGCCTTGCCGATGCCCGCAAGCCGGGTGCCGATGGCGTCCGCCGTGTCCAGCGTCGGGCGGCCGGAGCTGACATCCTCGAGAAGATATTCGAGGTCGCCGCCTGCCGGGCTGCCATGGCAGGCGAACACTTCTCCACCGGCGAGTTCCAGCGTCCCCGGCAGGCTGGCGATCCAGTCCAGGTGCGCGCTGGTCAGGTGCGGCCTCGCGAAGGCATCCGAAAAGCCAGTGTCTCCTGCGAGCAATTGCCGCTCGTGGTTGCCAGCAATCGTGGGGCAGTCGAGCGCGATCTGCATGTCCGCGCTGCGGGCCGGGTCGAAAGGCCCTGACACGAGATCGCCGAGATTGACGATGAGGTCGGGGGCGGAAGCGCGGATGTGGGCCACCACCGCTTCGAGCGCCAGCGCGTTTCCATGAACATCTGCGATTGCCGCAATCCGCATCGGAGCCCCCTGTTGCGCTGGCCAAGACGCTGGTGCAAGCCTGCGTCGGCCGCAAACATCTCTCCTGCTTGTTCGTGCGCCAGATTTCGGCGTTGCACAATGTCAAGGCATGGCATTTGTAAGCCGGCGGACACGTTGGAAACGCTTTTTCAACGGCTTGGACCAAAGAATGAGCCTGTTTCGCGCCGAATGAGATGTTGCATCGCAGCAGATGTTTGTTAACTTCGTTGCATTGCATGACGAGCCACACTGCCGGCTCGCCTCCCGAATGGCCCGCTAGGGGACAGCATGTTTTACCAGCTCTATGAATCGACCCACGCGGCCCTCCAGCCGGCGCGAGCCTATGCCGATGCAGTGAAGTTGTTCTATTCCAACCCGCTGAACCCCTTCTCGCACATGCCGCTGGGCCGCTCCGTGGCGGCCATGGCCGAGCTGTTCGAGCGCACGACCAGGCGTTACGGCAAGCCCGCCTTCGGCCTCGACAAGACGGTGGTAGACTTCAAGCAGGTTGCGGTGACCGAGCGTGTTGTCTGGTCCCGCCCCTTCTGCAACCTGATCCGTTTCGAGCGCGCCATGCCCGAGGGCAGGCGCCCGAGCCCCCGGCTTTTGATCGTGGCGCCGATGTCGGGCCACTATGCGACGCTGCTGCGCGGCACGGTAGAGGCGATGCTGCCTCATGCCGACGTCTACATCACCGATTGGACCGACGCCCGCATGGTGCCGCTGGCCGAGGGCAAGTTCGACCTCGACGACTACATCGACTACGTCATCGACATGCTGCATGCGCTGGGGCCGGACACCCATGTGATGGGCGTGTGCCAGCCTTCGGTGCCGGTGCTGGCGGCGGTTGCCATCATGGAGGCGCGCGGCGACCGCTTTGCACCCGCAAGCATGACGCTGATGGGCGGGCCGATCGACACGCGCCGCAACCCCACCGCCGTCAACCAGCTTGCCGAGCAGAAGTCGCTCGACTGGTTCCGCGACAATGTCGTCATGCAGGTGCCGTGGCCGGCGCCCGGCTTTGGCCGCGATGTCTATCCGGGCTTCCTGCAGCTGTCGGGTTTCATGAGCATGAACCTCGACCGGCATATCATCGCCCACAAGGACTTCTTCATGCATCTGGTGAAGAACGACGGCGACGGCGCCGAGAAGCATCGCGACTTCTACGACGAATATCTGGCGGTGATGGACCTGACCGCCGAGTTCTACCTTCAGACCGTGGACACCGTGTTCATTCGCCATGCGCTGCCCAAGGGCGAGATGACCCACCGCGGCCAGCCGGTCGATCTCACCGCCATCCGCAACGTGGCGCTGTTCACGGTCGAAGGCGAGAATGACGACATCTCCGGCCTCGGCCAGACGCAGGCAGCGCACGACCTCTGCACCAACATCCCGCAAGAGATGAAGGCGCATTACATGCAGCCGGCCGTCGGCCATTACGGCGTCTTCAACGGCTCGCGCTTCCGCGCCGAGATCGTGCCGCGCATCGCCGACTTCATGGCGAGCCACGGTACTGCTTCGCGCAAGGGTGCCAAGCCGCGGCTGGTGCGCTCAGCCAAGGGCTGAGCCGTCGGGGCTTGCCCGATGGGCTGTTGCGCCCAAAGTGCTTTCAAAGGGTTGCACTTTTGCGTGCAGCCCTTTTTCGTTTCAGCGTTGGTCTTTGGGGCGGATTCGCCGGCCGGCCAGGGAACGCGTGCTTGGCGCTCACGTTGCCGAGCAGCCTCTCTCCTCGGCGTCGCCAGCCTGTCCACCGGCAACGGCGGACACAGCCCTTTTTCAGGACAGGCGCGGGAAGCGGTGCCGATCCAGGGGGGTACTTCGTGAGCGCGGGTTTTTCCACAAGGTCGGTGCTCCCGGCGAACCGTCCGGGTGTGGCAGTCCGCGACGACCTTGGCGTCCCAGGCGGCGGGTGTAGGGCAAGCGATCAGCTAACTAGCTGAATATGTATAATTTTCCGGACGGCCATCGTGAGTGTTGGCCGACCTGTCGGTCCGGTGCTGTTGCACAATAGTCGCGGCGAGCCGCCTGGCGGTAACCATAACTCCAGTCTCTCGCCGGCTTTCATTGACTCGACAGGCCTCCCGATCTTAACGTTTTATTAACGATGTAAAGGGGCGGGCGGGGCAGATGATTTCCGCAGCAGGCGTACGGTACGCGGCGGGGCGAGCCGGTGTGGTTCTGGGGCTGATGGCAGGCGTCGTCCTGTCTTCGGGTGCCGCTTTCGCCGGTTCGCAGCCGATGGTCACCGGCGGGCTGACCTCACAGCCGATCGGCCACTACGATTTCTGCCGCCTCAACCCCAGCGAGTGCTCGATCAAGCAGCGCGATCCCGGCCCCGAGCAGCTGAGCGGTGCCCTGTGGCGCAAGATCGTCGCCATCAACGTGTCGGTCAATGCGGCGGTCAAGCCGATGAACGACATCGACATCTACGGTCGTGACGAGGTCTGGGCCTATCCCGACAAGGGCGTCGGCGACTGCGAGGACTATGTGCTGGAAAAGCGGCGCATGCTGAACCGCGAAGGCGTGTCGCTGGCCAATCTGCTGATTACCGTGGTGCGCAAGCCCGACGGCGAAGGCCATGCGGTGCTGACCGTCAGAACCTCGCAGGGCGAGTTCATCCTCGATAACCTGACTGACGCCGTGCGCCCCTGGGACGAGACCGGCTACAACTACCTCAAGCGCCAGTCGACTGAAAACACCGGCCGCTGGGTCTCGATCCGCGAAGGCCAGACCACGCTGGTCGGCTCCGTCCGCTAGAGATCGTCTCGAAGACCGGAACGATTTCGGTAGGCACGCTTGCGCGCTGGCGCAGCTCGGAACTTGGCGTGTCAGCGACGATGCGCCCAACGCGCCAAGATCAACCTTACGCCCCACAGCCGCAGACCGGATCGGTCATGCAGACAGACGGTGGCGCCTCACGTGCCGCCCACCGATGCCTACGCCGCCTGGGCCATGCGCTCGGACGAGATGCGGTAGGAAATCGCCTCGGCGAGATGGATGCGGCCAACGGTTTCGCTGGCGTCGAGGTCGGCGAGGGTGCGCGCGACCTTGAGCACGCGGTGGTAGGCGCGGGCGGAAAAGCCGAGCTTTTCGCTGGCGTCCCGCAGCAGCGCGAGCCCGCCCGCGTCGGGCACGGCGATGTCCTCGACGATCCCGGCCGAACATTGGGCGTTGGTCGTGGCGCCAGCGATGCCCAGACCTTCGAGCCGCTCGCGCTGGATCTTGCGGGCGCGGGCGACGCGTGCTGCGACATCGGCGCTCGCTTCGGACTTGCCGGTGCGGATCAAATCCGCAGCCGACACCGCCGGCACCTCGATGCGCAGGTCGATGCGGTCGAGCAGCGGCCCCGAAATACGCGCCTGATAGTCCGACTGGCAGCGCGGGCCACGCAGGCAGCGGTAACCGGGTTCGCCGGCCATGCCGCACCGGCACGGATTCATGGCGGCGACGAGCTGAATGCGGGCCGGATAGGTGACGCGGTGGTTGACGCGCGCGATCATGCATTCGCCGGTTTCCAGCGGCTGCCGCAATGAATCGAGCACCTGCGGTGAAAACTCGGGAAGCTCGTCGAGGAACAGCACGCCATGGTGGGCGAGCGAGACCTCGCCGGGCCGGGCCTTGAGCCCGCCGCCGACCATCGCTGCCATCGAGGCCGAATGATGCGGCGCGCGGAACGGCCGCCGGTCGGTCAGCCGGCCCTCGGCCAGCTCGCCGCCAATGGAGGCGATCATCGAGACCTCGAGCAGCTCCTTGGGGGCGAGAGGCGGCAGGATCGAGGGCAGGCGCGCCGCCAGCATCGACTTGCCGGCGCCGGGCGGGCCGACGAACAGAAGGTTGTGCCCGCCGGCCGCAGCCACCTCGAGCGCCCGCTTGGCGCTCTCCTGGCCCTTAATGTCGGCGAGGTCGGGCAGGCCGGCACCAGGTGCGCGGATGCCGGGTTCGGGCCGCGACAAAACCTGCGTGCCCCGGAAATGATTGGCGATGGCAATAAGGCTGCGCGGCGCAAGAATATCGATGTCGGCACCGGCCCAGGCGGCCTCGGGTCCGCAGCCGGCGGGACAGATCAGCCCCATGCCCTCGGCATTTGCCCCGATCGCGGCTGGCAGGGCTCCGGCCACTGAGGCAATGGTGCCGTCGAGCGACAATTCGCCGAGCACGACATAGGCGGCGAGCGCGTCGCCGGGCACGGCACCCAGCGCCGCCATCAGCCCGAGAGCAATCGGCAGATCATAATGGCTGCCCTCCTTGGGGAGGTCGGCCGGGGCGAGATTGACAGTCACTTTCTTGGCCGGCATCGCCAGGCCCGAGGCGTGAAGCGCTGCCTGCACCCGCTCGCGGCTTTCAGCGACAGCCTTGTCGGGCAGGCCGACGATCGAGATACCGACCTTGCCCGGCGCCACCATCACCTGCACATCGACGGGAACCGCCTCGATGCCCTGGAATGCAACAGTACGCACATGCGAAACCATGCCGCCCCCTTGCGCCGGTCATCATCCCTAGCCGGCACGGTCAGGTCGTCATCGACCTTGCCGGAGACAAGCATAGATTGCGGGGGTGCGCAAGAACAATTAGGGAACATCTGCGCCGTCGTGGCTACTCGACACCGCGCCGGGTGGTCACTTCAGGTGACGGGGCAGGCCTCCAAGGCCGATCTATTGCCTCTGGCGCGAGCGCGAGTTTCCGCAGTGGGATCGCGAGGCGGGTCAGGAGGCTATTGAAGCGCTTATTGGACCCGAAGGTTGTAGCTCGACACACGCTGAAACCAATTGGCCGATCCTGTCTGGGTGCGTCGGCTCTTGCGCTTCCCAGCCAGCGGGAGAGCGCGGCGTACTTTTGGCTACCAGAGCCAGATCGGCCGCTCGGCGACGATAAAGAGTGTGCCCCACCAAAGGCAGGTGAACACAAGGGACGCTATTGCCGCCGGACGTACCCTCGGCAGCGCTTCAGTTGGCAGAACAGACATTTCATTTACGCCCAGTTAACCCCACGTCAGGCAATAACCAAAAGTTGCGACGTGTTGCACTCGGCAATCTGGTGTAGATGCTTTGGTCTATATCACCTGATATGTATTGGGGGAGAGATTTCCACAGAGTTCTGCCGCTGGGGCGTCTGCTTAGACCATTCGATCTAGCTCGATGCAGGGCGAGGCGCGGCTGGCCTCGGCGCCATGCCTTGATAGAAAATGTTAAGTGCTCGTGCGCGAATATATCGATGGAAGACAGTAGATCTTCATGGGGGCGATCTTGGTCAGGCGACAGATCGGACGATTGGGCAGCGCGCGCAGGCGCTCGGCCGACCGCATCGCTGAACTCGAGGCGAAGCTTGAGGCGCAGGCGGCGCTGATCCGCGAACAGGCAGTCTCGTTGGCGCATTCGCAGAAGATCTTCGACCGCTCGTCAGCCGCCGCCCGCATCGGCGTGTGGCAATGCAACCTTGCCGACGAGGCCCTGCACTGGACCGATGTCGTTTACGACATCTTTGACCTGCCGCGCGGCTCGGCGGTCGATCGCAGACAGACACTTCAATGCTACACTGCCGAGTCCGTGGCGGAGCTGCACGCCCGGCGCAGCAGGGCCATCGCCGAACGCACCGGCTTCAGCCTCGATGCCGAGATCGTTACGGTGAAGGGCAATCGCCGCTGGATACGGATCACCGCAACCGTCGAATGCGAAGATGGGGTCGCCGTGCGCATCTTCGGCATGAAGCAGGACATCACCGAGGAGAAAATCCTCGGCGACCAGACACGCTATCTCGCCGAGTTCGACGTCATGACCGGCCTCGCCAACCGAAGCCAGTTCCAGTCGAGGCTGGCCGGGCTGACCGCCAGCCAGCCCGACTGCCCTGCCCCGGCGGCGCTGCTGCTTGTCGATCTCGATGGCTTCAAGCAGGTTAATGACAGCTTTGGCCATGCCGTGGGCGACGAATGCCTCAGGCAGGTGTCCCGGCGTCTCGAAGATGCTTGCGCCGGCATGGAACTTGTTGCCCGGATCGGCGGCGACGAGTTTGCCGTGCTGACAGGTCCGGATCTCGATCTGGCCTCGATCTCCGAGCTCGCCCGCCAGATCATCGACAGGCTTGGCAAGCCCCTCGACTATCGCGGCAATTCCCTGAAGCTTGGAGCTTCGGTCGGCATCGCCCTGATCGAGGGCGCGACGCTGCCCGAATTGCTGGTCAGCGCCGACACCGCGCTTTATGCCGCCAAGGCAGCGGGCCGGAACACCTTCCGCATCTTCAAGCCCGATAGCCTCGCAAGCCTGCCCAATCCGCGCGCTGCGTGAGCAGCACCATGCCAAGGCTTGTTCTGGACCCGCTGGCCTGCTAGTTCGCCATCAGAGTATTTGCAGGGCACGCGAGCAATCGCGACATCGACATGGGCACCACCAAGTCCGCAGACAGATAGGCCGCAACAACACCCGATACGTTGTTGCGGCGCCCTGCCCCCTCATCCAGACATGCGACGTGGCAGATCGCCGCCATATGAAATTCATTTGAGCGGATGCTTTGTCATGCCCAATCGAAATTTTTCCACCTGGGGTCATTCCCTACCCGCGGCGCTACTGTTGATGGCGCCTTTCGACATCCTGGCCTCGCTGGCTATGGACATCTATCTGCCGGTCGTGCCGGCGATGCCCGCAATCCTCAGCACGACGCCTGACGTGGTCCAGCTGACGCTGAGCCTCTACATGATCGTGCTCGGGCTGGGCCAGGTCGTTTTCGGCCCGGTCTCCGATCGTATCGGCCGCCGCCCGGTGCTGATATCGGGCGCAGTCCTGTTCGCCGTTGCTTCGTTGTTGCTTGCCGTCACCACGTCGGCGCAGCTGTTCGTTGCCCTGCGTGTCGTCCAGGCTTTGGGCGCATCGGCGGCGCTTGTCGCCACCTTCGCCACCGTGCGCGACGTTTATGCCGAGCGACCGGAGGGCGCGGTCATCTACAGCCTGTTCAGCGCCATGCTGGCCTGCGTGCCGGCACTCGGTCCGATCGCAGGCGCGCTGATTGCCGAAAGTCTTGGCTGGCAGGCGATCTTCGCCGTGCTCGGCATCCTTGCTGTGGCGGCCGTGCTGAACGCGCTGCCGCACTGGCACGAGACGCGACCCGAGACGGCCCAGTCACGGCCGGCTTTCTCGACGATCCTGAAAAGCCCTGCCTTCTGGGTCTACACGCTCGGCTTCAGCGCGGCGATGGGAGCGTTTTTCGTGTTCTTCTCGACGGCGCCGCGCGTTCTTATCGACAGGGCCGGCTATTCGCAGCTCGGCTTCAGCCTGGCCTTCGCCACTGCGGCGGTTGCGATGATCGCCACAACGCGCTTCGCCAAACTGTTCGTGGCGCGCTGGGGCATATCAGGCAGTCTCGCCAGGGGCATGGCCATGCTTTTCCTCGGCTCAGCGCTGCTGGGGCTTGGGCAGTCGTTCGCCGAACCGTCGTTCCTGACCTTCGTCGTGCCGATGTGGGTGATCTCGGTCGGCATCGTCTTCGCCGGCGCGGTGACGGCGAACGGCGCGCTAGAGGCGTTCGGCGATGCCGCAGGCACGGCGGTGGCGCTCTACTTCTGTGTCGAGAGCCTGATCGTCGGCATTGTCGGCACGCTTGTCGTGGTCGCGCTCGGAGGCGACACGGCCTGGCCGCTCGCTGCCTATTGCGCGGTCATGGCGGCCGTGACGCTGTGCGGGTTGAGGTGGCTCGGGAGACACTAGCGCACTCGGCAGGTGTCGGGCGATACCGGTTCCCGTTTCGCGCCGACACCGGCAGGCTCTTCGCTTGCGGAATCCTATCCGCGCTCGTCCAGGAATTGCGCTAGCGCTGTAGGCGAGGCCTTGGCGCGGCTCCGATGGTCAGGCGATAGCAGGCCGCTCAGGCCCGCTTCTTCTCCACCGCATCCCAGAACAGGGCTGCGATGTCGGCGCCGCCGAATTTCTTGACCTCGCGGATACCGGTCGGCGAGGTCACGTTGATCTCGGTCATATAGTCGCCGATGACGTCGATGCCGACGAGGATGAAGCCGCGTTCACGCAGCGACGGGCCGATGCGGGCACAGATTTCAAGCTCGCGGGCAGTGAGCTCGGTCTTCTCGGCGCGGCCGCCGGCATGCATGTTGGAGCGGGCGTCGTGCTCGGCCGGCACGCGGTTGATGGCGCCGGCGGGTTCGCCGTCGATCAGGATGATGCGCTTGTCGCCCTTGCGCACGTCCTTGAGGTAGCGCTGGACGATGTAGGGCTCGCGGAACAGTTGGCCGAACATTTCGAGCAGCGACGACAGGTTCCGGTCGGCCTCGTGCAGGTGGAAGATGCCGGCGCCGCCATTGCCGTAGAGCGGCTTGACGATGATGTCGCCGAACTCTTTGCGGAAGGCGGCCACCTCTTGCGGGTCCTTGGTGATCAGCGTCTCCGGCATCAGGTCGGCGAATTCGGTGACGAAAATCTTTTCCGGGCTGTTGCGCACCCAGGCCGGGTCGTTGACGACGAGAGTCCTGGGGTGGATGCGCTCGAGCATGTGGGTGGTGGTGATGTAGTTCATGTCGAAGGGCGGATCCTGGCGCAAAAGGATCACGTCCATCTCCGACAGGTCGGTGCGGGCAGGCTCGCCGAGGGTGAAGTGGTCGCCCTTGATGTCGCGCACTTCGAGCTTCTCGATGCGGGCGAAGACCTTGCCGTCGCGCAGCGACAGCCGGTCGGGTGTGTAGTGGTAGAGCTCGTGGCCGCGGCGCTGCGCCTCCAGCGACAGCGCGAACGACGTGTCGCCGGCGATGTTGACGGTGGAGATGTGGTCCATCTGGACGGCGATCTTGAGCGGCATGGAGGTCTCCGGCGCGGCTGGTCGATATGATGAAGCGGCAGCCGATGGCCGGCGGCGCGCCTGGGTCACGAGGATGTAGCGATTTGCCGGCCTTATGCAATGGCGGGACGGGCAAGTGTTTTCGGCCGGCGATAGCCGGGCCTATCTTAACTTGCGGGAAAGCAGCGGCGTTTCGGGCCGCTCGGAATTTCGGAGCTTTGGGATCCGATCTGAAACCGGTTTCGACGCGATGTCGAAAAGCGGACGAGGGCGCGGATTGAATACAATTCCTAAACGCTTTGCTGCCAGTGTCCGCACACGATTGCAATAAGCACTGGAATAGAGACGTGCGCATGCCACTTGGCGTCAGCCATTCGGACAGGGAAACCGGCGACCTGGCGTTTACCGACGCGCTGACCGGGCTTGGCAACCAGCGCCGGTTCCAGGACAAGGTCGGGCGGCTGATCGATGATCGCGCCGAAGACCCGGCACCGTTTACCGTGGGCATTCTCGATCTCGACGGCTTCAAGCCCATCAACGACCTGTTCGGCCATCGCGCCGGCGACGAGATTCTGGTGCAGGTGGCGATGCGGCTGCGCGCCGCCGCTGACGGCTATTCGTCGGTCGCACGCATCGGCCCCGACGAATTCGCCTTTCTCTATCCGCTTGTGTTCAGCGAGGAAGCCGCCGCCGAAAAGGCGCGCATGCTGATCGAAATCCTGTCGGCGCCTTATGATGTCGGCGAGCGCACGGCGCGCCTGTCGGCCTCGGTCGGCTGCTCGCTGTTCCAATCGACGGAGGACAACACCGAAACGCTGATGCGCAAGGCGGAGACCGCGCTCTATCACGCCAAGCGTTCGGGTCGCGGCCGCGTCGTTGTCTACACCCGCGAGATGGAAGAAGCGGCCAAGCGCGTCACCCGCATCGAGCAGGCGTTGCGCCGTGCGGTTGCCGCCGGCGAGGTGGCACCGCATTTCCAACCAATCGTCGACCTCAACACCCGTCGCACCGTCGGCTTCGAGGCCCTGGCCCGTTGGACCGACCGGGACCTCGGCTTCGTGTCGCCGGCCGTGTTCATCCCCATCGCCGAAGAGCGCGGCATCATCGGGCCGCTGTCGCAGCTGGTGCTGCGAAAGGCGGCGGAAGCGGCGCGCAGCTGGCCGCAGGAGATGTTCCTGTCGTTCAACCTGTCGCCGTCGCAGCTGGTCGACCAGAACACCGGCCTGCACATATTGTCGATCCTCGAGCGCACCGGCTTCGATCCGCGCCGCCTCGAGATCGAGATTACCGAAACCGGCCTGATGACCGATCCGATCTCGGCTGAGAAAATCGTCGAGGACCTGCGCCGCGTCGGCATCCGCGTCTCGCTCGACGATTTCGGCACCGGCCAGTCGTCGCTCGGCCGCCTGCGCGAATTCCGCTTCGACAAGCTCAAGATCGATCGCGCCTTTGTCGCCTCGATCCTCGACGACCGTCCGTCCGAACATATCATCCGCGCCATCCTGGCGATGTGCGAGGGCTTGGGCATGGATGTGGTGGCAGAAGGCATCGAACAGGAAGCGCAGGCCGAAAGGTTGATCCAGTTCGGCTGCGCCGGTGGCCAGGGGTACCTGTTTGGCAAGCCGGCCGATGCGGACGCAACGCTGGGCTATCTGCGCGAGGCCCATCGCGGCGCGGCCTACGCCCGGGCGCTGTGATCGTCCGGATCCGGCTTCGATAGTCTGCCGCGGCAGCTGATCGGCGGGCAGGGCGCTTCATTTGCCACTCGATGTCGCGCTGATTCGCCAGCCTTCAATCGTTTGAAAAAGACGGCTTCCGCTGCGGAAAAGCGTTTCCGCTTTGCTGGCCCATGGGCTAAGACAGGCGCGCTTGCGGCCTGCTTCTTAAGGCACGGCCATGCGGAGGAGCAGGTCATGATGCCATCGGCGCGGTTTCCGGATCTCGCAGGGCGCTCGGTGCTGATCACCGGGGGCGGATCGGGTATCGGTGCGGCTCTGACCGAGGGTTTCGTCCTTCAGGGCGCAAAAGTAGCCTTTATCGACATCGCCGAAGGGCCAAGCCATGAACTGCGTGACCGGCTGGCCGCCGAGACCGGCAACCGCCCGCTCTATCTGCGCGCCGACCTGACCGACATCGACGAATTGCGCAGCGCAGCCGCTGCCGCCGTCGAGGCGCATGGCCCGGTAACGGTGCTGGTCAACAACGCCGCCAACGACACACGCCACGAGGTGGCTGACGTAACGCCCGAAAGCTGGGACGCCAATCTGGCGGTCAATCTCAGGCCGCAGTTCTTCGCCATCCAGGCGGTAGCGCCAGGCATGGCGGCCGCTGGTGGCGGCTCGATCATCAATTTCAGCTCCACCGCCTACATGCTCAACATTGGCACCATGCCGGCTTACACCGCAGCCAAAGCCGCCATCGTTGGTCTGACCAAGGGCATGGCCGGCCGCTATGGCCCCGATCGCATCCGCGTCAACGCGGTGGCGCCGGGCTGGGTCATCACCGAGCGCCAGCGCACGTTGTGGGTGAACGAGGAAAACCTGAAAGAGCATATCTCCAGGCAGTGCATCCCCGACATGATGCTGCCCGGCGACATGGTCGGGCCGGTGCTGTTTCTGGCGTCGGATGCCGCGAAGATGCTGACGGCGCAGACGCTGATCGTCGATGGAGGACTGTTGTGAACCAGAATTCCAAGCCGGCGATTGCCGCCGTCGACTGGGGCACGACAAGGCTGCGCGTCTGGCTGCTGGATGGCAAAGGTGCTGTGCTCGACGAGCGCCGCGGCGACGAGGGGCTTTTGACCGCCCAGCACAAGGGTTTTGCGCCGATCCTCGACAATCATCTCGCCAGCATGGGCGCTGCCGCCGACTTGCCCGTTATCGTCTGTGGTATGGCCGGCGCCCGCCAAGGCTGGGTCGAGGCGCCTTATGTCGATGTGCCGGCCTCCTTGGCCGACATATTGGGCGCGGCGGTGCCGGTGCCGGGTATTTCGCGCGACGTCCGCATCGTGCCGGGTCTTGCCCAGCGCAAGGCCGGCGCGCCCGACGTGATGCGCGGCGAGGAAACCCAGCTGGCCGGCGTCGCCGCCGAGATCGGCTCGGGCAGCCATCTCGTCTGCATGCCCGGTACCCATTGCAAATGGGTCAGCGTCGATGAGGGCGACGTCAGCGGCTTCGGCACCTGGCCGACCGGCGAGATGTTTTCGGTGTTCGCCGGCCATTCGATCCTCAGGCACTCGCTGGGCGAAAAGCCTGCGTCAGTTGCGCCCGACAGCGCAGTGTTCCGCGACTGGTGCCGCGAAGCGCTGACCGATGGCGACATCGGCGCGCGCCTGTTCGGCATCCGTGCCGCAGGCCTGCTGTCCGGCCTCGGCCAGGCCGAGGCGGCTGCAGCGTTGTCGGGCCTGCTCATCGGCGCCGAAATCGCTTCGGCGACGCGCCGCTTCGGCAGGCGCGACACGCCTGTGGTGCTGGTGGGCTCTGGGCCGCTCGGCGCTCTTTATGCCGAGGCGCTGAGGCTCGGCGGGCTCTCGGTGCGCATCGCCGATGCCGACAAGGCGGTGCTATCAGGGCTGGTGGCCGCGGCGCGGCGCAATGGAATGCTTGTTGAGGGATGACGACATGACGGTTACCGCTCCATTTCCCGCACTTGGGCGCGGTCTCGTCGCCATCCTGCGCGGCCTCAAGCCGGAAGAAGCGCTCGATGTCGGCCGCGCCGTCTTCGACGCCGGCATAGAGGCGATCGAGGTGCCGCTCAACTCACCCGATCCGTTCCGCTCGATCGAACTGCTGGCCAAGGCGCTGCCGGCAGCACTGGTGGGCGGCGGCACGGTGGTGCGCGGCGAAGATGTCGACCGGCTGAACGATGCCGGTGGGCGGCTGCTGGTCAGCCCCAACATCGACGCTGAGGTGATGGGCCGGGCGATGATGCACAAGATGGTGACGATGCCCGGCGTCTTCACCCCGACCGATGCCTTCCTGGCGCTCAAGCTGGGCGCCTCGGCGCTGAAATTTTTCCCCGCGAGCGTGCTCGGGCCTGGCGGCATTGCGGCCATCCGCGCCGTGCTGCCCAAGGAAACGCAAGTGGGTGTCGTCGGCGGCGTGTCGGAGGTCGACTTCGACGCCTATGCCAAGGTCGGCGTGCAACTGTTCGGGCTGGGCTCGAGCCTCTACAAGCCGGGCATGACGGCTGAAGAGGTGGGAGCACGTGCCAGCGCCGCGGTGGCCGGCTGGGACGCCATCGGCAAGGGAGCGTGAGATGAGCGGCGGCGTGATCCTTTCCGACGAAACCTGCATCCTGGGCGAAGGCCCGACCTATGACGCGGCCACCGACACGCTTTACTGGTTCGACATCCTCGAAAGCCGTATGCTGGCCAGGAAGCTGTCGGGCGGCGAGACGGTGCTCCACCAGTTCCAGGAGATGGCGAGTGCCATCGCCACCATCGACGCCGAGCGCCAACTCTTGGTGACCGAGACCGGCCTGCACATGCGCGATGCAAGGACCGGCAAGCTGTCGCCGCACATGTCGGTCGAGGCGTCGAATGCGGGCACCCGTTCCAACGACGCACGCGTACATCCATGCGGTGCGCTGTGGTTCAGCACCATGGGCAAGAAGGCAGAGGCCGGCGCCGGTGCGATCTACTGGTATTTCCGTGGTGAGGTGAGGCTGCTTTATCCGGCGATCACCATTCCCAATTCGATCTGCTTCAGCGCCGATGGCAGCGTTGGCTACTACGCCGACACCGCCCAGAACCTGCTCTACCGTGTCGACTGCGACGCCGACACCGGCCTGCCGACGGGCGAGCCGAAGCTGTTCGTCGACGGCAGGGCGAGGGGCGGCGGCATCGACGGTTCCGTGGTCGACCTGAACGGCACCTTGTGGAACGCTGTCTGGGGCGGCGCACGGGTCGATGCCTATGCGCCCGATGGCACCTTGGTCCGCAGTGTCGCGGTGCCTGTCTCGCAGCCCTCGTGCCCGGCCTTTGTCGGTGCCAATGCCGACCGCATGGTCGTGACTTCGGCGTGGGAGCACATGGATGCGGCAGCCCGTGCTGCGGACCCCCATGCCGGCAAGACCTTCCTGCTCGACATCGAGGTCAACGGCCGCCACGAGCCCAACGTGCTGATCTGACCTGAGGCAATTCCAGGAAAAGTGCGCAGCGTTTTTCTGTCCGGAATTGCGCAAAAACAAAGTGAGGGAGGGGGCCGCGTTTCGAAGAAAGGCGGAAACACTCCAGGCATTGCCGGCGGCCCGATGTCGCTGGCGTGTTCGCCACAGGTCGGTTTTCCGGCACGTCCGCGTGGGCGCGGATGCGAATGTTGCTTTGCAATCGCCGCACGGGGACAAATCCATGGCCGCAGGGAAACCGACGCTCTATCTGGTCCACGAGCCCGAGCGTGCCTGTTTCGAGGCTCTGCTGGCCGATGGCTTTGCCCGGCAGGCGGCATTCGAGATCTGTTCCTACCTCGCCCAGTCGACCGATCTTGCCCACGAGTTCGATGCGATCGGCACTGCCTGCGCGGCACGTGGCCTCGATTTCCGCGCCGTGGAACTCGACGATGCCGCTGGGGTGCTTGAAACAGCCGACCGCGACCGAAGCCTCGTCTGGACCCTGACCGACGGCGTCGCCTATTTCCGCGGCGGGGCGGTGCCCGCACTTGCCCGGCTGAACGGCCTGCGCACGATAGGCGCCGACGACAGCCTGTTTGCACTCTGCCAGGACAAGTTCCGCTCGGGTGCGGTGCTTTCGGCTCTCGGACTTCCGGTGCCGCAGGCGGGGCTGGTGCGGGGAGGCGAATGGCTGGTCGAACCGCCTGTCTCGGTCTCAGGCTATTTCGTCAAGCCGAACCGGCTCGGCGCCAAGATCGGCATCTGGGAGGATTCGCGCATTGGCAGAGCAGGCGACGCGCTTGGGCTCGGCCGTCGCGTCTTCGATGCCTATCGTGACGAAGTGGTGGTGCAGCCCTACGTGGCCGGGCGCAATGTGCGCGCCAGCTTCCTGGCGGTCGATCCGAATGCGGGGGTGAATGTGCTGGGCATCAGCTTTGTCGAGTCGGGCGGCGACTTCCAAACCATGGCCGACAGCATGGCGCTCTATGGCGATACGGGCGCGGCCGCGCGCGACGAGGGCAGCTACCGCGAGCCGGAGCTGGTGCCGGTGGCATCGCTGCAGCCGCGTGCGGCCAAGACAATCGAAGGTATGGCCGCGCGGCTGATGGCAGGGCTCGGTCTGCGTGACGTCTTTTCCATGGACCTGCGCGTCGAGGCTGACGACACGGTCCATCTCATCGAATTCGAGGTCTGTCCTGGACTGCCCTGCTTCGACTTCCGCGCTTATTGCCGGATGCAATGGGGCATGAGTCTGGCGGAGGCGATGGCCGAGACGGCTGCACGGCGTTTCGATTAGCATGCAACCCGCGCCCGGAGGCGCGGGTTAGCTTCAGGTGCGCGCCATGCAGACCGAGGTGTGGCCTGAGCTGACGAAACCGATCTGCTGCGCTGCGGCCTTGGAAAGGTCGAGCACACGTCCCTTCACGAACGGGCCGCGGTCGTTGATGCGCACGACGACGCTTTTGCCGTTCTTCTGGTTGGTCACCCTGAGCTTGGTGCCGAAGGGGAGCGAACGGTGGGCTGCGGTCAAAGCCGATGGATTCATGCGTTCGCCTGACGCTGTCTTCGAGGTCAGGGCGTACCAGGAAGCGCCGCCGCATTGGGCCGAGGCAGTTCCGGTGGAGGCGAGAAACATCATGCTGGCGGCTGCTGCGGCCGCCGCGATCGCGGGCTTGGCGTTCTTCATCTTCTGGTTAATGCTCCGTTGATGGACACACGGAGCGGTTTCCAACGAAATGTGGCAGCGAATGGGGCAACCTTCGGGCGGTTCCGTGGCGGGCGCACACGTTTCGAATCCCAGAGTAACAGTCTGTCAGCTTACGCTAAGGTCATCTTGAGGAATATTTTCACACTTTCCGATTCTGCGGAGAGATCATCGGGAGATCAGTTGATTCTTGCCGATCAAAATATTCCTAGGAAATACTTCCGCTGCCGAGGCGATTCTGGGTAGCGGAAAAAGATGCTCGGGATGTTCGAAACAGGATGGAGGCAGAGATGAGAATGCTTGGCTTGACCATCTCCGGACTGGCCATGGCGATCGGCTTCATCTGGATATTGCAGGGCGCCGGTTGGCTCGGCGGCAGCTTCATGACCGGCGACCCAAAATGGTTGTGGATCGGACTTGCAACTGCCGCTGCAGGTTGTATCGGATGTGCGCGGTTCGCGCGTCGACGCGGCTAGCATGGGAAACGATCGCAACGACGAGGGGCAATGACCGAAATCGGCATCACGGTCGCGATCTGCACGCGCAACCGGGCAGCACTGCTTGGGCGCTGCCTGGAGGCGCTGGCACGCGCCGACAAGCCTGCGAACCCTTTCGAGGTCGTCGTTGTCGCCAATGCCTGCAGCGACGACACGCTGGAGGTTGCCAAAGGGTTTGCCGGGCGGTTGCAGATCGTCGTTGAGGAAGAGCCGATCCCCGGCGTTTCCCTGGCGCGTAATCGGCTGCTCGGTCTCGTGAGGGGTCGATGGATCGTCTGGATCGACGACGATGCCATGGCCCGGTCCGACCTGCTGACGGCCTATGAGCGGGCGATAACGACCTCGCCGTCATGCGCCATCTTCGGCGGCACCATCCTTCCGGTCCTCGAAGGCAATCCGCCGGCCTGGTTGCTGGACGGCCTGCATGTTGTCGAGAATGCCTATGCGGCCCATCGCCCGGAGGCCCCGACCACGTTCGGCGATCCCGGCAGCAATGTTCCCTTCGGCGCCAACTACGCGATGCGCAGCGACGTGCAGCGCGCCTTCACTTTCGATCCACGTCTCGGCCGCCGACCGGAGGACCCCATGTGGGGCGGCGAAGAAACCATGTCGATCCGAGGCGCGCTGGCGGCGGGGCACCAGGGGCGCTGGGTGCCTGATGCCGTCGTCGATCACATCATCGGGCCGGAGCGCCAGACCGAGGCGTGGCTGTGGCGCTATTATCATGCCGATGGGCGGCTTTGGTCGCCCGACAAGGGCAAGTCTCTCAGCCGGTGGTTCAAGGCGGTCCGTGCCTATTTCCGCTACCGTCGTGCCAGGCACAGGGCTGCGCCGGCGGAATGGCTGGCTCTCCTTGTCAGGGCAGCCTCCCTGGCCGGTCGGGCCGGCGTCAGGCCGGAACTCTGAGCCGGGGCCTGCCGTCACCGCCAGCGACCCGCCCTGGGCGCACAATGCCCAGCAAGGGTGCGGTGGGGCTGCGACGTTGGCGGCGTCGCCGGATTCATTGAATCTTTTGCCGTCTTCTGAGATAATATTCCCAGTGCGAAGAACGCCCGTCGAGGAGTTCGCAAGGCACGCCAAGTCCTCACGGGCGTTTGAGCTTTACTCGAACGTAGCTTGTGAGGATCGTTGTCATGGCAACACTTGATCGTATGCCCTCTGGGCTCATGCAACACCGTCGCTGGGAAGACATCGCATCGATGATCCTCGGCGTCGCGATTATCATTTCACCGATGGTCTACGGCAATGCCGGCATGCCCAAGATGGTGGCGACGACAGCCATCGTCGGTGCCGTCGTGGTCGTTCTCGCTGGGCTGGAGCAGGTCTTCCTGCGGCGCTGGGAGGAGTTCCTGTCGCTGCTGTGCGGTGCCTGGATGATTATCTCGCCATTCTTCTTCCAGTATGGCGGAACGCTGCGCAGCTGGCATATCGGCCTCGGCATCGCCGTGGCCGTGCTGGCCGTGCTGGAACTCTGGCAGGACCGCAACCGCAGCCTTGAAGCCTGACGCTTCATTGCGCGAGTGAACCTAGCCCCCGGAGTTTATTGGGGCGGGGGCTTTCTTTCCTGCTCGGCGCGTGGCCGAGAGTGGTCGTGCTGACGGTGGATCGGCCGGAAAATCGGGATCGACCTTCGGAAAGCAGGTTGTGCAGGGTCAGCCGTCTGGGCGCTTCTCTCTGATTGGCGGTTGGTTTCCCGTGCGGAATTTCAGGCAACAAAAAAGCCCGGCGAACCGGGCTTTTGTAAGGTCCCGACGACAAGTCGTCCGACCTGAGAATTGGTGCCCAGAAGAGGACTCGAACCTCCACGCCTCGCGGCACACGGACCTGAACCGTGCGCGTCTACCAATTCCGCCATCTGGGCTGGTGGCGGTGATGTAAGCGGGCGAAGCGACTGTGTCAACGCGCTTTTTCAGCTTTTGCCGACGAATGTCGCAACGGGCCGGATTTGTCGCATTGCCGCCCGCTGCATGACGTAGGGGCGGCAAGCCCTTGAGCTTAAAGCAGCCGGAGCCGCCGGCGAAACGGGCGGCTCCATCGCATCGGCCCGGAAGCCGGAATCGGCTATCGGAAAGCACAATGCGCAGAATCAGCAGACTGGAGGGGGGGGGGGGGGGGGGGGGGGGGGGGGGGGGGGGGGGGGGGGGGGGGGGGGGGGGGGGGGGGGGGGGGGGGGGG
>NZ_JAMSHL010000033.1:0-44073 GCF_026521175.1 Aminobacter sp. MET-1 | reverse complement strand
AGAACACCCCGGCCGAGTTCTTCGACCATCCGCGCCACGAGCGCACAAAACTCTTCCTCAGCCAGATCCTGCATTAGGGCGACACCAACCATGAGCGACAAGACCCTGAGAATCGCCGTCATCGCTGGCGACGGCATCGGCAAGGAAGTCGTGCCAGAAGGCCTGCGGGTGCTCGAGGCAGCGGCGTCGAAATTCAAGATCGACATCGGCTTCGATGTCTTCGACTTCGCCTCCTGCGACTACTACCTCAAGCACGGCACGATGCTGCCCGAGGACTGGAAGGCCCGGATCGGCGGCCATGACGCCATCTTCTTCGGCGCCGTCGGCTGGCCCAACACGGTGCCGGACCATGTTTCGCTGTGGGGCTCGCTGCTGCAGTTCCGGCGCGAGTTCGACCAGTATGTCAATTTGCGGCCGGTGCGGCTGATGCCTGGCGTCAGCTCGCCGCTGGCTGGCCGCAAGCCCGGCGACATCGACTTCTACATCGTGCGCGAAAACACGGAGGGCGAATATTCGTCGATCGGTGGCCGCATGTATCCCGGCACCGAGCGTGAGGTCGTCATCCAGGAAACGGTGATGAGCCGCATCGGTGTCGACCGCATCCTGCGCTATGCCTTCGACCTGGCCAAGCGCCGCGACGCCAGGCACCTGACCTCGGCGACCAAGTCGAACGGCATCTCGATCACCATGCCCTACTGGGACGAGCGCGTGGAAGAAATGGCAAGGCACTATCCCGACGTGCGCTGGGACAAGTATCACATCGACATCCTCGCCGCCCAGTTCGTGCTCAATCCCGACCGCTTCGACGTGGTGGTGGCATCGAACCTGTTCGGCGACATTCTCTCCGACCTGGGCCCGGCCTGCACTGGCACGATCGGCATAGCGCCATCCGGCAACATCAACCCGGAGCGCAAATTCCCGTCGCTGTTCGAGCCGGTGCATGGCTCGGCGCCCGATATCGCCGGCAAAGGCATCGCCAATCCTGTCGGCCAGATCTGGACGGGCGCGATGATGCTTGAGCATCTCGGCCACCGCGATGCGGCCGATGCCATCGTCAGGGCCATCGAGGAGGTTCTCGCCAACGAGGCACTGCGCACCCGTGACCTCGGCGGCAAGGCAGACACCACAACCTGCGGCAAGGCAATTGCCGACGCCGTGTCGGGTTGAGCCACCAGACCAGCCGATAAACTCTCCGCGGAGCGCTGTCGCTTCGCGGAGAGGGATCACTTGGCCAGATTGAAGATATCAGTTTTGGGCGGAAGCCTTGACGCCGGTCAGCTCCAGGCTGGTCACCACGTCCCAGACGATTTCCTGCATACGCCTTGCAAGCTCGGCCGACGGCGCCTGTGCCGGCGTGCCGTCGGCGCGCAGAAGTTCGTGCGGCAGGCCCACAGGGCTCCTGGCATAGAGCACCGCATAATGGGTAAGCGCGACCAGATAGAGACCGAGGTCGCTGGCATGGATCTGGTCCTGCGTGCCATCGGCGGCGATCGCGAAGAGCCCTTGCCGGTTCCGCAGGCCGCCAATGCCCTCCGGGCTCGCTTCCACTTCCGCGACGAGCCGGGCCATCACCTGGCCTGCCGGGATGAGATATATGGGGCGTCCGGTGGCGCGCACCGAAGGCCAGAGCAGTGCGGCTTCCCAGAGGTCTTTCAAGTCAGTCGGAAAACGCTTCAGCCAGTCCTTGGGTGCATCGAGCGCATGCCAGGTCTCGTAGAGATAGACCTTGATGTCGGGATTGCCGGCAAAAGCCGCCTCGGCCCATTTCGGTGCATAGCGAACGCTGTCGTGGTAGCGGATGGCATCGCGCAGATCGACCATCTCGGTCATGACGAACGCGTCGTATTCGCCGCTGGCCAATGCGGCCCGCGCATCCCGGTAGCGCGGGGTTGCGTTCTCCTTGGCAAAGCCGGCGATTTTTGTTTGCAGCTCCCAATGGTCGCGCAGGGAGGTGCCCCATCCGAGCTGCAGTTCATAACGATGGCCCGGACCGGCAAGCTGCGCCAGCATGGCTGGCATGTCGCGGCCGACGAGACTGTGTCCGAGATGGAAAACCCTCTCCCCTCCGGAGGGAGGCTGGACCGGCTTGGCGTAGAGCGCCAGGAGATCGGGGTCGGGTGCGCTCGTGCCCTGTTTCAGGGATGGAAGAGCCACGCGAACTCCAAGGGCCACGGCAGCGACCAAGGCCCCGGCGGCAAGCAGGATGCCGCGCTTTCCCGCATTGAATATGGGCTTCTTCATCGCCAGACCGACAATTTCGATTGAACTTGCAGCCTTTGAGTTGTCTTCAACCCTGTCTTACACAGCATGACCGGAAACAAATCGACATCAGGCCTTTCAGATCGGCTGAAGCTCAGCGGCGGCAGACTTGCAGGTTTCATATGGCGAAGCTCGAACAGCACGATTTTCTTCGATGAGGTCGCCTGCTATTTTAGAGTAACCTGCATGCCATTCATAGGACGGAAAAGGCTGCGGATTGGCGGGCAACCGGCCGATAGTCCGCAACCCTATGTTACTCCGGCTTCACATGGCGTGGGAAAGCCTGGGCTTCGGGGGCGTTGGCCCAGCTTTGCAGCGTCTGGCCGCCGTCGATCAGCCAGTCTACGCCGGTGATGTGGCGCGCTTCGTTCGAGGCGAGGAAGGCGACTGCTGCGGCCACGTCCTCGGGCTGGCCAATGCGGCGCAGCGGGATGCGGTCGGCAAAGCGCTGGATGCCCTGGAGGTAGCCGGCACGATCGGCGGCAGGCACGCCCAGCGTCGTTTCGATGACGCCGGGGCAGATGGCGTTGACGCGGATGCCCCAAGGCGCGGCGTCGAGGGCGGCGACCCGGGTGAGGCCGACAACGCCGTGCTTGGTCGAGGCATAGCCGGCCCCACCCGCAAGCACGTCCCAGCCGGCCATCGACGAGCCCATGTTGACGATCGAGCCTTCGATGCCCTGGTCGATCATTGCCTTCACAGAGGCCTTGAGCACCAGGAACATGCTGCGCAGATTGATGCGCACGATCCGGTCCCAGTCCTCGACAGGCAGTTCGTGGACGGGTGCGACCTTGCCGGAGATGCCGGCGTTGTTGAACACCGCATCGAGGCGGCCGAAGGCGGCGACGGTCTTTGCCACTGCGTCATTGGCCTGTGTTTCGTCGGCGACGTCGGCGGTGATGGCAAGCGCGCGGTCGTCAAGGGCGGAAGCGACCTCCATGGCCCGGGCAGCGTCGAGATCGACGACCGCAACCTTTGCGCCTTCCTCCGCAAAACGGCGCACCGCTGCACTGCCGATGGCGCCGCCGCCGCCGGTGACCAGAACAACCTTGTTGTCGAAGCGCTTCATCGTCGTCCCCTGCTATTTGCCGTATGAGCGCCAGCTGTGGCGCGGCTTGAAACCGAGCGTTTCGCGGGCGTGGACATTGTCGATAACCGCGTCATGGCCGGTGAGCGGCCGCTTGAGCGGCGTGTTCGGGAAGGCGTGGAGGACCAGATCGGCGGTCGGCTCTTCCGAATAGGTGTCGGCTGCGCTGAGGAAGGTGCGCAAATGGCCTTCGCCGGTCCAGGTGAGTGCTTTGATGAAGGCCTCGGCGGCGTCGCGGGCGTCGAGATAGGCCCAGAGGTCGCGAGCCGAATCGGCAAGCTCGCGGCGGGGTCCGATGCTGCCAAAGAAGCTTTGCGGTGTCTGGATCCACGGCATGCGCAGGCTGATGGCCGAAAACGCGCCGCGCCGCACGGCAGCTTCCACGATCTCCTCACCCAGCCATTTCGACAGGCCGTAGGCGTCCTGCGCGCCGATGGGATGATCCTGGTCGACTGGCAAGTAGGTGGGAGCGACGAAATTCTCGGCGAAGGGATAGCCGAGCACGCTGAAGGACGAGGCGTAGACAAGGCGGGTGGCGCGCGACAGCGCCGCTGCCTCGATGACGTTGTAGGCAATCGCCATGTTGGTGCGGAACACCTCGGCCGGCGCCTTGCCCAGCGGACGCGGAATGGCGGCGATATGGACCACCGCATCGCAGTCGCGGATCAACTGCAGGGTCAGCCCGAGATCGGTGAGGTCGGCGCTGACATGTGCCCAACTGCCCGATGCCGGCGGTATGGCGTCGATTCCGAGCACCTCGTGGCCGGCGTCCACCATGGCCCCGGCGACATGGCTGCCGAGCAGTCCGCTCGATCCGGTGACGACGATTTTCATCAGGGGCTCCTCTCGTCTGGCCGTGAATATTGTTTGTAGTCAAACAATCGGACACCGCAATCCGGCCCGCTTGTCAAGGTGTTGTTGGCGCCGTCGAGGCCCGTCAGCTTGATGCGCTTTGGCCTGCCGCCGCAACCGCCGCTGGGTGGGATCATCGGACGTCGCGCCATCTGCCGAGCCTGTCGTTTGGCGCGATAGTCGCTGGTCCGATCCGCTATCAGGCTCTAACGTCTTGTTCGCGAATGATCTTCTCCGAAAATAGCGGTTCCAGCGCCCGAGAATCGTGCTCTACTGTGACAAGTTGCTGCCAGAGGATTGACTTGGACGTCGCCACGGTTTTTTGTATGACCACCAACAATCGGCAATCTGCCGGGGAGGTAGGATCATGACATTGGACAGCTTCTCGTCGCACAGGCAGGACGGCGGCATCGCGCTCGACCCCAAGCGGGCGGCCGTCATCGTCGTCGACATGGTCAACGACTTTTGCAAGCCCGGCGGGGCAATGGTGCTGCCCGGATACGAGACGCTGGTCGCACCGCAGCTCGCCGTCATCGAGGCTGCCCGCGCTGCTGGCGCACCGGTCATCTGGGTGCACGATGCGCACCGCCGCAACATGCGCCGCGACCGCGAATGGGTGAAGCGCACGCCGCATTGCGTCGAAGGCACCTGGGGTGTCGAGATCATTGATGACCTCGGCGCGCGCGACGACGAGATTCACGTCATCAAGCGGCGCTACTCGTCCTTCTTCCAGACCGACCTCGATATGACGCTGAAGGACATGATGGTCGACCAGTTGATCGTCTTCGGCGTGGTCACCAATATCTGCGTGCGCTCCACCGTGCATGACGCCTTCTTCAACGGCTACGAGGTCGTGGTGCCGGCTGACTGCTGTGCCGCCACCGGCCCGCGCGAGCAGGAAAGCACGCTTTACGACATCTCGACCCATTTCGGCGTGGTCAGCGATGCTGCCGCTGTGGTGAAGGCGTTCCGCGAAGGCGCCTATGTCGAGAACACAAGCATCGCCGCGTGACCGGGCCGCAAGCCAGGGTCCGGGGTTTCAAGCCTGGAGTTGAAAGCACGCCGTGACAACCCTCGACGAAGCCCAGAAGTCCAAGATCAAGTCCAGCGGCGACGAGCCGCTGAGCCGCGAGGAAGCGATGGCGCTCTATGCCGATACCGGCTACGACCTTGACGTCCACCCCGCTCACGTCGTGCGCCGCGCCCACCAGCGCGCCACCTTGTGCTTCCAGCAGGTGATGGCCGGCGAGGACCTGTCGCCGACGCAGTTCGCCGCACTGGCCACCGTGCTGCGCCATGGCGAGGTGTCGCAGAACCATCTCGGCCGCATGACGGCGATGGATCCCTCAACCATCAGCCTGGTGGTGCGCAAGCTGCTGAAGCAGGGGCTGATCAAGCGCAGCCCCTCGCAGACTGACCAGCGGCTGGCGATCATCGCCCTGACCGACGAGGGCGTGCGCTACACGCTGGAGCGACTCGAGCGCAGCGTCGAGGTCGGCCAGCGCCTCCTGTCGCCGCTGTCGGCGGCCGAACAGGTGACCCTGCTCAGGCTGCTCCAGCGCATCAGCGGCGACGAACCCGGCGCCGAAGGCAAATGACCGGCTAGCACACCGAAACACCCCCTCCGAAGCGCGCGTTTTTGCCGGCCGGCGGCCGGAGCGCCTGCTTCATGCCCGAGACTACGCAAGGAACGCACGCGATGGCGCATGACCCGCAAACCAAGGATGCCAAGGGAAAACTGGTCATCCGCAATATCGGCCTGCTGCTGAGCGGCGATATCGCCCGGCCGATCCTCGATGCCGATGCGATCGTGGTTCTGGATGGCCGCATCGCAGCCGTCGGCAAGGCTGTAGATCTCGACCTCGCCAATGCCGACAGTGTCATCGACGCGCAGGGCTGTGTCGTCACACCTGGTCTCATCGACAACCATGTCCACACGGTCGCCGGCGACTGGACGCCGCGCCAGAACCAGATCGGCTGGATCGACTCGACGCTGCATGGCGGCGTCACCACCATCATCTCCGCCGGCGAGGCGCATTACCCCGGCCGTCCCAAGGATATTGTGGGCATCAAGGCGCTCGCCATCGCGGCCCAGCGCAGCTTCGCCAATTTCCGCCCCAGCGGCATGAAGATCATCGCCGGCGCGCCGGTGCTCGAGCCTGAAATGACCGAGGACGATTTCCGCGAACTCGCCGAGGCCGGCGTTACGCTGATCGGCGAAGTCGGGCTCGGTGGGGTCAAGGACGGCCCCACCGGTCGCCGGATGATCGCCTGGGCGCGCAAATATGGAATGACCTCGATGACCCATACCGGCGGCCCGTCGATCCCGGGTTCAGGCCGCATCGGCGCCGACGTCGTGCTCGAGGTAGATGCCGACGTGGTGGCGCACATCAATGGCGGCCCGACGGCGTTGCCCGACGATGAGATTCGCCGCATCTGCGAGGAAAGCCCGCGCGGCCTCGAAATCGTTCACAACGGCAACCTGCGCACCGGCCTGTTCGTGCTCGGCATCGCCAAGCAGCGCAACATCCTCGAGCGCGTCATCCTCGGTACCGACGGCCCGGCCGGCTCGGGCGTGCAGCCGCTCGGCATCCTCAGGACCATCTGTCATCTCGCTTCGCTCGGCGACGTGCCGACCGAAGTCGCCTTCTGCTTCGCCACCGGCAACACGGCACGTGTGCGCAATCTCGACGATCGCGGCCTCATCGAGGCCGGCCGTGCAGCCGACCTGGTGTTCATGGACCAGGCGGCCGGCGGCATCGGCAAGGATTTCCTCGAGAGCCTTGCGCTCGGCAACCTGCCCGGCATCGGCATGATCATGGTCGACGGCATCGTCCGCACCGCCCGCAGCCGCAACACTCCGCCGGCGATTCGCGTGCCCGAGATCGTCGCGTCCTGATTTGGCCGCGGCGACGCCGCAAAACCCGGCTGCAAGCGCCGATCGCGATATTCGCGACGGCGTACATACTGCCTGTTTCGCTGGAGACCGGCACAGGATAGACTTTGCCGCGTGGGCACCGTCCTGCTGATTCAAACAACAAAGCGCATCAAATCTGCCGGCACCGTCCGGAGAGTGATCGCGACTTTGCAATCAGAGGCTCTGCGATGAACGATATCGCCGATCACGGTGTCCGGTTCGGACGAATTGCCGCCATGATGCCCGTAAAGGACATGGGCAAGGCCCATGACTTTTACACCAAGGTTCTCGGCTTCACGAAAATCTTCGAAAACGGAAGTCCCGTCGGCTTCATGATCCTGAAGCGCGACCAGGGTGAGTTGCATCTGACGCTGCAGCCCGGCCACAAGGCCGCGCATTTCAATGTTGCCCACCTGATGGTGGACGATGTCGATGCCCTGCATGCGGTTTGCAAGGAACATGGGCTGAGGATCATCAAGGGCCTTCAGGACAAGGACTATGGCCTGCGAGCGTTCGTATTCGAGGACCCGGATGGAAACCGTATCGACGTAGGCCAGGCGATCTAGAGCCTGCCTCGGAAGCCGGGCGGACTGTGTCCGTCCGGCTTTTTGCCCATTGGAACTCTGCCTATTGGAACAGGGGGCCTCAGTTCACGCCGTCGATGCCGACGACCTTGTCCTTGGTCAGGCCGCCGACGCGTGGATGGGGGCGACCCGAATCGGTGACGGCGATCGCCACCACGATCTCGTTGTCGCGCGGAGCGTCGGGGATGCGCACTTCCATACCGTCGAAGTGGCTGCGGACCTTGGCGGCGTCCTTGTGGCCCAATGGAATGTCGAGCGCTATGCCCATGCCGCCGCGCTTCTTGGATGACGGAATAAGCGCCGCACCCTTGCCGAGGATGGTGCGGAACGGCGCGCCGAGCTTCGGATGTAAGATCGCTGCCGCATGCTCCAGCTCGCCCTCGGCGCCGACGGCCGCCGCCTTGCCGAAGCTCTCGACCTGGTCGCCCGGAATGCCGAGTGCTGCGACTGCGCGGCGCGGCAGGATGTCGCCCAGCTCCTCGCCGATCGCCATGAGTTCCGCGAGATCGTCGGCATATTTGCCGGCATAGGGGTTGGTGATGACGGCAACGGCTGCGGCCCGCCTGGTCGGCGGATCGACCGGCTTGCCGCCTTCGTCGCGGACCTCCTCAACGACGGTGATGATTCGGCGGATCAGGGCGCTCATCGCAGTCCGTCCTCGCCCTTGATGTCCTTGGCGTCGAGGCCGCCGGCGCGGGCATGCACGCGCGCGCCTGTCGTCATGGCCAGCACCAGCACCAGCTCGTTGGCGCGCGGCGCGTCGTTGATGCCGACTTCGATGGCGTCGAAATGGCTGCGGACATAGGAGGCGTTGACGTGGGTGACCGGGATGTCGATGCGGGCGCCGGGACCGCCGACCTTCTTGCTCGACGGTACGATGGCCTTGGCGCCGCCGAGGGCTTCGCGCATAGCGTAGCCGCCGGGATTGTGCCACAGCGCGCCGTGTTCGAGCTCGCCGCCGCCGCCGACGATCGAGCCTTTGCCATAGCCTTCGATGGCAGAGGCATCGCCGCCGAGCGCGGCAAGCAGCTTGGTGGCCATCTCGACGCCGAGCGGCTTCAGATCTTCCATGAAGGGCTGGATGTCCTCGACATAGCGGCCGGCATAGGGGTTGGCGACCACCGCCATCACCGTGCCGCGCTTCACCGGTTCGGCCCGCACCGGCCCGCCCTCATGAAAAATTTCCTCGACCTGTACGACCAACTTCCTGACGACAACGTCCGGCATCGACTGCTCCATTCCGGTGGGCTGAAAACTTGTTAGAGTATCAACAATTATCCATCCGCCGTTTTTGTCAAGCAGGATGCGTGAAACCGCCGCCGCGGCGATTGTTCACAGCGATTTCGGACGTTCGCTGGCCGATTGACAGTTCGTTGGACCGCCCATAAAGTCATATGACCACCAACAAGTTTTGGGCGTCGAGGAGAGAGGCCCTTTGCTGGTGATGCTTCACATCGGGGAGTTGAGATGAAGAGCGTATTCCGTAAATGCATTATCGCCGGCGCGGCCCTTGCTGCTTCGCTCGGCTCGGCCGCAGCCCAGGACAAGGTGTCCGTGGCGGCGATCTCCGGCTACTTCGCGCAGGGCTTCGGCATTTCGATCGTCAACGGCCTCAACAAGGCCAAGGACGAGTTCGGCATCGATCTCAAGCTCGTCGACACCGGCAACCGCGCGCTCGATTATGAAGAGCAGTTCGCCAACCTCGCCAAGGGCGGCCAGTACGACCTGATCTTCGTCATGGGCTGGGAACTGGTCGATGCGCTGACCAAGGCCAGCGAAGCCTATCCGAACCAGCGCTTCGTCTTCATCGATGGCGTGCTCGATTCGAAGAAGATCGTCTACGCCAACTTCGCTGAGGAGCAGGGTTCCTTTGTTGCCGGCGCGCTCGCCGGCATGGTCGAGAACCAGGGCAGCGCCTTCGACAAGATCGGCGACGGCAAGGCCATCGGCTTCGTCGGCGGCCGCGACATCCCCGTCATCCGCAACTTCCTCGGCGGCTACGAGCAGGGCTCGAAATATGCCGCGCCTGAAGTCAAGGTGAACTCGGTCTTCGCCGGTACCTTCGACGATCCGGCGAAGGGCAGCGAGCTGGCGTTGGCGCTCTATGGCCAGGGCACAGATATCGTCTACAACGTCGCCGGCCCGACGGGCGAAGGCGTGATGCAGGCGAGCGCCGCCGCCGACAAGTACTCGATCGGCGTCGACATCGACATGTGCAGCTCTGCCCCTGGCAACGTGCTCGCCTCGATGCTGAAGCGCGGCGACGTCGCCGTCTACAGCCTGATCAAGAGCGAAGTCGAAGGCAAGAAGGTCGAGGCAGGCAGCACCCACACCTTCGACCTCGCCTCTGGCGGCGTCGAGGTGAAGGTCTGCGACGACATCGCCATCCCGGACGAGGTGACCGCCAAGCTTGACGAGATCAAGAAGGGCATCACCGACGGCTCGATCAAGGTCGAGCGCCACAAGTAAGGCGCAGCCTTGATTCCGGAAGCCGGCCCCCCGGCTTCCGGAGCTAATCTTTTCCCAAAAATCAGGTAGAGATGGGTCGGCTCCCGCCAGTGCGGGGCGGATCGGACTCAAGCTGCGAGGCAATCGTGTCGGACACGTCGCCAGCCAGGACGGAAGATAAGGCAGCAACTGCCGAAACTGCCGTCGAATTGATCGGCATCACCAAGCGTTTCGGCGCCTTCGTCGCCAATGAAGACGTCAATCTTTCCGTCAGGCGCGGCGAGATCCACGCCATCATCGGCGAGAACGGCGCCGGCAAGACGACGCTGATGAACATCCTCTTCGGCCTGTTGCAGCCCGACGAAGGCAAGATCGTTCTCAACGGCAAGGAAACGGTCGTTGCCGACCCGGCCACCGCGATCGATGCCGGGCTCGGCATGGTGCACCAGCACTTCAAGCTGGTGCCGTCTCTATCGGTCGCCGAGAACGTGTTCCTTGGCATGGAAATCCGCCGCAACGGCCTGATCGACCACACCGCCCAGATCGAGAAGACGCGCGAGCTGTCCGAGCGCTTCGGCCTCAAGGTCGACCCGGAAGAGCGCGTGTCGCTGCTGTCGGTCGGCATCGAGCAGCGCATCGAAATCCTGAAGGTGCTGGCGCGGGGTGCCCGCACCATTATCCTCGACGAGCCGACAGCGGTGCTGACCCCGCAGGAGAGCCGCGAGCTGTTCCAGACGCTGCGCGGCTTCGTCGCCGGCGGCATGACGGTCATCTTCATCTCGCATCACCTCGAGGAGGTGATGGAAGTGTCTGACACGGTGACCGTGCTGCGCCATGGCAAGCATGTCGCAACCCGCCCGACGGCAGAGCTGACCAAGGGCGACATGGTCCGCATGATGGTGGGCCGCGACGTCAGCTTCGATCGCCGTCCGCGCGAGAAGGTTTCAGGCGAGATCGTTCTCGACGTCAACAACCTCTGGGCTCGCGATGACCGCCGCCTGCCGGCGCTGCGCGATGCGAGCTTCACGGTTCGCGCCGGCGAGATTGTCGGCATCGCCGGTGTCGCCGGCAACGGCCAGACCGAGCTGGCGGAAGTGCTGTCCGGCCTGCGCCCGGCAAGCCATGGCTCGGCCAGGCTCAAAGGCAGCGAGCTCACCGATTTGTCGCCGGCCGAAATCCGCGATGCGGGCTTCGCTCATGTGCCCGGCGACCGGTTGGTGCGCGGCGTCGACGGCAGCGCCTCGATTTCGTCCAATCTTCTGATGGGCCGCCAGTCCAAGGCGCCGTGGAGCCGCAACGGCGTGCTCGACTGGCGCGCCGCCGCCAGCCGGGCGGTCGAGATGATCAAGCGCTTCGACATCCGTGCCCGCGGTCCCGAGGACACGGTCAAGCGGCTGTCGGGCGGCAACATCCAGAAGGTGGTGCTGGCGCGCGAATTCACCAATGAGGCGGACTTCCTGCTCATCGACCAGCCGACGCGCGGCGTCGACATCGGCGCGCAGGAATCCATTCACGACGAGATCATGCGCCAGCGTGCCGCCGGCCGCGCCGTGCTCGTCATTTCGGTGCAGCTCGACGAACTGCTCACTCTGGCCGACCGCATCCTGGTGATGTTCAACGGTCGCATCATGGGCGAGGTCGACGGCGACAGCGCCGACAGCGAAAGGATCGGCATGATGATGGCAGGCCTGGAAGTTGACGCCGCGACCGGCGAGGTGGCGGCATGAGCGACAGACTGCGCGCATTCTATGGCCAGATCATTGCCGTGGCGATTGCGCTTGCGCTCGGCGCGGTGATCATCGTGCTGATCGACGAAAGCCCGGTCAAGGTGCTCATGACGTTGCTCAAGGGTGCGTTCGGCGACCAGTCCAAGATCGCCGGCACGCTGTTGCAGACGACGCCGATCCTGATCTGCGGCATTGCCGCCTGCATCGGCCTGCGCGGCGGCATGTTCAATGTCGGCATCGAGGGCCAGCTTTTCCTCGGCGGTTTCGCCGCTGCCTGGGTCGGCTTCGCCCTGCCGCTGCCGGCCGGCCTGCATGTCGTGGTCGGCATGGCCGTGGCTGTGCTCGCAGGTGCCGCCTGGGTCGCGATCCCGGCCTATTTTCGCGCCCGCTATAACACCAACGAGGTGGTCTCGACCATCCTGTCGAACTACGTCGCTGTGCTGCTGACCTCCTATTTCACCATCTTCCTGTTCAAACGTCCCGGCGGCTGGTCGGAGACCCCGCCGATCCTGCCCACGGCCTACCTGCCCGAGCTGTTTTCCTTCTCGCGCCTCAACTGGGGCCTGGTCATCGGCCTGGCGCTGGCACTCTTCGTCGCCTGGTTTTTCCGCTACACCGCCAAGGGTTACTCGATCTCGATGGTCGGCTCGGCACCGAAATTCGCCGAATATGGCGGCATCGACGTCAAGCGCCAGGGTTTCCTCGTGCTGCTGGCCTCGGGCGCAGTCGGCGGTCTTGCCGGCGGCATCGAGACGCTTGGCGTCCACCACCGCTTCATGGAGGGTTTCGCGCCAGGCTTCGGCTTCGATGGCCTGATAGCGGCACTGCTCGCCAACGGCTCGCCCATCGGCACCATCGTGACCGCGCTGTTCTTCGGCGCCTTGCGCAGCGGTTCGCTGCTGCTTGAGACCGACACCAACGCATCGCGTGAAATCATCACCGTCATCCAGGCCCTGATCATCCTCAGTGTCTCGGCGCAGGTCTTGATGAAGCGCCGCGGCGACAGCACCGCAGGAGAGCGTCGATGGAAGTTCTAGGCAGCCTGTTCAACGTCGCGCTGTTGGTCGCGACGCTGCGGATGACGGCACCCATCCTGCTCGTCGCGCTCGGTGGATCGTTCACCACAAAGGCCGGCATCTTCAACATCGGACTCGAGGGCCAGATGCTGGTCGGCGCTTTCTTTGCCGTGCTCGGCTCGATCTGGTCGGGCTCGGCGCTGGTCGGCGTCGCCTGCGGCGTTGCGGCGGCGCTCGTCTTTGCCCTCGCATTTGCTGTGCTGGTGGTCAGCTTCCGCGCCAATGAGGTGGTCGTCGGACTGGCGCTCAACATCCTCGCCGGAGGCATGACCATTTCGCTGATGAAGGCGATCTTCGGCACGCGCGGCTCGATCGTTGGTCAGGGCATCGTCGGCCTGCCCAAGGTACAGATTCCCGGCGCCCGCGACCTGTTCGGCTCCTGGGCGCCGCTGATCAACGGCTTCACGCCGATGGTCTATCTCGCCTTCATCGCGGTGCCGCTTCTGGTGCTGTTCTACAAGCGCACGCGTCTCGGCCTCTATATCCGCGTCGTCGGCGAAAAGCCCGAGGCAGCCGAGGCGTTGGGCATCTCCATCACCCGGGTGCGCTACACCGCCTCGCTGCTGTGCGGCCTGCTGGCCGGCCTTGCCGGTGCGCATCTGTCGCTCGGCTACATCACCATGTTCACCGAGAACATGTCGTCGGGCCGCGGCTTCATGGCCGTTGCCATCCTGATCTTCTCGGCCGGCGATCCGCTCAAGGTGCTGGCGGGTTGTCTGCTGTTCGGTTTTGCCGACGCCTTCTCGCTGCGCCTCCAGACCTTCGGCTTCCCCTCCTACCTGATCCTGGCGGTGCCCTATCTGGTGGCCCTGGTGGCGCTGTTTGCGTTGTCCTACCGCAGCCGGCCGAAGATCATCCGCGAAACACTGGAGAGCATGAAGAAGCTGCTCTCCGTCGAGAACAAGCCGGCTGGGACCGGCACCAACTGACGCTGAAGGATCGCATCAAGACCATGGAACGCATCATCCTCGACGTGGATTCGGCTGGCGACGACATTCTCGCCGTGCTGTTTGCCGCGGCCAATCCGAACGTGAAGCTGGAGGCAGTGACCACCTGCACCGGTGCTGCCGGTCCCATCGAGCAGGTCACCAATGTCGTGCTCAACACGCTGTCGCTTGCCAATCGCGACGACATTCCTGTCTATGCCGGCGCTTGGCGGCCGATCGTCGGCCATTCCAAGGCGGCGATGGAAGCGCCTGTTCACTTCGAAAAGACGCTCACCGCCCGCTTCGGCGACCGCCTGAAGAAATTCAACCCGCCGGCTCCGACGCCAAGGCGCCAGGCGAACCCCGGCCACGCCGTCGATTTCATCATCAAGACCGTGATGGCCAGTCCGGGCGAGATCACGCTCGTCACCACCGGCCCGCTGACCAATGCGGCGATGGCGCTGCTGCAGGAGCCGAAGATCGCCGGTGCGCTGAAGCGCCTGATCGTGCTCGGCGGCACCTTCACCACTCCGGGCAACATCACGCCTGTGACCGAATACAACGTCTGGGCCGATCCCGAGGCGTCGCGCATCGTGCTCAACGCCGAGGTCGACAAGATCCTGGTGCCGCTCGACATCTGCGAGGACAACCGCGTCGCCACCTCCATGCTGACGCGTGACGACATTGCCGACATGCAGGCAAGGGCCGAGAACAATCCGGTTCTCGACATGATCGCCGACGTGTTCCCGATCTACATTGACATCTGGCGCGAGTTCTTCGGTCTCGTCGGTTTCCCGCTCGACGACGTCATCACTGTCGCGCTGGCCTTCGACCCCGAACTCGCGACGCTGACCGAGCCGCTGTTCGTCGACGTGCTGATCGATGGCACTGTCTCGCGCGGCCAGACGGTCGCTTACCGCGGCTTCCAGATCCTGCCCGGCGGCGGCCCCAAGACCACGCGCATCGGCATCGACCTCGACGGTCGCCGCTTCCTCGACATGTTCAAAGAAACCATCGCGCGCTTCGACCTGGCGGCGGAGTGAAGAGTGACATCATGACAGCTACACCCATTCTCTTCGACTGCGACCCCGGCCACGACGACGCCATCGCACTCGTCATGGCGCATCGTTCGCCTGCCATCGATCTGCTCGGCGTCACCACCACCTGCGGCAATGCCGAGCTGGAGAAGACCACCACCAACGCCCTGCGCATCCTCGAATACATAGGCGCCGGCGACGTGCCGGTCGCGGCCGGCTGCCATCGCCCGCTGGCACGGCCACTGGTGCTCGGCACCGCTGACGGCCCGAGCGGCCTCGAAGGCTCCCCTTATCTGCCGCAGGCGACCATCAAGCCGGTCGACCAGCATGCGGTCGACTTCCTTGCCGAGAAGCTTTTGGCATCGCCCGAGCCGCTGCTCGTCGTCGCCACCGGCCCGCTCTGCAACATCGGCCTCCTGATCCTCAAGCACCCCGAGGTGCTGCCCAAGATCAAGGAGCTGATCTGGATGGGCGGCGTGTTCTTCCGCAAGAGCGAGATCATCACGCCGACCGAATTCAACGCCTTCTGCGACCCGGAGGCACTGAAGATCGTGCTCGATTCCGGCGTACCCATCCTGATGGTCGGCCTTGACGTCACCATGCAGGTGCTGGTCGAGGAAGAGCAGTATGCCGAGCTCGCCACCATCGACACGCCGCTGGGCAAGCTGGTCAACGACTGGCTACTGTTCTACGAGAAGCTGCACCGCAACTCGATGGGCGTCGGCGGCGCCATGCACGATCCGCTGGCCCTTGCGCTGGCGATCGATCCGACGCTGGTCAAGACCCGGCCGGCACATATTGCCGTGGACCTGACGGGCACCCATACCTTCGGCGCGACGGTTGCCGACTATTGGGGCGAACGTGGCGAGAAGGACAACGCCCGCATTGCCTACGAAGTCGATGCCGACCGTTTCTTCAAGCTCATGTTCGATCTTCTGAGGGATTGAACGCAGCGTCGAACGTTGAAGGAGGGCGGCGGCGCTTACTTGGCGCCAGCCGCCGCCCGTTTCGTCAATTCGAAGCCTTGGCTTCCGAAACCAGGACCGGGTCACTGCGGTAGCTGCCGGGGAAAAGCCGCTTGAGATTCTCGATCTTCGGCAGGTCGTTGTAGACGATGTAAGGATAGGTCGGGTTCAGGGCGAGGAAGTCCTGATGGTATCCCTCCGCCGGATAGAATGCGTGTCCCGGCTCCACCTTCGTGGCAATGGCCCGGTCGAAGGTCTTGGCCCCATCCAACTGGGCAATATAGGCTTTCGCGACCTTCGCCTGCTCGGCAGTCACGGGGAAAATCGCCGAGCGGTACTGCATGCCGCTGTCAGGTCCCTGGCGGTTGAGCTGGGTCGGATCGTGCGCAACCGAGAAATAGATCTGCAGGATCTGCCCGTAGCTGATCTTGCGCGGGTCGAAGGTGATCTTGACCGATTCGGCATGACCGGTCGATCCGGTGCCGACAGTCTCATATTGCGCCGTCTGCTTGTCGCCGCCGGCATAGCCTGAAACCGCATTGCGGACGCCAGTCACGTGCTGGAACACGCCCTGCACCCCCCAGAAGCAGCCGCCGGCCAGTACTGCCGTTTCCGAACTGCCATTTGCCGGCTCGTCCAAGGCAGGCGCCGGAATGGCGATGCCCTCCTCCGCCTTGGCGGGGGCAAGCAGGAGCGCGAGGCCTCCCGCCATACCCAGCAGGACAATGCGGCTGGCGTTGTTACTCCATGCGGTTGAAAGCAGCTTGAGCATTGGACACTCCCTGATCTTCAGCCGATGCCGGGTCGGATCGGCACGCTGGCGAACCCCTGGCGTCGGTGGGTACAGGAGAGAATACGCAGCGTGGCCGACAATTGTTGCGTAGGCGTGCTTCAACTCACGGGCAAGTGAACGCGCCGCGTCAGCCCATTGGCGGCGCCGACGCGCTCAAGCGGTGCCGCGATGCCAGCGCAGCGACATGCAAGACAGGCCGGCGTCGATCTTGCCGATCTCGGTCGTCTTCAGTGGCACGACGGTGTAGCCGAGCAGGTCCAGCATCTCGATGGTGCGCGGATAGTCAGAGCCCACCATCACCACGCCGTTGACGCGCAGCGCGTTGGCCGCCGGCTCCTCTCCGGCGGGTATTGTCACTTGCCGGAAGCCCGAGAACACGCCCGAGTGGCCCAGCCTTTCGGTGGTCAGCATCGTTTCGTCGTCGAGCAACGAGCAGTCGGTCTTGAAATGCAGCACGCCTTCGGGCGTCTGCACGATCTCGCCCTTGCGTCCAAGACGCTCGAGGCTCGAGATCAGCCCTTCTGCGCCGGCGCGGTCGGTGCGGGCCGACAGGCCGATCATCACGCCTTTGGGCGTCGTCAGCACGTCGCCGCCGTCGGCGTAGCCCGGTGAGGGCAGGTCGAGCACAGTGTCGAACATCGCCTTCAGCGTCGGCGTGATCTCTGCGGTTTCCTTGACCCGCGTCTCGGCGCCGGGCCGGAGCAGGACAGCACCCTCCGGGAAAACGAGCGCCGGGTCTTCGACGAAGATCGAATCTGGAAACGCTTCCAGCGCCGGCAGCACAGTCACCTCGACGCCCGCCGCCCGCATCGCCGCGATATAGGCCGCATGCTCAGCTCTCACGCCCTCATATGTCGGATTGCCGCGGTCGTCGGCGCGCAGGCCGTTGACCACCGAGCGTGCCGGCTCGCGCACGATCGCCGCGTTGAATTCGTAAACGGCTGGCTTCGATGTCATGTCGGTTGGCTCGTACTCGGAGTGGCGGGCAGGTTTGCCTCAACCTGCCCGAATTGGCGGGGCCTGTCGACGGGCAGGTCATGGTCCAGATATGGCGACAGCACCCTCGCGCGCTATTGACCTCTCGCGCGCCGAAACTCGCTTGGCGACTGGCCTGATATGCGCCGGAAGTCTCGGCTGAAATGGTAGGGATCGGCATAGCCGGAACTCAAGGCCACTGCTGATATCTTGGCGTCTGTGGAGGTCAAAAGCCGCTTGGCGAGGTTCATGCGCTCGTGGCGAATCCAGTCCATTGGTGTGGTGCCCGTCTTCTGGCGGAACTGCCTGTGCAACTGCGAGGCGCTGAGACTGGAGATGTCGGCCATGTCTTCGATCTGCCAGTTGCGGGCGATGTCGGCCCGGAGCGCCCGCATCAGCCGCTGGACGCGCTCGCCGCTGTCTTCCTCCTGCTCGCCGCGCTCGGCAACCAGAAGTGCCACCAACTGGCTGACTATGGCGCTCGACAGCGCGTCGGTGGTTTGGCTGCGATGGGCAAGCTTGGCAAGCGCCTGCTCGAACAGCGGCTCGGCTGGGCTGGAGCTTACGAAGACCGGCTGTTGTCCGACACGCAGGAAGGCGAACACCGCGTCGAGGCCATGGCCATCGATGCTCATCCAGAGGTAGTTCCAATGGTCGGCGTCAGCGTTGCAGCCATGGGCATATTGCATCGCCGTGTCGAGCCAGACGACGCTGCCGGCCTGGGCGGCAAAGCGCTGTCCGGCAACCTCGATCAGGCCGCGGCCGGACAGGGAAAGAATCAGCGTGTGGTGGTGGAAGCGGCGCGTCACCAGCCCGTCCTCGGCGGTGAAGCGCGTGCGCCCGGCAACGAGGATCTTGTAAGGATAGGCCTCCGCATGCCGGCCTGGCGTGTGAAACAGGATCTCGTCACGATGGTCTTCGGTCATTTTTGCGCAGGCCGGTCAGCTCGTCCGTTGCTGGCGTTGTAGCGGCATGCCCACGACGATGCGAGTTTTATCCATCAAGGCGCGACTTCGGTGCATTCATATCGGCACCGTTGCCGCTAGCCTAAGGCAGGCTGCCGCATTGCGGCGGCTATCCATGTAAGTTGGAGCGACCAGATGGCGACCGCTACCCCAAAGGCAAGCGTATCAGGCGCGGCATTCGAGCCGCTGTCCAGCGCCTTCGCCCAGAATCCCTATCCTGCCTATGCGGCACTGCGCGACATGGGCGAGCCTCAGTTTTTCCCCGACTTCGACATGTGGCTGGTCTCCCGCTTCGACGACGTTGCCGGCATCGCCCGCGACAACTCGATGGTGCGTTCGCCCGAGTTCTTCATGTCGGCCGAGGAGGTGCATGAGCAGAAGCGGCTACAGAACTGGCTCGGCATGCCGCATCATGAGCGCTTCGTTCAGTTTTCCATGCTCGACAGCGATGGTGAGGTACACGATCGGCTGCGCAAACAGGTGTTCCGCGAGTTCACGCCCGCCTTCATTGCCCGCCAGCGCGGCATGATCCAGAGCTTCGTCGACAAGCTGGTCGATAGCCTGATCGACAAAGGCGAGATCGATTTCGTCGAGGATCTCGCCTCCCAGGTGCCGGGCCACATCATTGGCCGCGTGCTCGGCGTGCCTGATGAGGATTGTCCGCAGCTGCGCGGCTGGTCGGAAAAGGTCGTGCAGTTCTTCGACATCAACCGTACCGACGAGCGCAAGGCGCTGGCCGAGCAGGCGACCACCGAGTTCTACCACTACCTCCAGAAGCTGATGGCCGAGCGCCGCGCGGCGCCGCAGGAGGACCTGATCACCCGCCTGATCGCGGCTCAGGACGCGGGTCACCTCAACGAGGACGAGCTGGTCTCGACCTGCATGCTGATCCTGATGGCAGGCCACGGTTCGACCATCGACGTGCTCGGCTCGGGCATGCACGCGCTGCTGCGCTTCCCCGACCAGATGGAGCGGCTGCGCCAGGATCCGGGCCTGATCCACACCGCGATCCAGGAAATGTTCCGGTTCGAGTCACCGCTGCCCTTCTTCCACCGCTACTCGACCACCGACTGCGTCGTCGGCGGCAGGGCGTTTCCGCGCGGCACCAAGTTCGGCCTGCTCTACGGCGCGGCCAATCGCGACCCCTGGGCCTTCGGCGACGACGCCGGCAGCTTCGATGTCGGCCGCAACCCCAACCGCCACCTCGCCTTCGGCGGCGGTGCCCATTTCTGCCTCGGCAACCATCTGGCGCGCCTGGACATGGAGGTGATCTTCACCACGCTGATCAAGCGGCTGAAGTCGATCTCGCTCGCCGAAGCCGAGCCCCAATACAAGCCCGGCCTGTCCGTGCGCGGCCCCAAGGCGCTGCACCTGACGCTGACCCCGGCCTGATCAAGGAGAAATTTCATGTATCGCGTAATCTTCGTCGACGCCGACGGCCAGGCAACCGAACTCACGGCCAATGAAGGCCAGAGCGTCATGTCGGTGGCTGTCGCCAATGGCATCGACCAAATCCTCGCCGAATGCGGCGGCTCCTGCGCCTGCGGCACATGCCATTGCTATGTTGACGAAACCTGGACCGGAAAGTTGGCAGCGCCTGACGATTCCGAGCAGGGCATGATCGAATGCCTGATGAACCCGACCGAGCGCAGCAGGCTCACCTGCCAGCTCAAGATGTCGGCTGCCCTCGACGGCCTCGTTGTGCATTTGCCGCGCGAGCAATATTGAGCGTGGCCGCCCCGGCATAAAGGCGCTATCTCTAGGCCTTCCCGGTAACAGGAGGCTCCGATGACGCTGCAACTGACGGGCATTCACCATCTGACCGCGATCACCGCCGACGCACCCGGCAATTTGCGCTTCTACACGCAGATGCTGGGCATGCGGCTGGTCAAGAAGACGGTCAACCAGGACGACACCAGCGCCTATCACCTGTTCTACGCCGACGGAAAGGCCAGTCCCGGCTCGGACCTGACCTTCTTCGACTGGCCGGTGGGACGCGAGCGCCGCGGCACCCACAGCATCTGCCGCACCGGCTTGCGCGTTTCGGGCGAGGCGTCGCTGTCGTGGTGGCGCGAGCATCTTGCGGCCAAGGGCATCGAGACATCGGATATCAGGGAGATCGGCGGCCACAAATCAGTCGATTTCGAGGACCCCGAGGGCCAGCGCCTGCGGCTGGTCGACGATGGCGGCAAGGGTCCGGCCAATGAATGGTCTGCCAGCACCATTCCAGCAGAGCACCAGATCAGGGGCCTAGGACCGATCACCATCAGCGTGCCCGACCTCGCAAACACCGAGTTGGTGCTGACCAGAGTGATGAACCTGCGCAAGGTCAGGGATTTCGCCTCGCCAGATGGCGAAGGTCAGGTACATGTCTACGAGATGGGCGAGGGCGGGCCGGCTGCCCAGCTGCATGTCGCCGTCCAGCCAAAGCTCAACCCGGCCATGCAGGGTGCTGGCGGCGTCCACCACGTGGCCTTCCGCACCCCGGACGTCGAGCAGATCCATCAATGGACGGCGCGGCTGCAGGAGTTCCGCCTGCCATCGAGCGGCGAGGTCGAGCGCTATTATTTCCGCTCGCTCTACTTCCGCGAACCCGCCGGGGTGCTGTTCGAAATCGCCACCGACGGCCCCGGCTTTGCCGTCGATGAGCCGATGGAGACGCTCGGCGAGCGCCTGTCGCTGCCGCCGTTCCTCGAGGGCAAGCGGGCCGCGATCGAGGCGAGGCTCAAACCTCTGGCGTAGTCTGGCAGGGTCTCGCCACTAGAGCCCGCGAGCGGCCAGCCACGCCCTGACGCTCTCGATGTCGGCAGCCTCGAAGGCATGCCCGGAGGAGATGGTGCGAGCGTCGATCTGGGCGCCCGCCTGGCGCAGCAACCCGGCCAGTTCGGGGCCAAAATTGCTGAACACATCGACGTCGCCCGTGATCAGCAGCACCTCGGCATCCGACAGGTCGGCCGCCGGTGGCCGTTCAAGCACCATCGCCGCGCGCAGCAATGCCGCGCGGCGGATGACATGTGGGTGCAACAGCATGGTGGCGGCCAGCATGTTGGCGCCGTTGGAATGGCCGAGGAATACCAGCTTGGCAGGGTCGAGCCGGTAGGCCTCGATGGCGCCGTCGATGAAGGCGGCCAGCGCCTCGGTCTCCGAGGCAATGTCGGTCTGGTCGAATTTGTTTGCCGAGAAGCGGCGGAACCAGCGTGGCGTGCCCTCGTCGGTGGCGCGGCCGCGCAGTGCCAGCAAGGTGGCGTTGGGCGCTGCCTTGGCGGCGAAGGGCAACAGGCTGGTTTCGTTGCCGCCCGAGCCGTGCAGCAGCACGATGGTCGTGCCGTCGGGGTTTTCGGGCGTGTAGAAGCGGTGGACGAATGGCAGCTCGCGATAGATGACGCGCTCTTCGCCGGGCCAGGAAAACTGTGGCAGCATCGTTTTCAGCTCGTCGATCTTGTCGGCGCGGTCGGGCGGCACGAACAGATGCGTGCCGAGTTCTTCCGGGGCTTCGTCCACAGCCATTCCAGGCGCGTCGGTTGCCAGCTCGATCAACGTGCCGCCCGGCTCGCGCACATAGAGCGAGTAGAAATACTTGCGGTCGTGCACGTTGGTGATCGAGGAATTGGACGAACCCAGCTCGCCATGCACCCGCTCCACCTCTGCGATATCTCGAGCGCGGAAGGCGATGTGGTCGATGGTGCCGGTGCCCGGTGCGCTTGACCAAAAGCCCTTGGCGTCCCTGATGTCGATGATGTCGCCGGAATCCGAAATCAGCCGGCGGATGAACTCGGTGCTCTTGTCCTGCCGATAGCCAAAATGCCTGGCGACAAAGCTCTCGGTCAGCTCCGGCACCTCGGTCATGATGGTGGCACCACGGATACGGCGGATGGCATGTTCCGAAGGTACGGTCGAGCCGTCCCAGCCTGAAGGGACGGGAAAACCTGTTACGCCCACCAGCTTGACGATCACCCCGTCAGGGTCCTTCAGCCTGAGCGTCGGCTCGCCCATCTCTTCTGTAGGGCCAGAAATCTCGACGTGGTGCGACAGCGCCCGCGTCAGCCAGAAGCCGGTGCTTTGGGGGTCGATGGCGAGCGAAATCTCGCTCGGTTGCCCGTGGCCGATGCGTCCCTGAGCGCCGTCCTCCCAGACCAGGAAGGTGATCAGCGTGCCGGGATTGGCGGCACCGTCGCCATAAAACAGGTGCAGCTGGGTTGTGTCCTCATAGCCGCCGGTCTGCTTGACCAGCCGGAGCCCGAGGAAGCCGACATAAAAGTCGACATTGGCCTGCACCTTGCGGGTGATGAGCGTGATGTGATGGATGCCAGCGCCCATGACGCACCTCCGGCCGATTTGCTGCTGGCGTGACATTCCATCAGCAGCACGAAGCACGCAACCTGATGCAGCGACGCACCAAAGCAAAAGGCCCCGTCGAAACGGGGCCTTTCGTATTTCCGCTTCGAGCTCAGGCCGACAGTGCCTTGGCCTCGCGGCGCCTGATATGCAGTACATGCTCGGTGTAGCCGTTGGGCTGGGTGCGGCCGGTGAACACCAGATCCTCGGCGGCTTTGAAGGCCGGGCTGTCGAAGCCGGGGGCCAGCGGCTTGTAACCTTCGGTGTCGGCATTCTGCCGGTCGACCACGGAAGCCATGCGCCGCATCGTCTCGCGCACCTGCTCTTCACCAACAATGCCGTGATGCAGCCAGTTGGCGACATGCTGGGACGAAATGCGCAGTGTCGCGCGGTCTTCCATCAGCCTGACGTCGTCGAGATCGGGCACGGTAGAGACACCGACGCCCTGGCCGACCCAGCGCACGACATAACCGAGCAGGCCCTGCAGGTTGTTTTCGAGCTCGGCCTTGATCTCGTCGGCGCTGTAGTCGCGGGTTGCCAGCGGAATGGTCAGCAGGTCGGTCAACGACGCCTGATCCTTGCCGCGCAGTCCGTCCTGCACGGATGCGACGGCGACGAAGTGATAGTGCATGGCATGCAGCACCGCTGCCGTCGGCGTCGGCACCCAGGCGGTGCTGGCACCGGCGCGCGGATGGGCGATCTTCTTGTCGAGCAGCGCGGCCATCTGGTCGGGCGCCGCCCACATGCCTTTGCCGATCTGGGCGCGGCCGGGCAGGTTGCGGGCAATGCCGACATCGACATTGTTCGCCTCATAGGCCGTGAGCCAGGTGGCAGACGCCATCTCGGCCTTGCGCATCATCGGGCCTGCTTCCATCGAGGTGTGGATCTCGTCACCGGTGCGGTCGAGGAAGCCGGTGTTGATGAACACCGTGCGGTCGCGCACCTTGGACATGCAGGCGGCGAGATTGGCCGATGTGCGGCGTTCCTCGTCCATGACGCCGATCTTCATTGTGTATTTGGGCAGGCCGACGAGCTCCTCGATGCGCTTGAACAGCAGATCGGACAGGCCGACTTCGTCGGGGCCGTGCATCTTGGGCTTCACCACATAGACCGAGCCGGTGCGGCTGTTGCGCACGGCGTTTTCGCCGCGGATATCCTGCGCGGCGCTGGCAACGGTGATGGCCGCATCGAGGATCGCCTCGGGCACCGGGTTACCTGCTTCGTCGAGCACGGCGTCGGTGAACATGTGGTGGCCGACATTGCGCACCAGCATGGTCGAGCGGCCGTGCAGGACAAGCTCGCTGCCGCCGGGCGCGGTGAAGACGCGGTCTTCGACCAGCTTGCGGGTGACGGTCCTGCCGCTCTTGCTGAATTCCGAGCTCAGGCTGCCATCCATCAGGCGCTGCCAGTTGCGGTAGACGGTGACCTTGTCCTCGGCGTCGACCGCCGAAACCGCGTCCTCGAGGTCCATGATGATCGAGATCGCCGCCTCGATGACGACATCTGCGATGCCTGCCGAGTCGAGCTGGCCGACCGCGTGCTCGCGGTCGATGACCAGCTCCATGTGCAGGCCGTTGTTGATCAGAAGCACGCTCTTAGGCTCGTGGCGAGGGCCGGTGAATCCGGCAAATTGTGCGGCCGACTGCAGGCCGGTCTTCGAGCCGTCTGCAAGCGTCACTTCAAGCTTGCCGCGCTCGACGACATAGCTCGTGGCGTCGGCATGGCTGCCCTTGGTGAGCGGCACGGCCTGGTCGAGGAAGGCGCGGACACGGGCAATGACGCGGCCGGCGCGGGTCGGATTGAACGCCTTGCCCTTCTCGGCGCCGTCGGTCTCAGGGATGGCGTCGGTGCCGTAGAGCGCGTCGTAAAGCGAACCCCAACGCGCGTTCGCGGCATTCAGCGCATATCGTGCGTTGGACAGCGGCACGACCAGCTGCGGGCCGGCGAGCGTGCCGATCTCGGCATCTACGTTCTTGGTCGCCACCTGATAGGCGTCGGCGGCCGGCGCCGGCACCAGATAGCCGATGTCGCGCAGGAATTGTTCATAGGCGGCCGCGTCGTGCGGCTTGCCTTTCCGCTCGATATGCCAGGCATCGATCTTCGCCTGGAGGTCGTCGCGCACGGCCAGCAGCTCGCGGTGGCGCGGCGCCAGTTCCGCGATGATGGCGGACAGCCCGGTCCAGAAGGCCGACGGCTCGAGACGGGCGCCGGGCAGCACCTCGCCTTCGACAAAGGCGCGCAGGGCCGGATGCACCGAGAGGCCGGCGACGCTTTCATAATTTGACGGCTTGGTCATGGGAGGCTCCTTCATTGGCGCAGGCGCGCGCAGTCATCGTGCTGATGGCAGAGATTGTATCCATTGACAACAATTTTATGATACAAGATAGTGCTGATGGATCCGACTTGCCAGGATCGCCATGCGTTCAACGCGCTCGGGCGGCGGCGGTTGCGGACCCAGTTTCTTCCGCGAGGTGGCTGTATGACCGGCATCATCAAGAGTTCCCTGCCGAACGGCCGCAGCCTGACGGCTGTCGAGGCGCTGCACGCCGCAGCTGGGCTGGGGCTCAAGGGCCTGTTGTTCAACTCGCTGTTCGATATCAGCCCGACGCTCGATCCCAATGAACTGCGCGCCATCAGGCAGGAGGCCGATCGGTTGGGGCTGGAGATTTCGGCGATGCTCGGCATCGTCAATCCGGCGCTGCCCGCCCGCAGCAAGCCGATTGTCGATGCCGGTCACGGCGACATGCAGGCCGGCATCGAGCGGCTGGTCGGGCTTGCCGCCGGCGTCGGCATCTACGACATGTTTTTCATCATCGGCATGATCGAGGATCGCTTCGACGCGGATGTGAGCTGGCAGGCCCAGCTCGACGGCGTTGCCGAGCTTTTGTCACGCTGTGGGCCGGCCTTGCGCGGCAACGGCGCGAAGCTGTTGCTCAAGACCCATGAGGAGATCGCGACATCGGAGATCGTGGCCCTTGTCGAACAGGTCGGCCCCGACGTGCTCGGCATCGCCTTCGATCCGGTGAATGTGTTGTGCCGCCTCGAGGACCCTGTTGCCGCGGCCCGGCGCGTCGCGCCCTATGCCGCCCAGATCTATGTCGACGATGCGGTGATGCGGTTCCAGGACCATGGCATCCGCCGTTTTCTGGCACCGCTCGGCGAAGGGTTCGTCGACTGGGAGGCGATCAGGTCGATCCTGCCCGAATGCAAGGTCTGGATTGAGATGCATGCCGGCCAGTTCGCCATGCCGATCTTCGACCAGGACTGGCTGAAGCGCCAGCCGCCCGTGGCGATCGAGGAGTTTGCCGGCGTCCTGGCCATGGCGGCGAAGTTCGGGACGCGTGCGGTGCCGTGGGACCAGGCAACGCCTGTCGCGCGGCTGACACAGGCGTTGGGTAAATGCGGCCCATAGCATTTTTCCCGCCGAATTATTGGATACGATTTTTACCTGAGGCCGGTTTTTAGACGCTGCGGCCAGCCTGCTGCGTCAGACTTTGACAGCCACTCTTTTGCGCGGGACGCGACCGCGCACCCACTTCTGGAGAAATGCCATGCGTTACCCCCGCGACATGCGCGGCTACGGCGAGAACCCGCCGCACGCCAACTGGCCTGGCGGCGCCAATGTCGCCGTGCAGTTCGTGCTCAATTACGAGGAGGGGGGCGAAAACAACATCCTGCACGGCGATGCCGCCAGCGAGGCCTTCCTGTCGGAAATCCCGGGGGCGGCGCAATGGCCGGGCCAACGCCATTGGAACATGGAGTCGGTCTACGAATACGGCGCCCGCGCCGGTTTCTGGCGGCTGCATCGCCTGTTCACCGATCTCGATGTGCCGGTCACCGTCTATGGCGTGGCAACGGCCTTGATGCGCGCGCCCGAGCAACTGCGCGCCATGCAGCAGGCCGGCTGGGAAATCGCCAGCCACGGCTACAAATGGGTCGAGCACAAGGACATGCCGGCCGAGGAGGAGCGAGCCCAGATCAAGGAGGCGATCCGTCTGCACACACTGGCCACAGGCGAGCGCCCGACCGGCTGGTACACCGGGCGCTGCTCGGTCAATACCGTCGATCTGGTTTCGGAGGAGGGCGGTTTCGATTATGTGTCCGACACCTATGACGACGACCTGCCTTACTGGCGCGAGCATCAGGGCCGGGAGCAGCTCATCGTCCCCTACACGCTCGAAGCCAACGACATGCGCTTTGGCACCCCCAATGGCTTCAATTCGGGCGACCAGTTCTTCGCCTATCTCAAGGACACCTTCGACTATCTCTATGCCGAAGGCGCTGCCGGCAGGCCGAAGATGTTTTCCATCGGCCTGCATTGCCGTCTGGTCGGCCGCGCCGGCCGGATTGCGGCTCTGAAGCGCTTCATCGAATACGTGCAGCGCCACGACAAGGTCTGGATCGCCAAGCGCATCGACATTGCCCGTCATTGGGCGAAGGAACATCCCTTTGAGAAGCCGAAGCTGGTGCCGTCACAACTGGACAAGACGAGCTTCGTGGAAACCTTCGGCCATTGCTTCCGCAATGGCACGTTTCTGGCCGAACGCGCCTTCGACGGCGAGCTGGCGCCGGTTAACGACAGCCCTTACGGCCTGTTCTTTGCACTGCGCACGCAATTTCGCGCTGCAAGCGACGCCGAAAAATTCGAGGTGTTGAAGGCCTACACGCCGCTAGACCCGCGCATCGAGGCAGCCAGCATCATTTCTGATGAAAGAAAGTCGGTCAGCCTCGACGCCATGACGGCCGGCCAGCAGGCCAGGTTGCTGGAACTGCTGGGCGCCTATGTCGAAAAATTCGGCTTCGACGCCATCTTCGTGGTGCGCAACTACACCACCGCGGAGCTTCTGGCCTCGCTAGAAACTCGCCTTCTCACAGACCGCGAAACCGAGCTGGCTGTCACCTACGGCGAGGTCGAGCGCCTGGCCGAGATCCAGGTCGAGGCGCGCTTCGCAGCTTAGCGCGGAGTGGCCGACCGGTGCGTCCCTAGCGGGATGCGCCGGTGCGGCACATCAGGCGTAGCGCGCCAGGATCTCGCTGAGATTGCGCTTGGTGCGCTTGGTCTGGCCGATATTGGCCTGCTCGAACACCTGCTGCAGGTGTTCGACGATGGCCGCGGCACTTGCCTGCGGGTCGCGTGCCCGCAGCGCCTGCAGGATCGCCTGATGCTCGTCGACGCTGCAGTCGGTCTCCTGATGGGTGCTGTGCTGGGCGAGGATCAGCGACGTCCGCGAAATCAGCGATTTGAGAAACCCGGCCAGCACCTCGTTGCCGGCCATATGGGCGGCAAGCAGGTGGAACTCGCCCGACAGCAGGATCGCCAGCGTGTGGTCGCCCGAATGGCGCACCTCGTGTTCCTTTTCGAGATGCTGCTCGAGTGCCGCGATCTGCTTGTCGGTCACCACGGTGGCGAGCTTGGAGAAGATCTCGCGCTCGATGGCGTTGCGCGCCTCGAACACCTGCCGCGCCTCGTCGGGCGTCGTGCTGGCGACGAAGGCGCCACGGTTCTGGCGGAACTCGACCAGGGATTCAGTGTGCAGGCGGTTCAGCGCGGCGCGCACGATGGTGCGGCTGACCGAAAACAGCGCGCCGATCGACTCTTCGCTGAGCTTGGTGCCGGGCATCAGTTCGCGGGCCAGAATTGCGCGGAACAATGCCTGGTAGATCGAGTCGATTTTCGACCCGGCCTTGTCGTCCAGGTCAGTATTCGCAGCTTTGGCCATTCTCTCACCAGCAGTGTTGCGTCGACAGCGGGCAAGTATGCTACGTCTCGAATGCGTCGCGCCGGATGGAGGGCAAGAAGAATGAGCGCCCTTGCCTCTAAGTTGATTATGTATTAGCCGGTCTTTTGCGACGCAGCCGGCATGCAACTGCCCACCGCATTTTGCTCCTCGATCGGGCAGCGTAATCGCCCGCCGATTTTGTCGCACTCTAGCACAAGTTTTCTAATACAATAGAGAAAACTATTGGGCGCAATCGTAATCAGTTTTGAGTACGATTTGAAAGTGCGCCGAACGAAGCGATGTGGCGGCCCGCCGAAACAGGCCGCTGGCGTCCCGATTTGCTTGTCAGTTGCGGCGGGCGCTGTCCGGAAGGGCGCCGAGAGCGGCCGATAGAAACGGCGAAAGCCCATTGATGTCGGTAACGTCGACCGGCGCGACGGCGGTCGGGCGCGGGGTTTCGGCAAGCTTCAGTGCCTTGCGGATGGCCACGCGATGGGGATCTAGGATCGGCACCGGCGAAGCGGCGATGATGCTCGGCAGGCTCGGGATCAGGCCGGCGCCGCCGAGAACGATGCGTTCCGCCCCAGTCGCCTTCGCCTCATCGGACAGGAAGGCGGCGATTGCGGCGGGATCATCGGCGGTGCCCTCGATCGAGCGCACGCCTGACATCTTGTCGCCTATACCGAGCTTGAGCACCAGCTCCGCCAGCATTTCGCACCAGACGGCGCCGTTGGTCGAGACCAGCGATTTGCCTGGCATGGCAGCCGCAGCGAGCAGGCCGGCTTCGGCAAAACCGATGACCGGCAGGCCGGTCAGCTCCTCCAGTGCTTCGCGGCCGGGATCGCCGAAGCAGGCGAGCACGATGGCGTTTGGAGTAGCACCCTCGGCCATTGCCTTGGCGGCAGCATCGAGCACGGCGTGGGCTGCGATCGACACGGCGACCCGGGTCGAGATGTAGCTGAAGCCGAAGCTTGCGGTCGTCATGCAGATGTCGGCTGCACCCTTCGTCTCCTCGCGCACCAGTGCTTCGATCACCTGGCTGACGCGGGTCGACGTGTTCGGGTTGATGACGAGCAGACGATGCATCGATGTCCTCAATAAGTGCGACGGCCGGGCGTTCGGTCCGATGCGCGTCCCGGCGCACGACCTGCCTGCCGTCAATGCCTACATCGTATCATATTGTCTGTAAAGTTTGTATCCAAACTTGGATCAAGACATTGGCTGGCGTCGCGCCAGAAAATCTGACAGGCCGCCCGCCAAACAGTCCGGATCGTGCCCTAGGAGTGCACTGAAGGAGCGTCGAAGTTGCGTTCAAAGACAGGAAAAAGGACCGGCAAGCAATTCATGGTCTGCGTGAGTGTGATAATAATATGATGATTTTAAAGGTATTTTAGGCGCTGCGTGGCGACTTTCGCAATTATGCATCCGCAGCGTAACATTTATGTATCCACTGACGCAAAGATCGGATACAAAAAGACCAGGGAGTGTTCTGCCTGATGGCAGAGTCGGTTTTGCATATGGGAGAGACGATCATGCAAATTTTCCTGTCCGCCATTTCCACGCTGTCGCACAGCCGGCGGCAATTCCTGGCAGCTGTCGGCGGCGTAGCGCTTGCCGCAGCAGTCGGCCTCGGCGCAACGGCAGCCTTGGCGGCCGATCGCGAGCACACGATCATTGTCGGCCTCGGTGGTCAGATCAACACGCTCGACCCGCTGCGTGCCGACTACAACCAGACCAACACCATCATCAGCGCCGTCTACGACACGCTGGTGACTTATGATGAGACCAAGCTGGTCGGGTCGCTCGCCACCGAATACGCCTATTCGGACGACGCCAAGTCGATCACGTTTACGCTGCGTCCCGACGTCAAGTTCCATGACGGCACGACGCTCACCGCCAAGGACGTCGCCTACACGCTCGACCGCCTGAAGCGCCTCGGCACCGGCGTCGCCTCGCTGATCGGCGGTTATGAATCGACTGTCGTCACCGACGACACCCACCTGACCATCAACCTGTCCAGGCCGAACACGCTGTTCCTGCCGTCGCTGAGCAAGGTCTACATCCTGAATTCGGCGCTGGTCGAAGCCAACAAGGGCGCCGATGACGGCCAGGGCTGGCTGCAGGCGCATGATGCCGGCTCGGGCGCTTATGTGCTGGGCGACCAGTCGCAGGCAGTGGTGATCGACCTGTTCCCGGGCTACTGGGCCGCCGAGGCTGGCCGTCCCGAATCCATCGTCTTCCGCCGCATCGACGAAAGCTCGACGCGCCGCGACGAACTGCGGGCCGGAAACATCGACGTCGCCTTCGGCTTCGCCGACCGCGATGCCGCCGCTATGGCCACCGATCCGGCGCTTAAGGTCGTGCCGATCAACACCAGCTATCAGACCGAAGTGGTCTTCAACACCAAGGTTGGCCCGACGGCCGATCCCAAGGTGCGCAAGGCACTGCGCATGGTCTACGACTATGCCGGTGGCCTGCGCGGCATTCGCGGCGGCAACGGCAAGATCGCCAATGGCCCGCTGCCGGCGCGCCTCGACTGTCGTCCAGAACTGCCTGAAGTGAAACGCGACCTCGATGCCGCCAAGGCGATGCTGGCCGAGGCCGGTGCTGCCAATCTCAAGCTCAAGATGAACTTCCAGCCGGTATTCGAGTTGCAGAAGCAGGAGGCGACGCTGTTCCAGTCCAACCTGCGCGAGATCGGCGTCGAGCTCGAACTCGAGCCCATCGCCTATCCGAACTACCTCGCCAGCCTCAAGGATCCGAACTCGATCCCGCAGATGATGTTGCTCGAGGATTTCGCTCAGTTCCCGGATGCCGGCATCATGCTGGTCAAGGGCTACAAGTCGGACGCCATCGGCACCAACCGCACCGGCTACGCCAATCCGGAAGTCGACAAGCTGCTCGACGAGGCTCTCGCCACCGCCGACGATGCCAAGCGCTGCGAACTCTACAAGCAGGTCCAGACCATCCTCGACAATGACTCGGTCATGGTCGACATGTATGGTGTCTACAAGCCGGCCGCCTATCGTGTCGGCACGCTCGCCGACCTCAAGGCCAGCATGCTCGCCACGCCCGCCGAGCCGGCGGACTTCCGTCTCGCCAAGCCGTAAGCGAGGCCGAACATGCTCGCGTTCCGCGCCTACTCCTGGTTCCTGGGCCGACGCCTGGGCCTGACCCTGTTGACCCTTTGGGGACTGGCCTCGCTGGTCTTCCTGATGATCAAGCTCATGCCCGGCGACGAAGCACAGATGGCCGCCGGCGCGGACGCCTCCGCCGCCCAGATCGAGGCGGTGCGTGAACGGCTGGGGCTCGATGCTCCCGTCATCATGCAATATCTCGGCTTCCTGGGTCGCCTCCTGCGTGGCGACCTGGGTACTTCCATCGTCACTCTCCAGCCAGTGCTGGCCGACCTCGAAAAGGTCCTGCCCAGCACGCTGGAACTTGTCTTCATCGCCATGCTGCTGAACCTGGCGGTTGCCATCCCGGCCGGCATCGTCGCCGCCTACCGCCAGGGCGGCATCTTCGACACGACCAGCCGCGTCACAGCGGTCATGCTTGGCGGCATGCCTGCCTTCTGGCTGGCGCTGGTGCTGCAATATGTACTGGGCAGCGTCTGGCGCGTGGTTCCGATCTCGGGCCAGCAGGGCTACGGCATGAACTCGCCTGTTATCTCGGGCGCGCCGACGCTCGATGCGCTGATCGCCGGCAACTTTGCCGGCTTCTTCGACGCCCTGCACCACATCATCCTGCCGGCGGCGGTGCTGGCGGCATTGTTTGCTACCCAGATCTTCCGCACGCTGCGGGCATCTCTTCTCGGCGTGTTGCGCTCGGACTTCATCATGGCCGTGCGCGCCAAGGGCGCCACTGCTCGCCATATGCTTGTGCGTCATGCCCTGCCCAACAGCCTGAACCCGGTGCTGACGCTGTCGGGCACCCAGGCCGGCGCGATGATCGGCTCGGCCGTCTTGGTCGAGACCGTCTTCGCCCGCCAGGGCATCGGCGCCTACATGTTCAACGCTGTTGCCCAGAAAGACGCCTTTGCCGTGCTGGGCTCGGTGATGTTCATCGGCACCGTCGTCTGCCTCGTCAACCTGATCGTCGACATCCTCCAACTTCTTGTCGACCCGCGCATCCGCGCCGCACAACTGGGGAGCCAAGGCCAATGACCGCCCCTGCCATCGCCCATGTCCAGCCGGCAACGGCCCGCCGCAAGGAAGGCTTCAGCGCCTTCGAGATTTTCGTCTTCACGCTTGTCATCGCGCTGTTGGTTGTCGCCGTCTTTGGGCCGTTCCTTGCGCCCGACAGCATCTACAATTCCGACATCGCCAACTCGCTGATGCCGCCGAGCGCTGCCAACTGGTTCGGCACCGACGATCAGGGTCGCGACGTGTTCTGGCGTCTCATCGTCGGGGCCCAGACGACGCTGCTTTCCGCCTTCCTGGTGGTGACACTCTATTCGCTGATCGGCGTCACCCTTGCCACCGTGGCCGCCGCCGGCCCGCGCTGGCTCGACGAGGGGCTGATGCGCATCACCGACATCGGCCTTGCCCTGCCCGGCATGATCGTGGCACTCGGCTTTGCTGCCGCGATGGGCGCCAGCCTGCGTTCGGCGATCATCGCCATGGCCATCACCGGCTGGCCAATCACCGCCCGCATGCTGCGCGGCATCATGCGCCAGACAATGGAGCAGCCCTTCGTCGCCGGCGCCCAGGTGCTCGGCGTGTCGAAATGGCGGCTGATGACCAAACACGTGCTGCCCAATTCGCTCGATGTGCTGATCGTCAAATGGGCCGGCGACATCGGCACCACGGTGCTCGTGCTGGCGAGCCTGTCCTTCATCGGCGTCGGTGCCCAGCCGCCGAGCGCCGAGTGGGGTGCGACCATCGCCGCTGCCCGCGGCTACGTCTCGACCGCCTGGTGGACCGTCGTCGCGCCCGGTGCTGCGGTCGCCATCACCTCGATCGCCTTCGGCCTGCTCGGCGACATCATCCAGGTCCGCCGCGACCCGTCCTTGAGGGGTAACTGAGATGAGGACCGTGCACCCCATGCCCGACCAATCCACAGTCACCCCTGTTCGTCCTCCTCTCGTCACCGTAGACAAGCTGACCGTCGACATGCCGCTCGGCCGCAGCGGGTCGAGTGTCCGCATCGTCGACGGTGTCGATTTCAGCATCGGTGTCGGCGAGCGCGTGGCGCTGGTTGGTGAGTCCGGCTCGGGCAAGTCGCTGACTGCCCGCGCGCTGATGCGGCTCGACCGGCTGGCCAAACTGTCCGGCCGCGTCGACTTCGACGGCACCGATCTGCTCAAGCTCTCCGACCGCGAGATGGGCAAGCTGCGCGGCAGCTCCATCGCCATGGTCTTCCAGGACCCGATGAGCTTCCTCGATCCGCTGATGACCATCGGCGACCAGGTTGCCGAGACGCTGCGCATCCGTGGTGTCGGCAAGGTCGAGGCGCGCAAGCGGGCGCTTGCCGTGCTCGATGAACTCGGCGTCGACCGCGCCGCTGAACGCCTCGATTCCTACCCGCATGAATTCTCCGGCGGCATGCGCCAGCGTGTGGTGCTGGCCATGGCGCTGGTGGGCGAGCCGCGCCTTTTGATCGCCGACGAGCCGACGACCGCGCTCGACGTGCGTGTGCAGGACCAGGTGCTTGACCTGCTCGACGACGTCTCGACGCGGCGTGGCTTGGCTGTGCTGTTCATCACCCACGACCTCGGCGTCGTCGCCGGCTTCGCCGAGCGTGTCATGGTCATGTATTCGGGCCGCATCGTCGAGGACGGCGAGGTTGCCAGCGTCTTCGCCAAACCGAGCCATCCCTACACGCAAGGGCTGATCAAGGCGGTGCCGCGCATCGACCAGGATCTCAACACGCTTTACGCCATCCCGGGCGCGCCGCCGCCGCCGCTGGCGCGGCCGAGCGGCTGCCCGTTCCACCCGCGTTGCGACCAGCGCTTCGACCGCTGCGGCCGAGACCTGCCTGCGCTGCTGCCGGTCGGCCTGTCGCGCGTTGCCTGCCATCTGCTCGACGGCCACCAGCATGACGGCCACCAGCATGACGGAAAGGGTGCCTGACCATGCTCATGTCCATCGACAGCATCAGCAAATCGTACAACGCCTTTCCCAATCCGCCGGCCAAGGTGCTGCACGACGTCTCGCTCAATGTCGACACCGGCGAGGCCATCGGCCTGGTTGGCGAATCCGGCTCTGGCAAATCGACGATCGCAAAGTGCATGCTGGCGCTGATCAAGCCTGAACAAGGCGCGATCACCTATGACGGCATCGACGTCATCCACGCCAAGGGCGACGATCTCAGGCGCTTCCGCCGCGAAGTGCAGATGGTGTTCCAGGACCCCTATGGCAGCCTCAACCCGCGCATGACGGTCGAGGAGCTGATCGGCGAGGGGCTCTTGATCCACAAGCTTGAGCCGACAGCCGCCGCGCGGCGCGCCCGCGTAGCCGAGATGATGGAGATGGTTGGTCTCAACCCCAACGACATGGATCGCTACACGCGCTCCTTCTCCGGCGGCCAGCGCCAGCGCATCGCGATTGCCCGTGCGCTTGTCATTCGCCCCCGCATCCTCGTCTGCGACGAGCCGGTGGCGGCACTTGACGTGTCGGTGCAGGCGCAGGTCATCAACCTGCTGCAGGACATGCAGAAGAAGCTCAACCTCGCCATCGTCTTCGTGGCGCACGACCTCGCCGTCGTTCGCCATCTCTGCGAAAAGATCGTCGTGCTGCACAAGGGCAAGGTGGTCGAGCAGGGGTCGCGCGAGCAGATCTTCGGCAGCCCCGAGATGCCCTACACCCAGTCGCTGCTGGCGGCAGTGCCGGTGCCCGATCCCGTTGCCGGCCGCGCCCGTCGTGCTGCGCGCCGCCTCGAAACCGCAAACTGACATTACCAAGGAGACTGCCTATGCGTATCGGTGTCGATGGCCGCAAGATTCCCGAAGCCGTCAAGCGCGGCCCCGTGGCCAGCTTCGATCATGCCAAGGAACTGGGCATGGAGGGACTGTTCTTCCGCACTGTGCTCGACATGAGCCCGACGCTCGACGCCGGCTACCTTGGCGAGATCAAGCAGCGCGCCGACGAACTCGGCATGTATCTCGAAACCGGACTCGGCAAGGTCAATCCTTATGCCACGCCGGAGGCGCCCGAACTGCGCCTGATCGGCGACGGCGACATCGTGCTCGGCTTCCGCCGCATGATGGAGGCTTGTGCGGCCATCGACTGCCGTGAGCTGTGGGTCGCGACCGCCAACTACAAGCCGGCCTATACCGGCCGTTTCGCCTATGACCGTTTCCGCACCGACGTGACCTGGTCCGAGCAGCTCGAAGCCACCGCGCGTTTCCTCAAGAAGCTTGCGCCGATCGCGCGCGATCTCGGTATCCACCTCAACCTTGAGACCCATGAGGAGATCACCTCCTTCGAACTGGTGCGGCTGGTCGAGGAAGTCGGCCCCGACACGACTGGCATCGTCTTCGACACGGCCAACGTCCTGCAACGCGCCGAACACCCGGTCTGGGCGGCAAAGCGCGTGGCGCCTTACGTGCGCCAGTCCCACATCAAGGATGCGCTGATTGCCTACGACGGCGAGGTGCTCGACTTCCAGATGCGTCCCTGCGGTGGCGGCGTCGTCGATTTCCGCGCCATCATGCCGATCCTGGCTGCCGCAAATCCCGATCTCAACCTGTCGATCGAGAACTACGAATCCTTCTCAGACCGGCCGCGCAACCCGCCGAAGATGATCATCGAGATCGCTGATCCGAAATGGCTGGCTGGCCATCCCGATCTCGGTGTCGAGGAATATGCCGACTACATGAAGATGGTGCAGGACTATGCTGTCCGCATCGCCAGCGGCGAGGTTTTGGACCGCGAGAGCTTCGCTGCCTGGGCGGTGAAGAATTACCACTATGCCGAGACGGTCGACTACATCAAGACAAGCGCTGCCCACGTCCGCGGCATCTGCGAAGAGCTTGGCCTGCCGCTGCAGAAGGCGGCATAGGCCAGCTTCGCAGAGTGTGAACAACAGGCCCGCGGAAGGCAGCTTCCGCGGGCTTTTTGTTTCTGCCAACCATCAGATCCCCCTCGGCGTCACGGCTTCGCCCGAGACGGTGAGGGGGCTCGCTTGGCCACTCGGGCTTTTCACCAACAAAAAGGCCGCGCTTTTGGCGCGGCCTCTTGTTCAATTGCGGCGGTTAAGAACCTACCATTCCAGCACGATCTTCCCCGCTTCGCCATTGGCGGCATTGTGGAAGGCGGCCTGGTAGTCGTCGGCCTTCATGCGGCTGGTGATGACCTTGCGGATGTCGAGCCCGCTTTCGAGCATCGCCAGCATCTTGTGCCAGGTCTCGAACATCTCGCGGCCGTAGATGCCCTTGAGCGTGATCATCTTGAACACGATCTTGGACAGATCGATGGGGAAGGGCTTGGCCGGCACGCCGAGCAGAGCGATGCGGCCGCCCATCAGCGTGTGCTCGATCAGCTGGTCGAAGGCGGCGGGCGAGCCGCTCATCTCGAAGCCGACGTCGAAGCCCTCGCGCATGCGCAGCCGCGCCATGGCGTCGCGCAGATCTTCCTCGGCGACGTTGACCGGGGTGACGTCGGCCACCTGGGTCGCGAGTTCGAGGCGCTTCGGGTTGACGTCGGTGATGACGACATGGCGCGCGCCGCAGTGGCGGGCGACCGCCGCACCCATGATGCCGATGGGGCCGGCGCCGGTGATCAGCACGTCCTCGCCGGCGACGTCGAAGGACAGCGCCGTGTGTACGGCGTTGCCGAGCGGGTCGAGGATGGCGCCGAGCTCGTCGTCGATGGTGTCGGGCAGCGGCACCACGTTGAAGGCCGGGATGCGCACATATTCAGCGAAGGCGCCCGGCAGGTTGACGCCGATGCCCTGCGTTTCAGGATCGAGGTGGTAGCGGCCGGCACGGCTGGCGCGGCTGCGCATGCCGATGACATGACCTTCGCCCGACACGCGCTGGCCGACCTTGAAGCCGCGCACATGAGCGCCGAGCTCGACGATCTCGCCGGCATATTCGTGGCCCGTGATCATCGACACCGGCACGGTCCTGGCCGCCCATTCGTCCCACTTGTAGATGTGGATGTCGGTGCCACAGATGCCGGTCTTGTTGACCTTGATCAGCACGTCGTCGGGGCCGACCTCCGGAACGGGCCGGTCTTCCATCCAGATGCCGGGTTCAGCCTTGGCCTTGACCAGTGCGCGCATGGGAAAACTCCTGAAATTTAGATGATGCCGAGCGACTTGCCGGCGTCGGCAAAGGCGTCGATGGCAAAGGTAATGTCGGCGTCGTCGAGCGCGGCCGACATCTGGGTGCGAATGCGCGCCTTGCCTTGCGGCACCACGGGATAGAAGAAGCCGGCGACATAGACGCCGCGTTCGTCGAGCGCCTTGGCCATTCGCTGCGCCAGCACAGCGTCGCCCAGCATGACTGGGATGATCGGCGTTTCGCCCGGAAGCAGCGTGAAGCCGGCCTGGGTCAGGCCGTCACGGAAACGCGTCGTGTGGCGGCCGAGTTTTGCACGGAGATCGTCGGCGCCCCGCGCAATCTCGATCGCCTTCAGTGAGCCTGCGGCGACTGCCGGTGCCAGGCTGTTGGAGAAGAGATAAGGGCGGGCACGCTGGCGCAAAAGATCGATGATCGGTTGCGAAGCCGCGATAAAGCCGCCCATGGCGCCACCGAGCGTCTTGCCCAGCGTGCCGGTGACGATGTCGACACGGTTGCCGACGCCAGCAAGTGCCGGCGTGCCGCGACCCTCTTCGCCGATATGGCCGGTGGCATGGCAATCGTCGACGGCGACGATGGCGCCGTAGCGCTCGGCGAGGTCGCAGATCTGCTTCAGCTTGGCGATGTGGCCGTCCATCGAGAACACGCCGTCGGTGACGACAAGCTTGAAGCGGGCGCCGTCGGCGTCGGCCTGCTTGAGCTGGGTCTCCAGATCGTCCATGTCGCCCTGGGCGTAGCGGAAACGCTTGGCCTTGGAGAGGCGCACGCCGTCGATGATCGAGGCGTGGTTCAGGCTGTCGGAAATGATCGCGTCTTCGGCCCCGAGCAGCGGCTCGAACAGCGCGCCATTGGCATCGAAGCAGGCGGCAAACAGGATCGCGTCATCCTTGCCGAGATAGTCGGCGATGGCGTGCTCCAACTCGCGGTGCAGCGTCTGGGTGCCGCAGATGAAGCGCACCGAGGCCATACCGAAGCCGAACTCGTCGAGAGCGCTCGCCGCAGCCTTGCGGATGTCGGCATTGTCGGCGAGGCCGAGATAATTGTTGGCGCAGAGATTGACCATCTGGCGTTCGCCGGCCTGACCCTTCACCTTGATGCGGCCGGACTGCATGCCGGAAATCTGCCGCTCGCGCTTGTAGAGGCCGTCGGCCTCGATGCCCTGGAGAACATTCGAGATGTGGGAAAGGAAATCTTGGCTCATCGATCTCGTCATCCGTTAAGATGGAAATTCCGATATAATGGATGCTATGTTAAGTCTAGTGGAATCCGCTGTGCCAGCGTGCTCAGCCGCAAATGCCTCGCAGTACGGCAGGCACGGTGCTATCAGTGAGCCTGCTTTGGGGGAGGCGACATGGAATTGAATGACGCGCCGAAGATCGGCCCGGTGATCCAGAAGGAGCGCAAGGAACGCCATCTGACGCTCGACCGCTTAGCGGCGGTGTCGGGCGTATCGCGTTCAATGCTGTCGCAGATCGAGCGCGGCGAAGCCAATCCGACCTTCGCCGTATTGTGGTCATTGACCCAGGCGCTCGGCATCGATTTTTCGCAGCTTATCGCGGGTGGCATCACCCACCAGCGCAAGATCGACGCCATCGAGTTGGTGACGCTGGCGCTGACGCCTGAAATCAAGAGCCCCGACGGTGCCTGGCGGCTGCGCATCCTCAGCTCGCCGGCACTGGCCGGCCGCGTCGAATGGTACGAGGTCGAGATCGCGCCCGGCTGCAAGCTGCAGAGCGCCCCGCACACGCCCGGCACCTTCGAGCATCTCACTGCCTATACAGATGGCCTGCTGGTCGAGACCGAGCTTGGCCGGCAGGGCCTCGCGACCGGCGAGACCGCCCGCTATCGCGCCGACATCGCCCACGAGATCGCCAACACCTCGACCGAGACGGCGCGGGCGCTGATGGTCGTGCTCTACGACCAGGACAGCTGAAGCCGGGCGCCATTCCGGCTTGACGCGGTTGCATCTCTCCCGCTTCCTCGCCACCGGGCGTATCGTGGTCGAACGGGTGCGCCGCAGCAGATCGGGAGAGCGTCATGTCGGGCAAGTGGGATTTCTGGATCGACCGTGGCGGCACCTTCACCGACGTCATCGGCCGCGATCCTGACGGTGGTCTCCATCCGCACAAGCTTTTGTCGGAAAATCCCGAGGCATATCGCGATGCCGCCATCCAGGGCATCCGTCACCTGCTTGGCCTCGCGCCGGATGCCGCCATTCCGGCCGGTCGCATCGGCGATGTCAGGATGGGCACGACGGTTGCCACCAACGCGCTGCTCGAGCGCAAGGGCGACCGCGTCCTCCTGCTCATCACCAAGGGTTTCCGCGATGCTTTGCGCATCGCCTACCAGGCCCGCCCCGACATCTTCGCCAAGGAAATCATCCTGCCTGAGCAGCTCTATGAGCGCGTCGTCGAGGTCGACGAGCGGGTGCGGGTGGACGGCTGCGTCGAACGCCTGCTCGACATATCCGACATCAAGCCGACCCTGATGCAGGCAAAGGCCGACGGCATCGATGCGGTCGCCATTGTCTTCATGCACGCCTGGAAATTCCCCGAGCACGAACGCGCCGTCGCCGCGGTCTGCCGGAACTGCGGGTTTTCGCAGGTCTCTGTCAGCCACGAAGTCTCGCCACTGATCAAGCTCGTCGGGCGGGGGGATACGACTGTGGTCGATGCCTATCTCTCGCCGATTCTGTCGCGATATGTCCGGCAGGTGGCGGGGGAACTGGGGGCTTTACCCTCCCCCTTGTGGGGAGGGTCGGACGGCGAGGCCGGACGGGGTGGGGGTGACGGTCCGACAGGGTCTATCCCCACCCCGGCACTGCGTACCGACCCTCCCCACAAGGGTGAACCCCCCCGCCTCATGTTCATGATGTCGTCCGGCGGCCTCACGGCGGCCGACCTGTTCCAGGGCAAGGACGCGCTGTTGTCCGGTCCAGCAGGCGGCGTGGTCGGCATGGTCGAGACGGCAAAACTCGCCGGCTTCGACAAGGTCATCGGCTTCGACATGGGCGGCACTTCGACCGACGTCGCCCATTATGACGGCGAATACGAGCGCAGCTTCGACACCGAGGTTGCCGGCGTGCGGGTGCGCGCGCCGATGATGCGCATCCACACTGTTGCTGCCGGCGGCGGTTCGGTGCTGCATTTCGAGGCCGGCCGCTTCCGCGCCGGGCCCGATTCCGCCGGCGCCAATCCTGGCCCTGCCTGCTACCGCCGCGGCGGCCCGCTCACGGTTACCGACGCCAACGTCATGTTGGGCAAGCTGCAGCCCGATTTCTTCCCTGTCATCTTCGGCCCCGGCCAGGATCAGCCGCTCGATGACGGCGTCGTGCGCGAGACGTTTGCTGCGATGGCCAGCGAGATCGGCGACGGCCGCAGCCCCGAAGCCGTCGCCGAAGGCTTCGTCACCATCGCCGTCGAGAACATGGCCAACGCCATCAAGAAGATTTCGGTCCAGCGCGGCTACGACGTGACCGAATATTTGCTCAACTGTTTCGGCGGCGCCGGCGGCCAGCATGCATGCCTGGTGGCTGACGCGCTCGGCATGGAGGCGGTGCTGATCCATCCCTTTTCCGGCCTGCTGTCGGCCTATGGCATCGGCCTGTCCTCGGTCTTCGCCTCGCGACAGCAGGCACTGCTCAAGCCGCTGGCCGAGGACTCGCTCGATCAGATCGAGGCTCTGATCGCCAGCCTGGGTGCCGAGGTGTTGGCCGAGCTTGCCGGCCAGGCCATAGCCGAAGATGATGTCGCCATGCGGCCGATCCTGCACGTCCGCTACGACGGCACCGACACCGCCCTGCCGGTCGGTTTCGAGCACGGATCGATTGCTGGGGCGAAGGCCGCCTTCGAGGCCGCCCACAAGGCGCAGTTCGGTTTCATATATAAAGACAAGCCGACGGTGGTCGAAGCGGTGGTGCTCGAAGGTCGTGACGGCAGCGCCCGTGGGCTCTCTGAACAGGAAGCCTCGCTTGAGGAAAAACCGGCCAACGCGTCCGAGGTGAGAAAAGTCTTTACCGAGGGCGCCTGGCACGAGGCCGGCGTTTTCCGCCGCACCCAAATGAAGCCGGGCCACAAGGTCTCGGGTCCTGCTCTTATTATAGAGAGCCACCAGACGACAGTGGTCGAGCCGGGCTGGGCCGCCGAGATCACTGCCCGCAACCACGTGCTGATGCGACGCACGGAAAAAAAGATGCGCCGCGCCGCCATCGGCACCGCCGCTGATCCGGTCATGCTCGAGGTGTTCAACAACCTGTTCATGTCGATCGCCGAGCAGATGGGCGTGACGCTGCAGAACACCGCCTATTCGGTCAACATCAAGGAGCGGCTCGACTTCTCCTGCGCCGTCTTCGACCGCACGGGCGCGCTTGTCGCCAATGCCCCGCACATGCCGGTGCATCTCGGCTCCATGGACCGCTCGGTCGAGACCATCATCCGGCTGAACGAGGGCGACATCCACCCCGGTGATGTTTTCGCCCTCAACGCTCCTTATAATGGCGGCACGCACCTGCCCGACATCACCGTGGTGACGCCGGTGTTTGAGGAGGACGGGATGTTGCCCCCCTCTGCCTTGCCGGGCATCTCTCCTGCGAGGGGGGAGATCAGCCAGGTGCGGAAGATCCTCTTCTGGGTCGCCGCCCGCGGCCATCACGCCGATGTCGGTGGCACAGCACCCGGCTCGATGACCCCTCTCGCGACGACCGTCGATGAAGAAGGCGTGCTGTTCGACAATTTCCGCCTCGTCGAACGCGGCACGTTCCGCGAAAAGGAACTGCACCGCCTCCTGGCAGACCATCCTTATCCCGCGCGCAACCCCCAACAGAACATCGCCGACCTCAAGGCCCAGATCGCCGCCAATGAAAAGGGCGTGGCGGAACTGAAGAAGATGATCGGCCATTTCGGCCTTGACGTCGTCGAAGCCTATATGGGCCACGTCCAGGATAATGCCGCCGAAAGCGTGCGCCGCGTGCTCGACCGCCTGCCCGATCATTCGGAATACGAATACCCGACCGACACCGGCCAGGTGATCAAGGTGAAGATCACGGTCGATCGCGCCGCGCGCAAGGCGACCGTCGACTTCACCGGCACCTCGCCTGTCATGAAGAACAACTTCAACGCGCCCGAGCCCGTTGCCCGCGCCGCCGTGCTTTATGCCTTCCGTGTCATGGTCGAAGACAACATCCCGATGAATGCCGGCTGTCTCCGGCCGATCGACATCGTTATCCCCGAGGGTTCGATGCTCAGGCCGTCCTACCCGGCCGCCGTCGTCGCCGGCAATGTCGAGACCTCGCAGCACGTCACCAATGCGATCTTCGGCGCCATGGGGGCGCTCGCCAATGCCCAAGGCACGATGAACAACCTGACCTTCGGCAATTCCACCTATCAATATTATGAGACGATCTGCTCTGGTTCGCCCGCGGGGCGCATGAACGATGGGCGTGGCTTTGCCGGTACGTCTGGCGTCCACACCCACATGACCAACTCGCGCCTGACCGACCCCGAAATCCTCGAGCTGCGCTTCCCTGTTCTGCTCGAAGACTTCCGCATTCGCGAGGGGTCGGGGGGCAAGGGCCGCTGGAGCGGCGGCGACGGCACCAAGCGCACCATCCGCTTCCTTGAAAGAATGGAGTGCTCGATCCTGTCTTCGCACCGCTCGCGTCCACCGCTCGGCCTGGACGGCGGCGGCGAAGGCCAGAAAGGTGCGACCAAGGTCCGCCGCAACGACGGTTCTGTCGACGTGCTCAGGGCCTGCGACCAGACGGTGCTGGAGGCGGGCGAGGCGGTTATTGTCGTCACGCCGACGCCGGGTGGGTTCGGTCCTGGATGAGTCTGCTGCCGGTCCATTCTGGAGATTGGCGTGTGAATCGGTGCTGAATCACTTTCCTCCTAGCTTGGCGGTGTTTTTTCGGCGGTTGGCCGTGGCGTTTCGAGCCTTTGGAATCGGTTTTTGTTTGCCGGTTTCGCGCGGGGATATGAATCAAGCCATTGATTTCGCGTTGGGATTGCGGGCTGCCTTGGGCTTGGCTTGGCTTGTTTTGGGAATCTTCGTTTGTCTTACGCAGGGTTTTGTTGGGGTTTGGGTTGTTGTCGCAAAAAATTCGCAAAAGTTGGAATTAGGTCGTTGACAGTTTGAAGGGGTGGCGACTATATACGCCTCAACA
>NZ_JAMSHL010000032.1:0-47904 GCF_026521175.1 Aminobacter sp. MET-1 | reverse complement strand
GGGGGGGGGGGGGGGGGGGGGGGGGGGGGGGGGGGGGGGGGGGGGGGGGGGGGGTGTTGGGGGGGGGGGGGGGGGGGGGGGGGGGGGGGGGGGCCCCCACGACAGTCGCGTATGGATCAGGCCAGTACGTCCTTGGACGCGACGGTCGAATCGGCGTTGAGCTTGTAGACGATCGGCACGCCCGTCCCGAGCTCGAGCTTGACGATGTCGGGGCCCGAAATGCCCTCGAGCGCCATGATCAGCGCGCGCAGCGAGTTGCCGTGAGCCGCGACCAGCACCGTGCCGCCCGACAGGACGTGCTTTTGCATGTCGTGCAGATAGTAGGGCCAGACGCGGGCGCCGGTGTCCTTCAGGCTCTCGCCACCGGGAGGCGGGGTATCGTAGGAACGGCGCCAGATATGGACCTGCTCCTCGCCCCACTTGGCGCGGGCATCGTCCTTGTTGAGGCCGTTGAGGTCGCCATAGTCGCGCTCGTTGAGCGCTGCGTCACGGATGGTCTTGAGGTCGCTCTGGCCGAGCGCGTCGAGAATGTGCTGGCAGGTGGTTTGGGCGCGCGACAAAGCCGAGGTGAAGGCGATGTCGAACTTCAGCCCGCGCGCCTTGAGCTTCTCGCCGGCGGCCTTGGCCTCGGCGTGGCCCTGCTCGGTCAGGCCCGGATCGCGCCAGCCGGTGAACAGGTTCTTGAGGTTCCATTCGCTCTGGCCGTGACGGACGAGCACGAGGGTTCCGGACATTTTTGCTCCCTTGGGTGGATGGCTTGATAAAACGAGTTAGAGGCCGAGCACGTCGCGCATCGAATAGAGCCCGGGCTTGCGGCCATGCGCCCAGAGGGCCGCCTTGACAGCGCCGCGGGCGAAGATCGAGCGATCCTCGGCAAGATGCGACATGACGATGCGCTCGCCCGAACCGGCGAGGATGACCGAATGCTCGCCGACGACCGAGCCGCCGCGCAGCGTGGCGAAGCCGATGGTGCCCGCTTCGCGCACGCCAGTGTGGCCGTCGCGGACGCGCACGCTGTTGTCGGCCAATGCGATCTTGCGGCCTTCGGCGGCGGCTTCGCCGAGCAGCAATGCCGTGCCCGAGGGCGCGTCGACCTTGTGGCGGTGGTGCATCTCGAGAATTTCGATGTCGAAATCTTCGGGCCCGAGCGCCTGTGCCGCCTTCTCGACCAGAACGGAGAGGAGATTCACGCCGAGGCTCATATTGCCCGACTTGACGATGGTGGCATGGCGCGCGGCTGCCGCGATCCTGGCGTCGTCCTCGGTGGAGCAGCCAGTGGTGCCGATAACATGGGCGATGCGCGCCTGCGCGGCATAGCCGGCGAATTCGACTGTCGCAGCCGGCACGGTGAAGTCGAGCACGCCATCGGCCTTGGCGAAGGCGGCGAGCGGGTCGTCGCTGACGGCGACGTTGATGATGCCGATGCCGGCGAGTTCGCCTGCGTCCTTGCCGAGATGCGGCGAGCCGGAACGTTCGATCGCGCCGACGATGCGCACGCCATCCATGGCATGGACCGTCCGCAAGAGCACCTGGCCCATCCGCCCGGCCGCACCGACCACCACCAGACCCATCTCGCTCATGTCAGGCTCCCTGTCGCTGCGTCATGCAGCGCTTTTATGCAGTCTCTACCGTATCGTCGACCAGTCCCAGCGCCGCCTCATCGTGCAGATTGTGGAAGCGGGCGTAAATGCTGCTCGGGTCGGCCATCAGCTCGGCATGCGTACCTTGTTCCACCAGGCGTCCTTGCTCCAGCACCACGATATGGTCGGCATTGATGACCGTCGAGAGGCGATGGGCGATGACGATGGTGGTGCGCCCTTGCGTGGCGGTGGCAAGCGCTGCCTGAACGCGCGCCTCGGACTCGTTGTCGAGCGCCGAGGTCGCCTCGTCGAGCAAAAGGATCGGCGCGTTGCGCACCAGCGCACGGGCGATGGAGACGCGCTGGCGCTGGCCGCCCGACAGGGTTGAGCCACTCTCGCCGACTGCAGTGTCGTAGCCGTCAGGCTGCTCCAGGATGAAGTCGTCGGCGAAGGCTTGCTTGGCCGCGTAGCGGATGTCCTGGTCGGTGGCATCAGGACGGCCATAGCGGATGTTGTCGGCGATGGTGCCTTCGAACAGATACGGATGCTGCGAGACATAAGCGATCGACTGGCGCAGCGACCGCTTGGTGACGGTTGCGATGTCCTGGCCGTCGATGACGATACGGCCGCCGTCGAGATCGTAGAAGCGCTGCATCAGCGCGATCAGTGTCGACTTGCCGGCGCCCGAAGCACCGACGATGGCGGTGGTCTTGCCGCCAGCTGCGGTGAAGCTCAGGTCCCTGAGCACGGGCACGTCGTCGCCATAGCCGAAGGAGACGTTGTCGAAGCGGATTTCGCCCTTGCGCACGCTAATCTCCCTGGCATCGGGAGCATCTTCCTGACGCGGTTCCGTGTCGAGGATCTCGTAGAGCATGCGGGCGTTGACGAGCGCGCTTTCGAGACCGACCTGCGTGCGGGCGAGGCGTCGCGCCGGATCATAGGCGAGGATGAGCGACGTGATGAAAGAGATGACTGCGCCGGGTGGCTGCTGGTCGAAGACGGAACGATAACCGGCATAGCCGATGACAGCGGCGATGACGAAGCCTGCGAGCACATCCGAGATCGGCGACAGGCGCTCGGAGACGCGGGCGATCTTGTTTGAACGTGCCTCGACATCGCTGACCAGATGACTCATGCGTTTGGCGAGTTGGTCCTCCATCGTGAAGGCCTTGACGATCGCCATGCCCTGGACCGCCTCCTGCATCGAACCGAACAGACGTGCACCGACCAGGATTGCCTCGCGATTGAGGCGGCGCAGCCGGCGCACGAGGTAGTCGACAGCAAAGACCAGCGGCGGCCCGATCAGGAATGCGAGCAGCGACAGCATCGGATCCTGGTAGATCATGACGCCGACCAGCGCGACGAGCGATACCGCATCACGCGCGATCGACGTGACCAGGATGTTGAGAAGGTCACGAACGCCACTGACGTTCTGGTTGACCTGGGCGATCAACTGAGCCGAGCGCTGCGACGAGAAAAAGTCCATGCCGAGGTTCATGAGATGATCGAACACGCGGCGCTGGTAGCGGGCGATAAGGTTGTTGCCGACCTTGGCAAGTGTGACGGCCTGTCCGTAGGTGGCGATGCCACGCAGGCCGAAGGCGGCGATGATCGACAGGCAGATCGGCAGGATCAGGTCGGCACGACGCTCATAGAATATCTGGTTGACGACATCACGCATGATCCAGGCCGTAAAGGCCGTGGTGCCTGCGATAGTGAGCAGGAAGACAGCGGCCAGCGTGTAGTGCCTGGCGTAGTCGCGGCCATTTTCGGCGGCGACGCGCTTGATGACGCCGACGATCTCGCTCTGCGCGGCCTTGGGCGTCTGGTTTTGGTCGATGGTCAAACAGGTGGTCCGGTTCGGTGGGGCAAAAACTGCGCCCCTCATAAAGCATGAAGACCGAGGGGGAAACCGCCTTTTGGTCACTCACCTCGCGGTTGCGCCGTCACTGGCGGCCTGCACAGGTTGAGATTCTGGCTGTGCGCAGTTATGTTTTGGGCTGCCCCTGCCAGGCTTCAAAGTTCTTTCTTGCGAAAAAGCGATCCCATTTCATGGCAGATGCCTCCCTCCCTTCGAGCCGGCCAATTGTTTCCGTCTCAGGAAACAGCTTGATCGTCATCGTCGGATTTCTCTGCTTGATGCAAGCCGTCGTGCTGAGTTTCATTCGCGGCGGCACCAGCTATGACGGTGCCGAGCAGTTGCTCTACACCCAGAGCTTCGAATGGGGCTATGGCCGGTCGCAGCCGCCGCTCTACACCTGGATGCTGATCGCCGTGCAGCAACTGTTCGGCGTCACGCAGTTCTCGGAAAACCTGCTGAAGTTCGCCTCTCTCTTCGCCTTTGTCTTCCTGATGTGGCGGATCGGGCTCAAGCTCGGGCTCAGGCCTCCGGCGGCGGTCACCCTCGCCGTGTCGCCGTTCCTGATCGTCGAGATCGCCTGGGAAGTACAGCGGAATTATTCCCACACCGTCCTGCTGCTCGCACTCACTGCGGCCTTCGCGCTTGCCTATCTCCACACGCTCTCTGCCCGGAGCATGCGCGGCTATGTCGTCCTCGGGGTCATTTTCGGGCTGATGCTGCTCACGAAATACAACGCCGCGCTGTTCGTCCTGGCGCTTGTCGTGGCGGATCTCGCGGTGATGCGGCGCGAAGGTGTTTTCTGGACGGCCAAAGCGCTGTTGATCCCGGTTATCGCCGGAGGGCTCGTCGTCCCCCATGCCATCTGGGCCCTCGATCATCTTGATCACGTCCTGGCGCAGCAGGGGCGGTTTCGAATGGTAGCGGATGATCGGGCGGGGGCTCTCGTCAGCGGGCTGCTGGCCTATTTCCTTGCTTGCATCAGCATCCTGGGGCTTCCCCTGCTCATGATGCTGCCGCATCGCGGTTGGACCGCGATCGCGGCGAACTGCCGTGGGCGCAAGCAGGCTTTTGCACTCTGGACCCTTCTGTCCAGCGCCTTTGGACTGATCCTTGTGTTGGTTTCAGGGGCAACAAACGTCAATATCCGCTGGATGCTGCCGCTGGCGATCGCCGCGCTTCCGGTGCTGTGCGGTCTTGTGGCCGATGCCGATCCGCGCGCCAACAGGCATATCCGGACGCTCGCAATTGTGATGGCCCTGATTGCAACGCCGGGCCAGTGGATCGAAAGTCTGCGTGACGCGCGCAAGAACTACAATTACGACGAGCTTCTGCAGACGGCGGTCCAGTCGACTGGCGCGACCGAATTCCTGATCAACGACTATGCCATCCTGGCCAATCTCAGGCTCTACGACAGCGATGCCAGGATCGTTCACCAGATCATGCCGGCGGCGGGCTCGATGCCGCTGACAAATCCGGCAATGCTGTGGACCGGCGACGACGACGCGGAGCAGATGCTGCTTTTCGCGCGCGGGTTGGGCGCTTGTCCGGCCGAGCCTTCACCCCATACCTACATGATGCGCGCCGATCGCGGACAGGATCCGTTGCTCGTTCACTATCAGGATCTGAAAACCGACTGCGAACCTGCTGGCTAAGGCGCGGGCAGCGCCGGCGCTACACCCGCCAGCGGCGGTCGCCGGTTTCGATGCCGAAGAGATCGGGCGTTCGCGCATAAGCGGCAAGGCCCGCAAGGGCGGCGAGCGGGTGGGTGATGACATAGACCGGCATCGACGCCATCAGCTCGCGATGCGGCGCCTTGTCTTCGAAGGCTTCACGGAAATTGCCCTTCTTCAGCGCTGGCACGATCTTCTGGGCGATGCCGCCGGTGAGGAAGACGCCGCCCTTGCTTTTGAACACCAACGCCAGGTCGCCGGCGGTCCGGCCGAGGCAGGTGACGAACAACTCGAGCGCTTCGACCGCGATCGGGTCAGTGCCGGCCAGTGCGGCGGCCGTGACCTGCGCCGGATGGGTGAGCGTTGGCGTCTCGCCGTCGGCCAGGGCGACGGCGCGGTAGGTGTTGACCAGTCCGCGGCCGCAGAGGATTTGCTCGCCAGAGATGCGGCCTTCGAGCTTTTCGATATGCGGAAACACCTCGAAGTCGCGCGACGAGCGCGGACCGATGTCCATATGGCCGCCTTCGCCGGGAACCGGAATCCAGCGCCCGAGCGCATGGATCAGGCCAGCAACGCCGAGGCCGGTGCCGGGGCCGAGCACGACGCGGCCGGCACCCTGTTCGGGTTCGCCGCCACCGATCTTTTCCATGTGTTCGTCGCCGAGCGCCACGACGGCCAGCGCCTGTGCCTCGAAGTCGTTGAGAACAAGGATGTCGGAAAGACCTATGGTCGAAAACATCTGCCGGGGTCGCACCACCCAAGGGCAGTTGGTGAGCGCGATCTCCTCGCCCTCGACCGGGCCGGCCACCGCAAGCACGGCCGAACGTGGACGGATGGGCGAGCCGTCGAGCACGGCGAGGATGGCGTCGTCGATGGAGGCATAGCTGGCGGTCTGGACGATGCGCGGCTCGCCGGCTTCCTTGTCGGCGCTCTCGACGATGGCGAAGCGGGCATTGGTGCCGCCGATGTCGCCAATCAGGATCGGGAAGGGGAGCGCCTGTGCCTGTTGGCCCTGATGTGACATGCCCGGTTTCGTCCCCAGAATGCTCGCGACGGCGTTTAGCCGTTCTCTTGGTTTTCCAGCATGATCTCGGCGGTCGACCGGTTCAACGCCATGGGAATGTCGTAGACGATGGCGAGCCGCGTCAATGCCTTCACATCGACGTCATGCGGCATCGGCGTCAGCGGATCAACGAAGAAAATCAAGGCATCGATCTGGCCTTCGCTGATCAGCGCGCCGATTTGTTGGTCGCCGCCGAGCGGGCCACTCTTGAGCGGCGTCAGGTTGAGCTCCGGGCAGCTTGCCAGAATGCGCTGGCCGGTCGTGCCGGTGGCGACGATGTGACAGGTTTTCAGGAACTCCTGATGATCCCCGGCGAAGGCGACCATGTCGTCTTTCTTCTGGTCGTGGGCGATCAATGCGAGACGCAATGCGGGTGTCACAGGGCTTGCTGCCGTCACTATCTAAATCGTTTGAAATCAATAGACCGATTTCCGGCGATTTGGAAGCGCCGCAGCAAACCCTCCACGCCCCTCACTTGTTGGCCGGACGCGGGCGCGGCAGCGGAATGTCGGCTGGCGGACGCGGTGCGAACGCATTGGCCGATGCCGGCGTGCCGGGATCGGTGATGACAGGCGTTTCGGCCACCGCTGGTGCTGCCGGGGCGGGCGTCGCCGCATATTCGCTGCCGCCAGGGCCGTGGTAGGTGACGGCAGCCTCATTGACCGGCGAGGGCGCGTTCAACACCGCGCGGCATTCTTTTGGCATGCTCGCCATCGTCATGATGTCACGCGCCTTGGGCTTGGCCGGGCCGGTGGCAGGGCGCCACGGCTCCTCGGTGAACCACCAGGCGAGCGACTTGTCGCAGCCATCGCCGCGCGGCGTCGGATCCTGCTCCTTGCAACCGACAGACCCGGCCTGGCAGCCGATGCGGACATGGAAATGATAGTCGTGGCCCCAGAACGGCCGGACCTTGCGCAGCCACGAGCGGTCGCCGGTGACGGTATCGCAGAGCTTCTTCTTGATGCCCGGATTGACCAGGATGCGCTCGACCTCGGGGTAGCTCGCGGCGCGCTCGAGCAGGCGCGTATGAGCAGGCGTCCAGCGCTTGTCGATGACCAGATGGGTCTTTTCGTTGACCATCGACACCGCGCTCATGTTCTCGCGCTCGGTTGGCGACAGCCTGCGGTCGGGCATCGGCGTCAGCCAGATGTCGGCGTCCAGGCCGATCTGGTGCGAAGCGTGGCCTGACAGCATCGGGCCGCCGCGCGGCTGCGAGATGTCGCCGACCAGCAGGCCAGGCCAGCCGTCCTGGGTGGCGTCGCGGGACAGCTTTTCGATCAGCGCGATCATCTTGGGATGGCCCCAGCGGCGGTTGCGCGACAGCCGCATCGCCTGCCAGGTCGGCCCGTCGGTGGCAATCGCCACGCCGCCGGAGAAGCAGCCCTTGGAGTAGAAGCCGTAGGAATGGGGCGCAGTCGCCGCCGGCAGCTTTTTCCCGCCAAACAGGTCCTTGGCGAGTTCAGATGCGCTGGCCGCCTGCATGTCGAGCCCGACCAGGCCGAGCGTCGCCACGGCCATCGCCAACCGCGCCACCTTGCCCGGAAATCCGCTGAAAAATGCTGTCATGGGGTCCAATCCTCTCCGAAGACCTTGCGCTGCCGTGGTTACCGAAAGGTAAAATGCGGGCAGGTCGCCCCGATCAAATGTCCGCTCCCATACGGCTATTGCTGCCGCATCGGACTGCGCTTGTCGCCGTCGCCTTCGCCGCGCCAGCTGCCTTCGGCCCACATGCGATCGAAGGCGGCGCGATAGTTCGGGTAGCGGAAATCATAGCCGGTGGCCCGGATCTCGGTGTTGGCGACACGCTTGTTCTCGCCATAGAAGGACCGCGCCATGGGCGAAAGTTGGGCAGTCTCGAAGGGAATTTCGGGTGGAGCCTCGACGCCCATCAGCTTGGCGGCATAGGCGACGACATCCTGCGGCGGTGCCGGCTCGTTGTCGGTGACGTTGAAGACGCCGCCGCGGTCGGCCTCGATCAGATGCCACAAGGCGCCCGCTATGTCGTCGACATGGATGCGGTTGAACACCTGGTCTTGCTTGACCAACCGCTTGGCGGTGCCGTTTTCGAGATTGACGAAGGCATTGCGGCCAGGGCCGTAGATACCGGACAGGCGCAGGATCGCCACCGGTCGGCCGGCTTTCTCGCCGAGGTCGTGCCACTGGTTTTCGGCCTCGAGGCGTGCCTGCGAACGTCCCGACTTGGGATGGCAGGCGGCGGCCTCGTCGATCCACTTGCCGCCATAGTCGCCATAGACGCCGACGGTCGAGAGGTAGCCGATCCAGCGCAGGCGCGGCATGTGGTGGAGGATAGTGTCAAGGGCGACGTCGAGCACCGGGTCGCCGGCATCGCCAGGCGCGGCTGAGATGACCAGTTGGGTGGTCTCCGCGAGTTTCGCGCGGATTTCCGGCGTCAGCTTGCCGTCGAACAGCAGCGGCTCGATGCCGGCGGCTTCGAGCGCTGCGAATTTGTCGGGCGAGCGCGTCGTGCCCGATATGGCAACGTCGGCGGGTGCCTGCCTGGCAAACGCCTTGCCGGAATAGCCGGCGCCGAAGATGAAGACTTTTTGTTCGCTCATGCCTGTGCCCCCGTGCCTGCCTGCCCTGCCAGCGCCGCCCGCCATTCGGCGACGACGTCGGTCTCGGTTTCGGACTTCAGCGCCTGTTGCGCAAGAGCGGAAAACGCCGCTCCCGGGTCGAGCCGCGAAAGCGCCCATATGGCGGCCCCACGGACCAGCGGCGAAGCATCGGTGAGCAGCGCCCGGCATGGCCCCGCGAGGCTGGCGTCTGCGGAGTTGCCGGCCGCGATCAGCACGTTGCGCACGAAGCGGTCGCGGCCGACGCGCTTGACCGGCGAGCCGGAGAACAGGGCGCGGAAGCCGGCATCATCAAGCGCCAGCAGTTCGGCAAGACGCGGCTCGCGCAGGTCGTCGCGGGCCGCAAGTTTCGCTTCCGAAGCGGCCTGGGCGAATTTGTTCCATGGGCAGGCGGCAAGGCAGTCGTCGCAGCCATAGATGCGGTTGCCGATCTTCTCGCGGAATTCGGCCGGGATCGGCCCCTTGTTCTCGATGGTCAGGTAGGAGATGCAGCGCCGGGCGTCGATCCGGTAGGGCGCCGGGAAAGCATCGGTCGGGCAGGCATCGAGGCAGGCCCGGCATGAGCCGCAATGGTCGCCCTCTGCATCGTCGGATTCGAGTTCGGCTGTCGTGAAGATGGTGCCGAGGAACAGCCAGGAGCCGAACTCGCGGCTGACGAGATTGGTGTGCTTGCCCTGCCAGCCGAGCCCTGCGGCTTCCGCCAGCGGCTTTTCCATGACCGGTGCGGTGTCGACGAACACCTTCACGTCGCCTCCAGCGCGGGACACGATCTTGCCGGCGATTTCCTTGAGTCGACCCTTGATGACGTCGTGGTAGTCGCGGTTGCGGGCATAGACCGAGATCGCGCCGCGGTCGGCCATGGCCTGCAGGGCGCGCGGATCGCCGTCGGGGCCGTAGTTCATCGCCAAGACGACGATGGAGCGCACCTCGGGCCACAGCACTGACGGGGCGGCGCGGCGTTCGAGCGTCTCTTCCATCCATGCCATCGAGCCATGCAGGCCTTCACTGACGAACTGGGCGAGGCGCGCAGGGGCGAGCGGGATGGCGTCGGGCCGCGTGACGGCCACGGCGGCAAAGCCGGCGCGGGTGGCTTCGCGCTCGATCAGCTGGCGCAGGGCCTTGTCAGAAGTCGAGGTCCGCATAGTGCGATGCCGGTGTCAGCCCGCGTACCCGGTCGGAGAGGAGCGGCCGGAAGGATGGTCGCGATTTGACACGCGTGTACCATTCGCGCGCCGAGGAATATTCGCGCCAGTCGATCTCGCCCAGATAGTCGAGCACCGAAAGCGATGCGGCGGCGGCAAGATCGGCATAGGTGATGCGCGGGCCGGCGAGCCAGTGGCGCGTGCCAGCCAGCCAGTTGGTGTACTTCATGTGCTGGCGGATGTTGGCGCGGGCGGCGCGGATGGCGCCCGAATCGGGCGAACCGCCGCCGGCAGCCTCGGGCATATGCGGCTTCAGCACGCGCTCGCGCACGAGATGGCGCGTCACTTCGCTCTCGGTCTTGGTGAGATACCAGTCGGTGAGGCGGCGGATCTCGGCGCGCTCCATCGGGTCCTCGGCGAAGAGCCGGCGCTCGCGCTTCAGCACGCCGCGCGTCTCGTCGATATATTCGGAAATGATCATCGCGCCGACGATCGGCACGTCGCCTTCGGCAAGCAGCACCGGCAGCGTCCCGGCGGGATTGAGCGACAGGAATTCCCGGCGGCGTGTCCAGGGCTTCTCCTCGATCAGCGCCAGCTCCTCGCCATACTCGCCAAAGGCGAGGCGGATGAAGCGGCACGTCGCAAACATCGGGTGGTGGAAAAGCGTCAGCATGGTCCTGCGGAATTTCGTGATCGACGGTGCTCTGGCGAATCGCCTGCCGCGCCGCTAGAGCTTTTGGGCCCGGTGCGCCGGGCTCACGGGCGCCCCGACCTATAGGGGGAGTCCTGCCCTATGACAAGCAATCGCGAATGAACGATCTCGCGGGGATGCAATGGATAGCCAGATAATCGACGCACTGCTTCTCGGACTGCTCGAGGGCCTCACCGAATTCATCCCGGTTTCGTCAACCGGTCATATACTGCTGGCCGGGCACTTCCTCGGCTTTGAATCCACTGGCAAGACTTTCGAAATCCTGATCCAGCTCGGCGCTATCCTTGCCATCCTGTCGGTTTATTCGGCGCGGCTGTGGCGCATGCTGATCGACCTGCCCCGCGACCCTGGGACGCAGCGTTTCGTAGCCGGCATCCTCATCGCCTTCCTGCCTGCAGCGGTGATCGGGGCGTTGGCGCACGACTTCATCAAGACCGTGCTGTTCGAATCGCCGCGCCTGATCTGCACCATGCTGATCCTCGGCGGCATCGTGCTTTTGTTCGTCGACAAGCTTGACCTCAAGCCGAGATACGGCGACGTCACCAAGTTCCCGTTGTCGGTCTATCTCAAGATCGGCTTGTTCCAGTGCCTGGCGATGATCCCCGGCACCTCGCGTTCGGGCGCCACCATCGTCGGTTCGCTGCTGATGGGCGTCGAAAAGCGCGCTGCTGCCGAGTTCTCGTTCTTCCTCGCCATGCCGACCATGGCCGGTGCCTTCGCCTACGACCTCTACAAGAACCGCGGCATCCTGTCGGCGTCCGACCTTCCGATCATCGGCATCGGTTTCATCGCCGCCTTCATCACCGCGCTGTTCGTCGTCCGCCACCTGCTCGACTACGTGTCGCGCAATGGCTACGCGCTGTTCGGCTGGTGGCGCCTGCTGATCGGCGGCGTGGGATTGATTGCGCTGATGGTCTGGGGCTGACTTTTTCCTTTCCCACCAGGGGAGAAGGGAAAGAGGCGCGCTTATCCCAGGCCCATCAGTCCCCTTCGCGAAAGGTCGAGTGCCAGCACGGTGATGGCGATCTTGAACCATTTGCGGAAGCTTTCCTCCGGCATGCGCTCGAGCAGCCTTGTGCCGTAGACGGTGCCGAGGAAGCCGGAGACGATCATCGCCGCGATCAGCGGCATCCATTCGGCGAAGGCGAAGCCGGCAAGCCCGAAAACGACGATCTTGAGCCCGTGCTGGGCCACCATGCCGGCGGCATGGGTGGCGACCAGTGCCTTGCGATCATTGGCGAAGAACTGCGCGAACAGCACCGACACCAGCGGCCCTGTGGCGCCGACCAGCATGCCGAGCAGCGCGACCACCACGCTCGCGACCGCCAGCCCGGCGCGCGTCAGCTTTTCGATGCCGGGGATCTTGGTCCAGGTGATCGCGATGACGAAGGCGCCGAGCACCAGCTTGAGCAGCGCGTCGGGCAACTGGATCACGACGAAGGCGCCGATGATGGCGCCCACCACCGAGCCGGCAATGAAGGGAGCGGCGACGTCCATGCGCACATTGGCGCGCTGGTGCCAGGCGCGGCCGGTGTTGGAGCCAAGTTGCACCGCGCCATGGACGGGGATGAGAGCCGCGACCGGCACGAACAGGCCCATCAGCGTCAGCATGGCGATGCCGCCGCCGACGCCGAAAGCGGCCGTCAGCGCCGAGGTGAAGGCGCTGGCAATGACGAGCAGGACCGCGATGACAGGATCGAGGCCTTCAGGCAGGAGGGCGGCGAGGGCCTGCATCAGGCCCCGGCCTGCGCTCAGGCCTCGGTTCTGCGGGTGAACTGGCCGGCGGAGCGGTAGCGCCAGAGGTAGCTCGGCAGGATCGACGCCGTGGTCTTGGGTGCGATGCCGACAGCCGCGATGGTGCGGCCTTCTTCCTGGGCGGCCTTCGACACGACGTTGTCGGAGCGCAGCAGTAGCACCTGATCCTTGGTCAGGAGCGGGTTGGGCAGCATGCCGAGCACCGAGGCCTGCATGTTTGCGACCCACCACGGCACGGCCACCAGGCCGCGCTTGCGGTCGACGACCTCAAGGATCTCCTCCATGCACTCACGGAAGCTCAGCACCTGCGGGCCGCCGATCTCATAGATGGTGCCGCCCTTGACCTTGCCGTCGACGGCGCGCGCCACCGCTTCGGCGACGTCGCCGACATAGATCGGCTGGAAGCGCGTCTCGCCACCACCGATCAGCGGCAGGAAAGGCGAGAAACGGGCCATGTTGGCGAAGCGATTGAAGAAGCCGTCCTCGGGACCGAAGACGATGGACGGGCGATAGATAACGGCGTCGGGCAGGGTATCCTGCACGGCCCTTTCGCCGCGGGCCTTGGTCTGGGCGTAGAGCGAAGCCGACTTTTCGTCGGCGCCGAGCGCGGAAACATGGGTCAGCGTCGCACCCGCTGCGCGGGCAGCCTCGGCAACGGCGCGGGCACCGAACTCCTGCACCGTCGAGAAGCGCTGGCGGCCGCTCTCGTGCAGGATGCCGACCAGGTTGACGACATGGGATGCGCCCTGGACGGCGCGGTCGACCGACCAGCGTACGCGCAGATTGGCCTGCACCGGTTGGATCTGGCCGACATTACCGAGCGGCTGGACATGGCCGGCAAGATCGGGCCGGCGGCAGGCGACTCGCACCAGATAGCCGCGCTTTGCCAGCGCCCGGACGACGTGGCGGCCAAGGAAGCCGGACCCGCCGAAGACGGTGACGAGTTGCGGGGTCTGGAGGATTTCGGTCATCGCTGGCTCCGTTACGCCTGAACGGCTTGGATTGTCAGCGTTTCTTAGCCCGTTTCGCAAAAAAGGCAATCATTGTGCGACCGCTCGGAACTGCCCGCGCCGATCTGGCGCGGGCTGGTGGATCGCCTTGGGAGGCAATCGGCAAGCTTGTCTAGAATTCGCGTCCGATGCGGGCGTCGACGGAGTGGCGGTTGCCGCCGCGGATGACAAAAAACAGGAAGATAGCGGCCCACAGAAGCGACTTCTCCGCGCCCTGATAGCCCTGGCCCATGGTGACCCAATGGAACCAGACGGTGACCAGAAGAACGAACATGGCAGCGAAGGATGCCGGCCGGGTGAACAGGCCGATTGCGATCAGGATGCCACCGAAGAATTCGGTCGCGGACAACAGCAGCGACCAGAAGGCGCCGGGGTGAAAGCCGAGGCTCTCGACCATGCCGGCGGCGCCGAACGGGTCGACGATTTTGGTTGCGCCATGGGTGACGAGAGCAAGGCCGGCGACGACGCGCAGGATAGTCTCGGCGCTGTCGCTGAGGTTGGCATAGAGCCCGCCGAGTGCGGGGATGAAAAGACGGCGGCCGGAATTTTCGGTCGTCAGGGTCAAAGGCATGTCTCCTGGTGGGGGCGATGCTTGTTTGGATATTGCAATGCACCAACGCCCGACCGGTAGCTTCACGGTCAAGTCAACAAGGTTTGAAGATAATATGATTAACATACTCATATTTTAAGAAAATTCGGAACCCGACCGGCATTGAGGCGTTCCCCAATCAGTGCGGCATGCCAGTCGTGCCTATCCCGAAAGGAGAAAAGCGATGAATTGGAACCAGATCGAAGGCAATTGGGAGCAGTTCAAGGGCAAGGTTCAGAGCCATTGGGGCAAGCTCACCGACGACGATCTCGATGTCATCAAAGGCAAGCGCCGCGAACTCGCCGGCCGGCTCCAGGCACGCTACGGCAAGGCCCAGGACGAGGCCGAGAAGGAAATCGACAGCTGGCTGTCGCGGCATTAGCCAAGAACGAGATGCGGCGGGCCAAACGGCCCACGAGGACGAAGCCCCGCTTTTGGCGGGGCTTTTTCTTTGCCACAACCTGGGCGGGAGAAGGCAGAAAACCCCGCACGGGGGGCGGGGTTTTCCGGATGGCCACGATGCGGGCGACCGACGCCGCGGTCAGGCCGTCGCCCGGTACGGCATCAGGAGGGCTCCCAGCAGGTTCTGCCGCCCCAGCCCTGTTGACCCGACATCGTGCCACCTGCGGCCTTGCAGTCCTGGACGAACTTCTTGTTGCAGTCCGGGAACCTGCTTGAGCTGTTCTTGCAATATTTATCTTCGGTCGCGCCGCTGCCGCCGGAGGTCTTGTTGCCACCCGAAGGCTTGTCGCCGCCACCGCCGGGCTTGTCCGAGAAGTCGCCGGGGCCGGAGGGCTTGTCATTGCCGGGCTTGTCGGCGAGGTCGCTCGGGCCTGACGGCCTGTCGCCGCCGCTCGGTCCGGCCGAAATGCTGCCGGCATTGGCGCTGCCGATGGCGCCGGCAAGGAGAAGCACTGCAGTGAGGATGGTGATCTTGGTCTTCATGACTATTCCCTTTTCGAGGTTGCGTTTCGGGGGCGCGGAAACCTTGTTTCCACGTCGGAACGTCGTTTCGTTTTCGGGTTCCCCCCGGGGTTGATCGGGCAAGCTCACCTCGCCCTGGACATGGCTAGGTCGCAGCGGCCGGGGGAAAGGTTCAAAAGGGGGCGAAGATTTTTTGAAGTGCGTTTGCGCGGGTGATTTTCAGCTGCGGCAGGGGCCTGTTTCTGGACCGTTGCTGAGGTGGCAAAGTCACGGCATGGATCCCCGACGCTCTCCGCTCGCTGTCGCTCGCTCACGAGGTCGAGGATGACGGTGATGCGGCGGTTGCTCGCCAATCGCCAAGCGTTCAGACAGGTGGACGTGCTCAGACCAGATCAGACAGCGGGATGTTCTCAGATCAGTTGGGTCGGCCCTCTTGGCCTTATCAGACCGCTTCCGGTTGGCAGGCGCCCCCTCCAGCCGTCATCCTCGTGCCCGTAGCGGCGTGAGCCGCGAAGGGTCACGGGGGTCCATGCCGTGACCTCGCAACTGTCGCGACGGACCAGGAAGTTGTTGCAGCCGGTCGAGTGCCCGACTTGGCGCGCGACGAGGCCGGTCAGCTCGCGTTGCGCGCCGAAAACTCCGCAATGCGGGCGTGAACGGCCGTCGGCACCGTGATTCCCTCCACCTCGGAACGAGCCCGTGCCGCAGCTTTCGCCGGGCCGGGGATGTGCACGCCGAAGCTGCCGGACAGTCGGCCGAGCTGCTCGCGCATGCGGCTTTCGAAACCGGGATCGAACAGTTTGGGGTCGAGGGCGACGATGAACAGTCCGGTGCCCGGGGTCTGGTCGCCCACGGTGATCGACGGCGCATCGATGGACCAGTTGGCGCCGGAAACGCCGGCAGCCAACACCTCGACCATCAGCGCGACATTGGCGCCGCGCGCGCCGCCGAAGGCAAGCAGCACGCCCTTCATCGCCTTTTTGGCGTCGGTGGTGGGCTTGCCCTTGGCGTCGAGCGCCCAGCCCTCGGGGATTTCCTCGCCCGATTGCGCCGCCTGGCGCACGTTGACGAAGGCGGTTGCGCTCGACGATTGGTCGATGACCAGCGGCGGCCCGTCGGCGGCAGGTGCCGCTAGCGACATCGGGTTGGTGCAGTAGACCGGCTTGATCGAGCCGGAGCCGGCGACGAGCGCCGGGCCGTTGGTGGCTGCGATCGCCACAAGCCCCGCCTCGGCGAGGCGGCCGGTGAAATAACCGAGCGCGCCGCAGGTATAGGCGTTCTTCTGGGCAAAGACCGTGACGCCGAACAACCGCGCTGCCTTGGCGATCTCGTCGAAGCTGCGGTCGAACGCTGTGTGGGCGGCACCGCCCTGCGCATCGGCGAGATAGATCGCCAGTGCCGGACGGCTGACGATGGGCTCGATCTTGCCGTCGATGCGGCCGGCCTCGAGCGATTCCAGGTAATCGATATAATGCGACAGGCCGACGCTTGCCTGGCCGTCGGCCTCCGCGGCGACTGCCGCAAGCGCGATCGAGCTTGCCGTTTCCTTGCTGGCTCCGGCTCCGATGGCGGCGGAGATGCAGAGCGCTCGGGCTTCGTCGAGACTGAGCGTGACGGTCTCGAGCTTGGTCTCGGACTTGGTGGCGGTCATGAGGCTATCCCAGTCTGGCCGGAATCCTCGCCTCCAGCTTGCGGAACGCAAAGACGAGGATACCGGTGATGATGAGGTAGACGAGCGCCAACAGCAACAGCGGCTCGTAGACGATGAAGGTGTCCTGGCGAATGCGCGAGGCCACCGCATAGATGTCGATGACGGTGATCGTGGCGACCAGCGGCGTCGCCTTGAGCTGGAGCACGGTTTCGCCGGCAAGGGTCGGCAGGGCACGATGGATGGCCTGCGGCAGCCAGATGCGGCGGAAGCGTTTCCATGGGCTCATTCCGAAGGCGCGGGCGGCTTCGAGCTGCCCTCTCGGCACGCCGGCAAAGGCGCCGCGCATCACCTCGCCTTCATAGGCGGCATAGGACAAGGTCAGCGACAGCACCGCGTAGGGCCATGCCTGTCTCAGGATCGGCCATAGCTCCGACTGCCGGATCCACGGATATTGCGGAAACAGCGAGCCCAGCCCGTAATAGAGCAGCCAGAGCTGAAGCAGCAACGGCGTGCCGCGGATGATCGTGCAGAAGGCCTTGGCCGGCCACGCCAGCCAGAATGGGCCGGCGGCCTGGGCGAGCCCCAGTGGCACGGCCAGCATGAAGCCGAGCACCACCGTCACGACGAGGATCCAGAGCGTGCGCCAGATGCCGGCCGCGGCCATGCCGAGATAGTTGGGCAACCACTCCCAGCGCATGAACAGGGCGGCGCAGAGCACCAGCGCCGCCGCAATGGCGATGAGCACGATGCGGTGCGGTTGCAGCCATGCCGAGCGGGCGGCGAGCGGCTGATCGGCGGGGGCTAGCGCGCTCATCGGCCGGCCTCCGCGACAGGCGGCATGCCGCGACGGGCCCAGCGTTCGATGCGGCCGATGATGACGTTGGAAAACAGCGTCAGCATCAGATAGAGCGCACCCGCAGCGACATAGAAGGTGAAATAGTATTTGGTGGTCGCGGCCGCCTGCCGGGTTTCCTGGGTGAGCTCATTGAAGCCTACGACGGCGAGAAGGGCCGTGTCCTTGGTGGCGATGAGCCAGAGATTGGCGAGGCCGGGAATGGCGAAGGGCAGCATGGCGGGCAGGGTGATGCGCCTCAGCATCTTGCCAGGAGACATGCCATAGGCGCGCGCCGCCTCGACCTGGCCCTGCGGTATCGACAGGATGGCGCCGCGGATGACTTCGGTGGCGTAGGCGCCCTGGACGACGCCCAGCACGCCGATGCCGGCGCCAAGGCCCGATATGTCGATGGCCGGGTAGCCGAACTGCTCGAGCGCGCGGTTGATGAGGTCGGTGCCGGCATAATAGAGCAGGAGGATCAACACCAGCTCGGGCACGGCGCGCACGATGGTGGTGTAGACCTCCAGCAGGTCACGAACGACAGGCCCGCCGTAAAGCTTGCCCCAGGCGCCCGATATGCCGATGGCGAGGCCGAGCCCGAAGGCACCCACCGCGATCTGGATCGAGTTGGCCAGGCCGCGCAAGAGATTGCCGCCCCAGCCGGGCGGGGAGATCGACAGCAGCTCGACCGTCGCGGACTGCAGCAGCGGGTTCAGCAGATGCTCGATGTCCAGTGTCCTTTGGAGTGCCGCGGAGAACGAAGTTCCTCGCCCCTTGTGGGGAGAGGCCAGAAGCGGGGGTGAGCGGCGCGAAATCGGTGCCTGACGACCCCCGCCCTTTATCCCTCCCCGCAGGGGGGAGGGAGGTCGCTGGCGCTGTGCCTCACGTCGACGTTGCGGCCGATCCGGCGCTGGCGCAAGACCAGATCGGCGCGCGGTCGCTCACTTGCCGTAGATGTCAAAGTCAAAATATTTCTTGGCAATTTCGGCATATTTGCCGCTGTCGCGCAGCGACTTGATGGCGGCGTTGAACTTGTTCTTGAGCTCGGTATCGCCCTGGCGCAGACCGACACCGACGCCCGGTCCGAGCACTTCGACGTCTTCCGCAACCTCGCCCTTGAAGTCGCAGCAGGCCTTGCCCTGGTCGGAGGCGAGGAAGGTCTTGAGCGACAGCGAATCCGCTTGCACCGCGTCGACGCGGCCGGCGGCGAGGTCGGACTGGGCCTCGTCCTGGGTCTGGTAGATCTTGATCTCGGAGGCGGTGTCGCCGAAATGTTTCTTGGCGTAGGCCTCGTGGATGGTCGAGACCTGCACGCCGATGACCTTGCCCTTCAACCCCTCCGGCGTGGCGTCGAACTTGGCGTCCTTGGCGCCGATGATGCCGGCCGGGGTGTTGTAGTACTTGTCCGAGAAGTCGATCGACTTCTTGCGCTCGTCGGTGATCGACATCGAGTTGATGATGGCGTCGATCTTCTTCGAGTTGAGCGCCGGGATCAGGCCGTCCCACGCCGTCATGGTGACGGTGCATTCGAGCTTGGCTTCGGCGCAGAGCGCGTCGATCATGTCCATTTCCCAGCCGCCCCATTTGCCGGAGGCGTCGGGCGACGCGAAGGGCGGATAGGGTTCGGGCGCCATGCCGACCTTGATGGCCTCGGCGCTGGCGCCGGCTGCGCTCAGGCCAAGGGCCAGAGCGGCGATCGCAAGCAGTGTTTTCATGCTGTCTCTCCCGTTGTTTTTCCGGATTTTCCCCTGATTTCGTCCGCTACCTGGATTTTCGCATGGTCCTTTCCGTTCCGGGGGCGTGCGCTAGCCAATGCTGCGGATGAACTGCTTGAGGCGCTCCGATTTCGGCGCGCCGAAAATCTGTTCGGGCGGTCCTTCCTCCTCGACCTGCCCGTTCCACAGATAGATCACGTGGGTAGCCACCTCGCGGGCGAACTTCATCTCATGCGTCACCAGCACCATGGTGCGGCCTTCGCGGGCGAGGTCGCCGATGACCTTGAGCACCTCGCCGACCAGCTCCGGATCGAGTGCCGAGGTCGGCTCGTCGAACAGCATGACGCGTGGCTGGATGGCGAGCGCACGGGCAATGGCCGCGCGCTGCTGCTGGCCACCGGACAGGAAGGCTGGATAGACGTCGCGCTTTTCGGCCAGGCCGACGCGGGCGAGCAGCCGCTCGGCCTCGGCAATGGCGTCCGCGCGCTTGATGCCCAGCACATGCACCGGCACCTCGATGACGTTTTCCAAAAGCGTCATGTGGCTCCACAGGTTGAAGCTCTGGAACACCATGCCGAGGCGCGAGCGGATGCGCTCGATCTGGCGCCGGTCGGCAGGGATGCTGTCGCCATGCGCCATCTTCTTGAGGCGGATCTCCTCGCCATTGACGCGGATGATGCCGCTTGTCGGGTTTTCGAGGCAGTTGATGCAGCGCAGCAGTGTCGACTTGCCCGAGCCAGAGCCGCCGATGATCGCCACCACCTCGCCGTCGCGGGCCGACAGCGACACGCCCTTCAGCACGTGAAGCTGGCCGAACTTCTTGTGCAGGTTTTCGACATGGATGGCTTCGGCGGCGATGCCGTGTGACAGTGCGGGGCGTTCGGCTGCATCGACCGCAGCCATCAGCACTGGCCTCGGCGCGTGAACGTTTTCCTGTCAGCTAGCAATCGGCTGCTCATGGTCGCGTCGCGATGTTCCCCTGGGCGGTGAGCATGGACCTTTCAGCCTTGCGGCGTCAACGGCATCGGTTCCCGCGCTCTTTTGTGAGCCCATTACGGCACTTGCCGCGTTGTTATGCAAGTGTATAAATATCCGCGAAGCCGGTTTCGGCCAATTTTTCCGAACCAAGAGAAGGTGGGCATGGCAGTCGCCGCGCGGAGAAAATTCCGCCGAGAAGGCGAGGAACGCCGGCGTCAGGACCTGATCGAGGCGACGCTGGACTGCGTCGCCGAAAACGGGCTCCAAGGCGCGACCGTCAGGGCCATTGCCCTACGCGCAGGCGTCACTGCAGGGCTGATAAGGCACTATTTCCCCGGCAAGGAAGAGCTGCTGCAGGCGGCCTACGCAACCATGATGGGGCGGATGACCGAGCTCGCCAAGACCGCGCTGGCGACGGTGGAGCAGGAGCCGAAGCTGCGGCTTGCGGCCTTCGTCGCGGCGAGCCTGGAGGCGCCTGTCGTTGACGCCAGGACTTTTTCGCTCTGGGCGAGCTTCATCGGCCGGGCTGGGTCTGATGCCGGCCTGGGGGCTGCCCACCGCGCCGGTTATCTCGGCTTCCGCGACGAGGTCGAGGCACTGGTCGCCGCAGTGCTCCATGGTTCGGGCCGGCCAGTCGATGCGGGTGAGCTGCGCCGCCATGCCATCGCCATCAACGCCATCATCGACGGCCTCTGGGTAGAGGGCTGCCTGGCAGGCGACATGTTCGCCCATGGCGAGCTCGCCGAGATCGGCGTCGGCTCGGTCGAGGCGATGCTGGGCCTGAAACTGCGTGAAAGGGAGGCTGCATGACGACGATTGGCGAGGCGCTGATAGGATTGCTTGAGGCGCATGGCGTCGACACGGTGTTCGGCATCCCCGGCGTGCACACGATCGAGCTCTACCGAGGCCTGGCGCGCTCGAAGATCTGCCATGTCACGCCGCGCCACGAGCAGGGCGCCGGCTTCATGGCGGATGGTTATGCCCGCGCTTCGGGCCGGCCGGGCGTTGCCTTCGTCATCACCGGGCCGGGGCTCACCAACACCATCACCGCCATGGCGCAAGCGCGTGCCGATTCGGTGCCAATGCTGGTCATCTCGGGCGTCAATGCGCAGCCGTCGCTGGGCAAGGGGCTCGGCTTCCTGCACGAGTTGCCCGACCAGCGCGGCATGATGGAAAAGGTGGCGCTGTCGTCGCGCCGCATCACGGCGGCTGAAGAGCTGCCCGCGGCAATCGCCGAAGCCTTCGAGATATTCGAAACGATGCGGCCGGGACCGGTGCATATCGAGATTCCGCTCGATGTCATGCCGTTGCCCGCCGATGGCATCAGGCCGCTGCCCAAGCGCGCCATCGCCCGGGTGCCCGGCGAGGCAGCGATATCAGAAGCGGCGGCGCTGGTCGCAAAGGCGCGCCGGCCGCTGATCCTTGCCGGCGGCGGTGCACGGCGGGCGGAAGCCGAGCTTCTGGCACTGGCCGAGGCGCTCGACGCGCCCGTGGTGACCACGGCCAACGGGCGCGGACTGCTCTACGGCCATCCGCTCAATGTGCCGGCGAGCCCGAGCCTCAAGGCGGTCAGGGCGCTGATGCTGGATGCCGATCTCGTCATTGCGGTGGGTACCGAATTCGGGCCCACCGACTACGACATGTATGGCGACGGCGGCCTTGTGGTTCCCCCTAATCTTGTCCGTCTGGACATCGACGCCGACCAACTGGCAAGGCGGCCGGGGACGGTTGCGATCCACGCCGATGCCGCTGCTGCCCTTGCCATGCTGACGGCGAGGCTTGGCGAGGCACTTCGCGACGCCGACGGCGCGGCGCGGGCGGCTGCCACGCGCGAGGCGGCGTGGCAGGAAATCGGCGAGGCGATGCGCGGGCAGGTGAGGGTGGTGGAAATGATCCGCGATGCCCTGCCGGGCGCGATCATCGTCGGCGATTCCACCCAGCCGGTTTATGCCGCCAACCTCTATTACGATCACGACCGGCCGGGCGGCTGGTTCAACGCTGCGACAGGTTTCGGCGCGCTCGGCTTCGGCCCGCCAGCGGCGATAGGCGCCGCACTGGCCGTCCCTGATGTCCCCGTGGTCTGCCTCAGCGGCGACGGTGGGTTCCAGTTCACCATGCCGGAACTGGGAGCAGCACTCGACGCCGCAGCACCCGTCATCTTCGTCGTCTGGAACAACCGTGGCTATCGCGAGATCGAGACCTCGATGCTGGATGCCGGCGTCGAGCCGGTCGGCGTGTCGCCGGCGCCGCCGGACTTTGCCCTCATCGCGCGGGCCTATGGGCTTCAGGCCGAGCGCCTGCAGGATGCCAGCGTCCTTGGCGATGCGTTGCAGAAGGCACGCTCGACGGGAAAATCCTGTCTGATAGAAATTGCCGTAGAGTAGGCCGCGCGTCGCGGCCATGCATTTTGCAGCCAGGTGGTCGCGCCCGGCCCTGCATAGATGCGGCCATAGCAAAGAAAAGGAACGGCGGTCCGGATCAGCTCCGACGTCCGTTCCAGGGAGTTGGACATGACGAATAGCTTCGAAGGCCGGCACGTGGTTGTATCGGGCGCCACCGGTGCGCTGGGTGCCGCCGTTGCCAGGCATCTGCTCAAGGAAGGTGCCATCTGCCACTTGCCGATCAGCCGGCCGAAAGCGCCCGATGGGTTCGAATTTTCAGGCACTGACCGCGTGCATGTCATCACCGGTGTCGACCTGACCGACGCCAAGGCCGTGGACGCCTTCTACGATGCCATCCCGGGCCTCTGGGCTTCCATCCATGCGGCCGGCGGCTTCGACATGGGCGCGATCGAAAGTGTCGATCCCGACCAGTTCGACCAGATGATGGACATCAACGCCAAGACCGCCTTCCTGTGCTGCCGGGCGGCGGCCAGGGGCATGGTCGCCGGCAAGTCCGGCGGCCGCATCGTCAATGTCTCGGCGCGTGCCGGCATCGAGCCGCGCAAGGGCGGCGGCACGGCTGCCTACACGGCGAGCAAGGCTGCGGTTGCGGCGCTGACGGTGGTGCTGGCCGAGGAACTGAAGGGCGCCGACATACTGGTCAACGCCGTGGCGCCGTCGATCCTCGACACCAAAGCGAACCGCGACGGCATGCCCAAGGCCGATTTCGCCAAATGGGTCAGCCTTGAAGCGGCGGCCGCTGCAATCGCGCAGCTTGCCTCGCCGGCCAATCTTGTCACCAGTGGTGTCGTGGCACCGATCTACGGACGAGCGTAAGGGCCTGCGGGACAGTCAGCCCGCCGCGACCGGGATCGCCTTTGGCCAGTCCCGCTGCGCCTACTGTGTCAAAAGCCCGCCATTCGGTACGCCCAGAAGCCTCGCCGGCAGGTAGATGACCAGCGACGCCGCACCTTTGATGACCTGGCCGCCGTCGGCCAGGATCGTCTCCGCAGGTGCGCCTTCGCCCCGGTCAGTGATGTCCTTGGTCAAGCCGCCCTTCGACGTCAGCGCCATCAGTGTCGGCGAACTGGCGAAGACGCCATGGGTGCCGCCGTCGAGATTGGATGTGTCGAGCACGGTGATGTTCTCGGCCTGAAGGGCGGCGACATCGGCACCGCTGCCGACGCGCGGGTGGCCACCGGTCAGCCCGCCCGACAGGTTCAGCGCCTTGTCGCGCTTCGACACCAGGATCATGAACGGGTTGGGCAGGTCGTCGATGTCGCGCAGCTGGCTCTGGAACACGTCGAGGTCGATGTCGGGCGCGGCCAGCACGAGACCGTTGATGCGGGCGATGTATTTGTCGCGGCCGCTGAGCGACAGGCTGCGCAGCGCTTCCATCACCACATAGCTGCCCATCGAATGTCCGACCAGCACGATGCGCTTGGCCTTGGTGCGCGCGGCGATCTCGATTGTGTCGGCGAGACCGTCGCGGCTGTAGGCGGCGCTGTCGCGGTCATAGACGTAGAGCGGCAGCGAGCCGGCCGATGGCCAGGCATAATGCAGCGCCACCGACTTGACCTTGTAGTCATGGACGATCTGGGCGTTGCGGAAGATGCTGTCGGCGAAGTTGTTGTTATAGCCGTGCACGAAGATGAAGATCTCGCGCTCGTCGGGCGGGCGGCGCATCAGGTCGGCGTCGAGCGCTGCGACGAACTGTGCCTTGTCGTCATAAGGCAGGAAGGTGCGGGCGACGAAATTGCGCGCCGGATTGGGTGAGCGGCCGGTGCTTTCGACCTCGCCGGCGACATGGGTCTTGGGAATGCCGATCTCGAACTTGGCGAAGTTGAGCTGCTTGGCGCGCTCGGCCGAATAGGGCAGCGACAGGTTGTCCGAGCGGGCCCGCATGGTCGAGACATAGATCGGCACGACGGCGGCCGATTCGCCTTCCTTGCCATCGCCGAGGCCGAGCACGGCACGGCCGCCGCAGCCCGACACGACCAGCAACACCAGAACAAACGTCAGAAAACGCAATTTGGGCATGGTCGGGCTCTGAACGCGGGCAGCAAGTCCGCGATTTAAGAGCAGCAATTGCCCGTTGCGGCAACCGCGCAGGCATCCGCGCGACCGTCGGCCGATGAATTCTGCTTTCGCCCTGAAGCATTCCGGCATCACTCATGGCCTTTCCGGCGTGCCGGGCAGGCCATGAGGCATCGATTCAGCTTGCGGCTACATAGGCATAACCGGTGCCCTGCTTCTCGGCATAGCCGATGCCGGGATAGGGCCAGTGGAAGCCGAGCATCTTGATCTTGTCCGTGGCGGCCCGGTCGAGAAACGTCTTGCGGGTCTGGATCGCCAGGTCGGGAATGGTGTCGAAGCCGAAGCGCCATTCGGGATGCGGAAAGGCGATCGGAACCGCAACGACGGCGTCGCCGACGATGATCAGCGTTTCCTTACCGGGCACCTCGAACGAGACGTGGCCGGGTGTATGGCCGGGCGTGTCGACCACCTTGATGCCGGCATGGACCTCGTCGCCGGGCTTGAACATGGTCACCTTGTCCTTCACCGCCGTCAGGTTCTTCTGCGCGCCGGTGACGAAGGGCTGCATGGCCTCGGGCACCTTCTTGATGAGGTCCTTGTCCATCCAGAAATTCCATTCCGCCGCAGCCGTGTAGTAGGCGGCCTTGGGGAAGGTGAGGTTGTCGCCCGCGCCGAGCGTTCCCCAGATGTGGTCAGGGTGCGCGTGGGTGAACACCACCTTGGTGATGCTGTCCGGCTTTATGCCCGCCATATCGAGATTAGCCACCAGTTTTCCAGCCGTGGGCTGGAAGTTCGGACCGGACCCGGTATCGAACAGGATCGTCTCATCGCCCGCCTTGACCAGCGTGACGTTCGTGTCGGGCTTGACCTCCGTGCCGGTGACACCGGCGTCTTCCAGAAGCTTCTTGAGTGCGTCGGGCGGGGCGTCGGGCGCGAGGATGCTGGTCGGAAACACCAGGTGGCCGTCACTCACCACAATGATGTCGAGGGTGCCCTGCTTGAAGCTGTACGGCCCGGCGAGCGCGAGCGCCCTGGATGGCAGGGCGCCGACAGCGACAAGAGCGGCTGCGGCCGTGAGAAAACGCCGGCGGTCGAGAGTGACGAAGGCTGGACGCGAAGTGTCAGATCCGTTCATGACGTGGCCCTCCTTTGGAGGCTGACGGCCCGTCCGCCAAAGAATTATAGCGGCTAGAGGAGGCGCCGAGAACCGGTCGGCGACCTCGTGGGCAATTTGTGATCGACCAGGGCTGTGGACCTCGTCTTCGCTCCCAAGAAAAAACCCCGCCGGATCGCTCCAGCGGGGTTTTCGATTTTTGCTTGAAGCCTTGGCTTAGTTGCCGCGGTTCTTCAGGGCCGCGCCCAGGATGTCGCCGAGCGAAGCGCCGGAGTCGGTCGAGCCGTACTGAGCGACTGCTTCCTTCTCTTCAGCGATTTCCAGCGCCTTGATCGAGACCTGCAGCTTGCGGGTCTTCTTGTCGAAGGCGATGATGCGGGCGTCAACCTTCTGGCCGACGACGAAGCGCTCGGGGCGCTGCTCGTCGCGGTCACGCGACAGGTCCGAACGCTTGATGAAGGTCTCGATGCCGCTCTCGACGAGACGAACGTCGAGGCCACCGTCCTTGATCGCGAGCACTTCGCAGGTGACGACGGCGTTCTTGCGCAGTTCGCCCGAAGTCGCGGCTTCGCCGACCGAATCCTTGCCGAGCTGCTTGATGCCGAGCGAGATGCGCTCCTTGTCGATGTCGACGTCGAGAACCTGAGCCTTGACCATGTCGCCACGGTTGTACTCTTCAATGACCTGCTCGCCCGGACGGTTCCAGTCGAGATCGGACAGGTGCACCATGCCGTCGACGTCGCCGTCGAGGCCGATGAACAGGCCGAATTCGGTCTTGTTCTTGACTTCGCCTTCGACCTGCGAACCAACCGGGTGGTTACGGGCGAAAGCTTCCCACGGATTCTCGAGCGTCTGCTTGAGGCCGAGCGAGATGCGGCGCTTTGCCGGATCCACTTCGAGCACGACCACGTCGACCTGCTGGGTGGTCGACAGGATCTTGCCGGGGTGCACGTTCTTCTTGGTCCACGACATTTCCGAAACGTGGATGAGGCCTTCGATGCCCGGCTCGAGCTCGACGAACGCACCGTAGTCGGTGATGTTCGTGACGGTGCCGGTGATCTTCTTGCCGATCGGGAACTTGGTGCCGATATCCGACCACGGATCCGACTCGAGCTGCTTCATGCCGAGCGAGATACGGTGGGTTTCCTGGTTGATGCGGATGATCTGCACCTTGACCGACTGACCGATGTTGAGGATTTCGGTTGGGTGGTTGACGCGGCGCCAGGCCATGTCGGTGACGTGCAGCAGGCCGTCGATGCCGCCGAGGTCAACGAACGCACCGTAGTCGGTGATGTTCTTGACCACGCCCTCGACGACCTGACCCTCTTCGAGGTTCTGGACGATCTCGGAGCGCTGCTCTGCACGGCTCTCTTCGAGAACGGTACGGCGCGACACGACGATGTTGCCACGACGGCGATCCATCTTGAGGATCTCGAAGGGCTGCGGGTTGTGCATGAGCGGGGTGACGTCGCGGATCGGACGGATGTCGACCTGCGAACGCGGCAGGAAGGCAACGGCGCCGTCGAGATCGACGGTGAAGCCACCCTTGACCTGGTTGAAGATGACGCCTTCGACGCGCTCACCCTTGTTGAACTTCTCTTCGAGCTTGACCCAGCTCTCTTCGCGGCGAGCCTTGTCGCGCGACAGCATGGCTTCGCCAAGCGCGTTTTCGATGCGCTCGACATAGACCTCGACGGTGTCGCCGACCTTGAGCGAGCCGTCCTTGGCCTTGGCGCCGAATTCCTTCAGCGGCACGCGACCTTCGACCTTCAGGCCGACGTCGATGATGGCCATGTCTTTTTCAATGGCCGTAACGATGCCCTTGACGACCTGGCCTTCGCCCGAGTGACCGTCCGAGAAGGACTCTTCGAGCAGGCTCGCGAAATCGTCGCGGGAGGGATTAGCTTGTGACATTGGATCTCCTGGTGCGTCCCGCCTTGCGGGAGCGGCGCCGTGGGTTAGCGTTGCGTTGGCCTGCCAGCATCCCGGGCCAAAGGCCCTTGGCCGCCCAAAGCGGCAAATCGGCGCAAGAAGAATGCGGACAGGTCGGCTAAGTGGCGAAACCCGGGGGCTTCAGCCTATTCTCAGCTGCTGAGGACCCGATCTACGATGTCCCTGGCTGCGGAAAACGCGGCTTCTATATCCATTTCTGACGTATCGAGCAAGTGCGCGTCGTCGGCAGGCCGTAAAGGCGAATCGCTGCGGCCGGTGTCGCGCTCGTCGCGGCGCTGGATGTCGGCGAGGATGCCGCCGAAATCGCCCGTGCCGCCATTGGCCTCGATCTCGGCGAGGCGGCGCTGGGCCCGGACCTCGGCGCTGGCGGTGACATAGAGTTTCACGTCGGCATCGGGGCAGACCACCGTGCCGATGTCGCGGCCATCGAGGACGGCGCCCTGCGGCGCCCGGGCGAATTCACGCTGCTTTTCGACCAGGATCTTCCGCACTCCGGGAAACACCGCCACCTTGGAAGCGGCTTCGCCGACCGCATGCGCCGACAGCACCTTGCGGTCGAGGCTGGTCAGGTCGACCTGGCGTGCCGCCGTTTCGGCCGCCGAGACATTGTCGAGCGGCAGGCCGTGGCTGATGAGCGCATGGGCGACAGCGCGATACGTCAGGCCGGTGTCGAGAAGCGCCAGATGATAATAATCGGCCAGGCGCCGGGCGAGCGTGCCCTTGCCGGCGCCCGCCGGGCCGTCGATGGCGATGGTGATGGACAAAGGCATGGTTGGCGCGGTTCGTTCAGACGCCGCGCATCAGGCCGCCATCGACCTTCAGGCTCTGGCCGGTGATGTAGGCAGCGCCTTCCGAGGCGAGGAAGGCGATGGTCGCGGCGATCTCGGCCGAGGTGCCATAGCGCTGCATCGGCACGCCGTCGCGACGCTCGTCGGTCTGCGGCAGGCTGTCTATCCAGCCCGGCAGCACGTTGTTCATGCGCACATTGTGCTGGGCGTACTGGTCGGCGAACAGCTTGGTGTAGGCGGCGAGGCCGGCTCGGGCCACGGCCGACGTGGGGAACATCGCCGCCGGTTCGCCGACCCAAGCGGTCGAGATGTTGACGATGGCGCCGCCCTTCTGGGCAACCATGATTGGTGCAACGAGGCGCGTCGCGCGCACAACATTCATGAAATAGACGTCGATGCCGGTGTGCCATTGCTCGTCGGTGATCTCGAGCAGCGGCGCGCGCGGACCATGGCCGGCGCCGTTGACCAGTGCGTCGATGCGGCCCCACCTTGCCATAGTCAGGTCGACGAAGCGCTTGAGGTCGTCGTTCGACTGGTTGGAGCCGGTGAAGCCGAGCCCGCCGAGCTCCTTTGCCAGCGCTTCGCCCTTGCCCGACGAGGACAGGACGGCGACGGAATAGCCGTCCGCTGCCAGCTTGCGCGCCGCCGCAGCCCCCATGCCGCTGCCACCACCGACGATCATCGCTACTTTGTCAGACATGCTGTGCTCCTTTGAGTGGATGCGTCAAACAAAAATACGTCAGACAGCGCCCTGGTCGATATCGGCGCCCAGATCGGCCATGAGGCCCATGAACTCCGGGAAGCTGGTGGCAATCATCGCCTGGTCGTCGACGGTGATAGGCCGTTCGGAAGCCAGGCCCATGACGAGGAAGCTCATGGCGATGCGGTGGTCGAGATGGGTCTTGACGGTGCCGCCGCCGAGGCCCTTGCCGCCGGGCACGCCACGGACGGACAGCGTCGCCTCGCCCTCGGTGCAGTCGACGCCATTGGCTTCGAGGCCGCGGGCGACGGCAGCGAGGCGGTCGGATTCCTTGACGCGCAGCTCTTCCAGCCCCTGCATCAGCGTTTCGCCCTCGGCGAAGCAGGCAGCGACCGCAAGCACGGGATATTCGTCGATCATCGACGGGGCGCGTTCGGCAGGCACTTTGACGCCCTTGAGTTCCGAGCCGCGCACCCTGAGGTCGGCGACGTCTTCGCCGCCGGCGTTGCGGCGGTTGAGGATCTCGATCGAGCCGCCCATCTCGATCAGTGTGGTGATCAGGCCGGTGCGGGTCGGGTTCATCAGCACGTTTTCGATGGTGACATCGGAGCCCGGCACGATCAGTGCTGCCACCAGCGGGAACCCTGCCGAGGACGGATCGCCCGGAACGGCGATGATCTGGCCGGTGAGCTTGCCCTGGCCTTCGATGAAGATGTGGCGCACGCCCTGCTCGTCCGTCTGCACCTCGATGTTGGCGCCAAAACCCTTGAGCATCTTTTCGGTGTGGTCACGCGTCATCACCGGCTCGATGACGGTGGTGATACCGGGCGTGTTGAGGCCGGCGAGCAGCACCGCCGACTTCACCTGCGCCGAGGCCATCGGCACGCGATAGGTGATGGGAGCTGCCTGGCGCGGGCCGCGCAGCTTGAGCGGCATGCGGTCGCCGGGGGCGGCGTCTATGACCTGCACGCCCATCTGGCGCAGCGGATCGAGCACGCGGCCCATCGGCCGGCCCGACAGCGAGGCGTCGCCAATGAAGGTGGTTTCCATGTCGTAGGTGCCGACAAGGCCCATCGTCAGGCGCGAACCGGTGCCGGCATTGCCGAAGTCGAGCGGCGCTTCAGCCTGCAAGAGCGCGCCGTTGCCGGTGCCCTTGATGACCCATTCGTCGCCGCGCTTCTCGATATGCGCGCCCATCGCCTTCATCGCGTCGCCGGTACGCATCACGTCTTCGCCTTCGAGCAGGCCGGTGATGCGGGTCTCGCCGGAGGCCAGGCCGCCAAACATGAACGAGCGGTGCGAGATCGACTTGTCGCCCGGCACGCGGGCGGTACCGGACAAGGATTGAGACTTCCGGGCGACGGCCGGCTTCGGCTCGACGTTGTGCGACATGATGGTTCCTCGTGCGGAAAGCCCGGCTCGGGGCCTTCCCGATGATTGCGGCGGTGTCGTAGCATCGATTGCCGTAGCGGTCATCCCCCTTGCGCCCCAAGCCTTTGGGGCTCGCGAGGCGATATGGGATTTGGCTTTGACAGCGCCACGAACTGCGGTTAATGGGACCGAAAAGCGAAGAAAACGAGGCCTGACGTGGCAAAACCCGAACTTGGCACTAAGCGTGTCGACCCGGAAACGGGCCGTAAATTCTACGATCTGAACAAGGACCCGATCGTCTCGCCCTATACCGGCAAGACCTATGCGCGCTCCTATTTCGACGACGGCAAGATTTCGGCCCTCCTTGAGGAAGAAGAGGAAGTCGAAGCCAAGGAGCTTGATTCGGAAGACGAAGGCGCTGAGGTCGTGTCCCTGGAGGACGCTGACGAAGAGGCCAAGGGCGGCGACGACCTGCCGGATCTCGACGATGACGACGATGTCGACCTGGGCGACGATGACGATGATACCTTCCTCGCTGACGAGGAAGAGGAAGACGACGACGTCTCCGACATGATTGGCGTCGGCGACGACGAAGACGACATCTGATCGTCACTTGTTCGAAATCGAAAAAAGGTTTCGAACAAGGCTTGCCAAGGGCAGAATGCGGCGCTAGAAGCCGCCCAACAAACACGGCGCGGGTCACCAAATCCGCGCCATCCTCTTCGCCGGAAACGGCGCCGGCTAATGCCGGGTGTGGGGCCATAGCTCAGTTGGGAGAGCGCTTGAATGGCATTCAAGAGGTCGTCGGTTCGATTCCGATTGGCTCCACCAAATTTCCTCTAGTTTTCTAGAACGACCGAAACGAAAGCGGCCCCTGAAGGCCGCTTTGTCGTTTTAGGCTTGGCTTTGCCGTCGAATGATTCGGGCTCCCGTCAAGGCTGCGCCCACTAGTGGCGCGTTGCTGTTCCGGCATGCCCGGCGCTGCCATATTGACACAGGCCTGAGACGCGTTAGGCTGAGTGCAGATACCGGCCTTGGAAGCCGGAGGGCAAACGTGCCTCGTGAGCTCCGCCTAACCAGCGGCTGCCGCGGGGCATTTTTTATTTTTGGGGGATGTCTGCTTGAAGCGGCGCGTCGACATCGGCGTTCTGTTCTCTCGATCCGGGAGCTACAGGCTCGTCTCGGAATCGTGCCTGCGCGGCACGATGCGCGCGATATCGGAGATCAATGCCGATTCTTCTTCCCCCATCATGCTCAACGCCATCGAGCGAGACCCGCAGGGCAATGCCGACCGATACGCGCAGCTCTGCGAGGAGGTGCTTGCCACCACTGATGCCCGCCACATCGTCGGCTGTGTCACCTCGTCCAGCCGCAAGGAGACCATCCCCGTTCTGGAGAAGGCGGGCGGCACGCTGTGGTACTCCTGCCCCTATGAGGGTTTCGAGGCCAACGAGCATGTCGTCTACATGCATGCCTGCCCGAACCAGCAGTTGGTGCCGCTGCTCGGCCACGTCGTTCCCCGCTTCGGCGGCAACGGTTTCCTGCTCGGCTCCAACTACATCTGGGGCTGGGAAACCAATCGCATCGCGCGCGATCTCATTGCCGATGCCGGCGGCAAGGTGCTGGGCGAGCGTTATCTGCCTATCGGCGAGGCCGACGTCGGCCGCCTGATCGACGAGATTCGTGTAACGCGGCCGAGTTTTGTCCTCAACAACCTGATCGGCACGTCGTCCTACGCTTTCTTCCAGGCCTATGCGGCGCTGGGGCGCGCGGACGGCTACTTCCTGCCGGAACGCTGTCCGCTCCTGTCGTGCAATCTCACCGAATGTGAGCTGCCGGCCATCGGCCTGGCCGGGCGCGGGCACTTGTCGGTCGGTCCGTACTTCGACACCGGCAGCGACGCGGCGCAGTCCTCCTTCGAAGCCTCTGCCTATGCCTCGATCATGATTCTGGGCCGGCTGCTGGCGGAGAAGCCTGATCTGGGTTTCGCCGATCTGCCGCGTGCTTTCGCGGGCGCGCGCTTCGATACGCCGCTGGGCAGGATCGCGATCGACCCCAGCACCCAGCACGCCACCCTGCCGGTCGTCATCGGCCGTATCGCCGGGGAGCGCTTCGACACGGTCGAACGCATCGAGGCTGTCGCGCCCGATCCCTATCTCTCGCGCTACGATCGCGCTGCCGCGTTTGGCCGGCCGGCGCTGAAGGTGGTGTCATGAGCCGCGGGTCGCGAATCCCCAACCTCGGCGGCGCGCAGGCCGCCATCCTCCACCGTCCGCATCCGACTGTTGCGGCCATCGTCCGCCAACTCGCCGCGATCGGGCTCGTCGCCAACGATTATTGGCCCGCCCTGCCGGCGGAAGCGCTTGGCGCTGACTTCGTCTTCTTCGATGTCGACCCGGGCTTCGACCAGCAGTTTCCTTGGAAGCCGGGTGAAGCCCCCATGCCGATCATCGCGCTGATCGGATCCGAGGCCCCTGGTCGCATCGAGTGGGCGCTGTCGCACAAGGCCGACGCCCAGATGGTGAAGCCGATCGGCAATGCCGGCGTCTATTCGGCGTTGCTGATCGCCCGGCAGGCTTTTGATGCGCGCCAGGCACAGGCCGCCGAGATCGCCGCACTTCGGGCACGGGCGTCGGAACGCCAGACCGTGGTGCGCGCCGTGTCGCTGCTGGCCGAGCAGGGTATCGACGACGAGCGCGCCTATGGGCAGCTGCGCAAGCTGGCAATGAGCTGGCAGGTGCCGATCGAACAGGCTGCGCAACGTGTTCTGGCCATGGCAAAACGAGACTTGAGCAATGACCGCACCAGCCGGGCCTGAGACATTGGGCGCCGTCGCGCCGGCTGCCAGCCGACCCCGGTCGGGATGGTGGCTGCTGCTGCTCAGGCGGAAGCTGGCCCTTGCCGGCCTCGCTCTCATCGTTGTGGTGGTGGGCGGCGCGATCTTCGCGCCCTGGCTCGCCGGCTACGATCCGAACGAACAGATGTTCGACGGACTGACGCTCGAGGGCGCGCCCTTGCCTCCAAGCGCGCAATTCTGGCTGGGCACGGACCTGCTCGGCAGGGATCTGTTTTCGCGCATCCTTTACGGCGCGCGGACCTCGCTCATCATCGGCATCGTCGCCAATGGCGCGGCACTGCTGATCGGAACGCTGGTCGGCATCACCGCCGGCTACTTCAGGGGATGGGTTGGCAACGCGCTGATGCGCTTCACCGACCTGATGATGGCGTTTCCGGCGCTGCTGCTCGCCATCTGCCTGGCCGCGGTGTTCCAGCCGAGCCTGTGGATCGTGGCGCTGGTCATCGCGCTGGTGAATTGGGTGCAGACCGCGCGCATCGTCTTCACCGAAACCAGTTCGCTGGCGGAGCGTGAATTCATCGACGCGGAACGCACCATCGGCGCATCGACTTCGCGCATCCTGTTTCGCCACATCCTGCCGCACCTGATGCCGACGATCATCGTGTGGGGAACGCTCGGCATCTCGACCACGGTGCTGCTCGAGGCGACGCTGTCCTATCTCGGCATCGGCGTGCAGCCGCCGACGGCCTCCTGGGGCAACATCATCTTCGAAAACCAGACCTATTTTCAGGCTGCCCCCTGGCTGGTGTTCTTTCCCGGGGCGGCGATCCTGGCACTGGCGCTCGCCTTCAATCTTGTCGGCGATGCACTGCGCGACATCCTCGACCCGACGCAGAGGGGGCGCGCATGATCGCCTACATCGCGCGCCGGCTGGTGCAGGCCTTCTTCCTTCTGATCGGCGTTTCGTTGATCACCTTCATTATCCTCTATCTGCTGCCCGCCGATCCGGTCAGGCAGATCGCCGGACGCAGCGCCACGCCCGCGACCGTCGAAAGCATTCGCCAGCAGCTCGGCCTCGACCAGCCCTTTGTCGTGCAATACTGGCGCTATCTGACCAATCTGCTGTCGGGAGATCTTGGCCGGTCGTACCTGCAGCGCTCTGAGGTCAGCACGCTGATCGCCTCGCGCCTGCCCGCCAGCTTGCTCTTGATGGTGGGCGCGATAGCTTGCGAGGTGGTGATCGGCTCGATCATGGGCATGGTGGCAGCCGTTCGTCGCGGCAGCGCCACCGACCAGTCGCTGATGGTCGCCTCCTTCATCGGCGTATCGGCGCCGCAGTTCGTGGTCGGCCTGCTTTTGCTCTATGTCTTTGCCGTAAAGCTCAGCTGGTTTCCGATCGGCGGCTACGGCACGTGGCAGCACCTCGTCCTGCCGTCGCTGACGCTCGGTCTTCTTGGCGCCGGCTGGTACTCGCGCATGATGCGCTCGTCGATGATCGACGTGCTGCGCCAGGACTACATCCGTACGGCGAGGGCCAAGGGCCTGAAGGCGCGCGCGGTCCTGTTCGGCCATGCATTGCCCAACGCGGTTCTGCCGATCATTGCCATGATCGGCATCGACATCGGCCTGTTCATGAGCGGCATCGTCGTGGTCGAAAGCGTCTTCGGCTGGCCGGGCATCGGCCAGCTTGCTTGGCAGGCCATCCAGCGCGTCGACATCCCGATCATCATGGGCGTCACCATCGTCTCGGCCTGCGCCATCATCATCGGAAATCTTCTGGCCGACCTGGTCGCGCCGTTCATCGATCCCCGCATCAAGCTGCGGTGACATTGCCTATCAAACAACAAAGAAAGGGAACATGGAGATGAAAAGATACCTGGCTTCAACCGTCGCCGCCTCGGCGCTGGCGCTGTTCATGGCGGCGATGCCCGCTTCGGCGCAGGAAAAGCTCGACCCCAACGCCAAGCAGGGTGGCGACATCGTCATCACCTACAAGGATGACGTTGCGACCCTCGACCCGGCCATCGGCTACGACTGGCAGAACTGGTCGATGATCAAGAGCCTGTTCGACGGGCTGATGGACTACGAGCCCGGCACGACCACGCTCCGGCCCGATCTCGCCGAAAGCTATGAGATCTCGCCCGATGGCAAGACCTTTACCTTCAAGCTGCAGAAGGGCGTGAAATTCCACAATGGCCGCGAGATGACGGCCGAAGACGTGAAGTATTCGCTCGACCGCGTCACCAATCCGAAGACGCAGAGCCCGGGCGCTGGCTTCTTCGCCTCGATCAAGGGCTTTGACGATGTCGCCAGCGGCAAGACCGAAAGCCTCGAAGGCGTCACCGTCGTCGACCCCTCGACGGTCAAGATCGAGCTGACGCGGCCTGACGCGACCTTCCTGCACGTGATGGCAATCAACTTCAGCCACGTCGTGCCGAAGGAAGAGGTGGAGAAATACGGCGCCGACTTCGGCAAGAACCCCGTCGGCACCGGCGCCTACAAGATGGCCGAATGGACGCTCGGCCAGCGCCTCGTCTTCGAGCGCAACGCCGACTACTGGCGCAAGGGCCTGCCCTACCTGAACAAGATCACCTTCGAGATCGGCCAGGAGCCGATCGTGGCGCTGCTGCGCCTGCAGAAGGGCGAGATCGACGTGCCGGGCGACGGTATCCCGCCTGCCAAGTTCCAGGAAGTCATGAACGATCCGCAGCAGAAGGAGCGCGTCGTCGTCGGCGGCCAGCTGCACACTGGCTACGTGACCATGAACACGACCATGCCGCCCTTCGACAATGTGAAGGTGCGCCAGGCGATCAACATGGCGATCAACAAGGACCGCGTCGTCCAGCTGATCAACAACCGCGCAGTGCCGGCAACGCAGCCGCTGCCGCCGTCGATGCCGGGCTACGACAAGGACTACAAGGGTTATGCCTACGATCCCGCCAAGGCCAAGGCGATCCTGGCCGAAGCCGGGCACCCCGAAGGGTTCGAGACCGAATTGTTTGCCATGAACACCGACCCCAACCCGCGCATCGCCCAGGCGATCCAGCAGGATCTGGCGGCCATCGGCGTCAAGGCCAAGATTCAAGCGCTGGCCCAGGCCAACGTCATCGCCGCCGGCGGCGACAAGGCCGGTGCGCCGATGATCTGGTCAGGTGGCATGGCCTGGATCGCCGACTTCCCGGATCCGTCGAATTTCTACGGCCCGATCCTCGGCTGCGGCGGTGCTGTGCCCGGAGGCTGGAACTGGTCCTGGTATTGCAACGAGAGCCTCGATGCCAAGGCGGCCGAAGCCGACTCCATCGTCGACCCGACCAAGGTGGCGGAACGCTACAAGCTGTGGAGCGACATCTACGCCAAGGTGATGGAAGATGCGCCCTGGGCGCCTGTCTTCAACGAGCAGCGTTTCACCATGCGCTCGCCCCGCATGGCCGGCGACGACAAGCTCTATGTCGATCCCGTCCATATCCCGATCAACTACGACTATGTGTATGTGAACGATGTGCAATAACTGCAACTACACCATCCATGGGCGTAGCCATCATTTCGGTTGGGACAACTCGTTTGTCCCAACCGAGAGGGTGACGCCCGGTTCGACCATCGAGTTCGAATGCCTGGATTCCTCCGGCGGCCAGTTCACGCCCGACAGTACCGTTGCCGACGTCGGCAAGATGGACTTCGCCAAGGTCAATCCTGTCACCGGACCGATCTATGTCGAGGGTGCCGAACCCGGCGACGCGCTCAAGGTGACGATCGAGCAGTTCAAGCCGTCAGGTTTCGGCTGGACGGCCAACATCCCGGGTTTCGGGCTGCTCGCCGACGACTTCAAGGAGCCGGCGCTCAACATCTGGAAGTATGACGCCGCCTCGCTCGAGCCCGCTCTGTTCGGCAAGAACGGGCGTGTGCCGCTGAAGCCCTTCGCTGGGACGATCGGCAACGCGCTGGCCGAAACGGGCCTGCATTCGGTGGTTCCGCCACGGCGCGTCGGCGGCAATCTCGACATTCGCGATCTGGCTGCGGGCACCACACTCTACCTTCCGGTGGAAGTGGCCGGAGCGCTTTTCTCGGTTGGCGACACCCACGCCGCGCAGGGCGACGGCGAGGTCTGCGGCACCGCCATCGAAAGCCCGATGAACGTCGTTTTGACGCTCGATCTGGTCAAGGACGCCAGGCTGAAGACGCCGCGCTTCACCACGCTCGGTCCGGTAACCCGCCACCTTGACGCCAAGGGCTATGAGGTCACCACCGGCATCGGTCCGGATCTGATGACCGGCGCCAAAGAAGCGGTGGCCCAGATGGTCGACCTTCTTGCCGGCCGCTACAACATGAGCGCCGTCGATGCCTACATGCTGTGCTCCGTCTGCGGCGACCTGAGGATCAGCGAGATCGTCGACATGCCGAACTGGGTGGTGTCGTTCTACTTCCCAAGGTGCGTGTTTGAATGAACGTCGTGACGGTGAGGTTGCCCATGCCCCTGATGGTGCCAGCCACATGAGCGCGCTTGGCGCGGGATCACCAGGAGAGGGCAGGGCTGAAGGCCTGCCCGTTCTCGCGGTCTCCGACCTCACCGTGTCGGTCCGCGGCGAGGATGGCGAACGCGCCATCGTCAGCGATCTGTCGTTTACGCTCCGGCGTGGCGAAACCCTGTGCATCGCCGGCGAATCCGGGTCCGGCAAGTCGATCACGTCGCTGGCGATCATGGGGCTTTTGCCTCAGCCGGCCGCGCGCATCTCGGCGGGCTCGATCCGGCTCGGTGAGACCGAGATTTCGCAGATGCCTGAAGGACAGCTCAGGGAGGTTCGCGGCAACCGCATCGCCATGATTTTCCAGGAGCCGATGACTTCGCTCAATCCGGTGCTGACCATCGGCCGGCAGCTGACCGAGGCGATCAGGACGCATGGCGACGTTCCCAAGGCAGAGGCGCGCCGCAGGGCCATAGAGGCGATGAAGGCGGTTCGCATTCCTGATGCCGAGGGCCGCTTCAGGCAGTATCCGCATGAACTCTCTGGCGGCATGCGCCAGCGCGTCATGATCGCCATGGCCTTGGCGCTGAAGCCCGACGTGCTCATAGCCGACGAGCCGACGACGGCCCTCGACGTCACCGTCCAGGGCGAGGTGCTGGAGCTTTTGCGCGACCTGCAGAAGATGCAGGGCACGAGTGTCATCCTGATCACCCACGATATGGGCGTGGTTGCCGAGATGGCCGACCGCGTCATCGTCATGCGCCATGGCCGCAAGGTCGAGGAAGGCGCGACGCTCGACATCTTCGAGCGCCCCCAGGCCGAGTATACCCGCGAACTCTTGGCCGCAGTGCCGAAGATGGGAGCCGGCAGGGCAAGGTCTGTACAGGCAGACGAAGCCGCGGTGCCGGTGACGGTCCCTGTGGCCAGCATCCGCGACCTGCATGTACGCTTCGATCTGCATGGTGGGTTCTTCGGGAGGGTCGACCGGCGCGTGCATGCGGTGGAGGGGATCAACTTCGATATCGCCCCCAACGAGACCGTTTCCCTGGTGGGTGAATCCGGCTGCGGCAAGTCGACCACCGCCAAGGCGATCGCCGGGCTGGTGCCTTTTGCCGGCGAGATTGCGATCAACGGCCGGAACCTTGCATCGCTCGACCGCGCCGGCAGGATGGCCGTCAAGCGCGACGTGCAGATGATTTTCCAGGACCCTTACGCATCGCTCGATCCGCGCATGCGGGTTGGTGAACTCGTCGCCGAGCCGCTGCTGATCCATGGGCTCGGCTCGGTCCGCGAACGTCGCGATCAGGTGGCCCATCTCTTCGAACGGGTCGGGCTTTCGGCCGACCAGATGGAACGCTATCCGCATGAGTTCTCGGGCGGGCAGCGGCAACGCATCTGCATTGCCCGGGCGCTGGCGCTGAAGCCGCGCCTGATCATCGCCGACGAAAGCGTTTCGGCGCTGGATGTGTCGGTGCAGGCACGGGTGCTTGGGCTGCTGCGGGAACTGCAAGCCGAGTTCGGCCTGTCCTACCTGTTCATTTCCCATGACATGGCGGTCGTCGAAAACATCTCCGACCGGGTCGCGGTCATGTATCTCGGGCAGATCGTCGAGATGGGCACGCGCGAGCAGATTTTCGCGAACCCGCGCCATCCCTACACCAAGCGGCTGCTGTCCGCTGTTCCGCAGCCCGATCCGCGGCAGCGGCGCGGCAGTTTCGAGCGCCTGGACAGGGAAATTCCGAGCCCGGTGCGCAAGGTGGGCGATCCGCCGAAGCGGCTCGACCTCGCCGATGTCGGCGGCGGCCACCTGGTGGCGCTCGGCTGACCGCTAGAGCGTTTCCGCTTTTCTTCGGATCGCGGAATCCGGCCACGGTGTGAGCCGCGTTGCACCAAATCCAACGGCTTAAAATCGGCCGGTACAAGGGGTGGAGGGGGCCTGGGTCGTTTCCCATGTACCGGCCGCCGCGTGCCTTCTGGCCAAGGCCCGCGGAAAGGAATGTGCTGCACCGACCGATGTCGAAGGCGATGTCAGGCCAGAATGGGCGGGACGGATGCCTTACCTTGCCACGACACAGTACAGGGCAGGCCCGTCAACGGGCGTTCAAAAAGGCCCCTCATGATCTTGAATCTGTCGACGATTCCTTTTGAAAATCGCCTCCGGGCTCGGCGGCCCGGGAGCTCGAAACCGCGACTCGTGTCAGCCGGGAATCCGATTTTCGGATCGATGCGCCAGGGCAATTCCAAGAAAGCGAAGCGCGGCTAGCGGCAAGGGGCCAGATAGGTGATTGGCCTGCCGTAACGGTCGTGCATCGGCCGGCCGTGGCTGTCGAGGCGCTGAAAGCGGCATTCGCCCGGCGCGGTTCCGGCACCTATCATCGCGCCGGCGACGCCGCCGATGGCCGCGCCTGCCAAGGTTGACCCGGTGTTGCCCCCGATCGCCTGGCCGACCAGCGCGCCACCGGCGGCACCGATGGCGCCGCCGCCGAGCGCGCGTTCCTGTGGCGTGTTGCAGGCCGTCGAGGCAAGTGCGACGAGGGAAAGAACTGCTGCCGTAACCGCCAATCGCGTCATGAAATCATCTCCTTAAACGCTCGTGTGGGCGGCCGCCGGCTTAGCTGCCGCTACCTGCCGGAGACGTAGGAAACTCCGGGCCGCACGAAGCTGCTTTCCGGCATCATTAGCCGGTCCCGCGGGCGAAGTGATTAGCAAGGAATCCCAAAGCTATGCTTTGCGCCCCATTTGCGGCTGCGGCTTCGGTCCCGAAGGCGGCATGGAGTGGGCGCTTTTCCATCCGGCGCTTGTCAGGCCAAGCATAAGTCCGGTCGATACGGACGGCCTCTTCGTAGCCTCCCCAGCCAGAGCCGTCCAATCACTGGTCCAGCGCGAAGCTGGCTTGACTCTATGTGATTTGGAGTTTGATATATCAAACGTCAGATTTCAGATTTTGAGAATACCGGGACCACCTCGCGCATGACCTTGCATCAGAGTTCGCACCATCCCCTCCTCGGACAGTTGGCCGATCCGTCGCTGTTGCGGCAGCAGGCCTATATCGACGGCCAATGGGTCGATGCCGACGGCAAGGTGACGATCGCGGTGACCGATCCGGCCACCGATGCCGTCCTCGGCACGATCCCCGACATGGGCGCTGCCGAAACCCGCAGGGCCATCGCGGCGGCCGACCGGGTCCGCAAGGAATGGGCAGCCCTTGCCGCACGCGAGCGGTCCGCAATCCTGCGCCGCTGGTTCGAGCTGATGCTCGACAACGCCGAGGACCTGGCTCGAATCATGACGGCCGAGCAGGGCAAGCCACTCTCCGAAAGCCGTGGTGAGATTCGCTACGCGGCGTCCTTCGTCGAGTGGTATGCCGAAGAGGCCAAGCGCGTCTATGGCGACCTCATCCCGGCGCCCAAGGCGCAGTCGCGCATCATGGTGATGAAGCAGCCAGTCGGGGTGGTGGCCGCGGTCACGCCGTGGAATTTCCCCAGCGCGATGATCACCCGCAAATGTGCGCCTGCGCTCGCCGCCGGCTGTACCGTCGTGATCAAGCCCTCCGAGTTCACGCCCTATTCGGCGCTGGCCCTTGCCGAACTTGCCGCTCGCGCCGGAATTCCGGCCGGCGTGCTCAACATCGTCACCGGCGACGCCCAGGCGATTGGCGGCGAGATGACCGGCAATCCGATCGTGCGCAAGGTGAGCTTCACCGGCTCGACGCGCGTCGGCAAGCTCCTGATGCAGCAGTCCGGCGCCACCGTGAAGAAGGTGTCGATGGAGCTCGGCGGCAACGCGCCGGTCATCGTCTTTGCCGACGCCGACCTCGATGTCGCCGTGCACAACGTCATGGCCTCGAAGTTCCGCAACACCGGCCAAACCTGCATCTGCGCCAACCGCATCTATGTCGAGGACGCCATCCATGACGCCTTCATTGCCCGCTTCAAGGCGGCGGTCGAGGCGCTCAAGGTCGGCAATGGTTTCGAAGACGGGGTCGAGCAGGGGCCGCTGATCAACCCGGCGGCGCTGACCAAGGTCGAGAGTCACATCGCCGATGCCGTCGCGAGGGGCGGCAAGGTCGCCACCGGCGGCAAGGCGCATAGGCTCGGCGGCACCTTCTTCGAGCCGACCATCCTGACCGATGTCGACGACACCATGCTGTTCACCAAGGAAGAGACCTTTGGACCGGTGGCGCCGGTGTTCCGCTTCACCGACGAGGACGAGGTGATCGCTGCCGCCAACGCCACCTCGGCGGGGCTGGCCGCCTACATCTTCACCCGCGACCTCGACCGCATGTGGCGCGTCACCGAGGCGCTCGAGACGGGTATGGTCGGCGTCAACGAAGGCCTGATCTCCAACGAAGTGGCGCCGTTCGGCGGCATCAAGGAATCCGGCGTTGGCCGGGAGGGCTCCAAATACGGAATCGAGGAGTTCCTGAACCTCAAATATGTCTGCCTGACGCAGAACCCGCGTCGGGCGGCCTCCTAGGCTTCCGGCGGGTCGAAGGCACGGCCCGCTGCGAAAACCACCATCGCCAAACAACACAAGAGAGGGAATAAGATGACGTTTTCCTGGAGGATTCAGGGCCACGCCCTGGGGTGCCTGACGGCACTCGCCATGGCCGGTGCGATGCTCGCGCCGGTCGAGGCGCAGGCCGGCAAGGTGCTCGACAATATCAAGCAGAAAGGCAACCTCACCTGCGGCGTCGGCCAGGCCGTTCCGGGCTTCTCGGCGCCGGCCGCCAATGGCGAGCTCGCCGGCATCGACATCGACTACTGCAAGGCGATGGCTGCCGCGATCCTCGGCGACGCCAGCAAGGTCACCTACCGCCAGACCTCGTATTCCGAGCGTTTCGTTTTGCTCGCCTCGGGCGAGATCGACGTGCTGGCCCATGACACGACGACCACGCTGAACCGTGAAGGCGCTCAGAAGGCCCGCTTCACCTTCCCGAACTACTTCGACGGCTACACCTTCATGGTGCCCAAGTCGCTCGGCGTCGAAAGCCCTGACCAGTTGGCCGATGCCACAGTCTGCATCCTGCAGGGCTCGACCTTCGAGGTGAACACCGAGAACTTCTTCAAGTCGCGCGGCCTCAAATACACCCCGCTGGTGCTCGGCACCTGGGAGCAGCTCGACGCGGCCTTCTTTGGCGGTCGTTGCGACGCCTTCGGCGGTAACTACGGCAACCTTGCCGGTTCGCGCGTCGCCCATGGCAATGTCGATGACTATGTCATCTTCCCGAACTTCCTGACCCTCGAGCCCTATGCGCCTTCGGTCTACGGCGACGACGAGGAACTCTTCGTGATCGCCCGCTGGGTGATGGCAGCGCTGATAGAGACCGAACGTCTCGGCGTCACCCAGGCGAATGTCCAGGACATGGTCGCCAAGTCGTCCGATCCGGAGATCCAGCAGCTTCTGGGCGCCAAGCCGGGCAACGGCAAGGATCTCGGCCTGTCGGAAGACTGGGTGGTCAAGATCGTCTCGGCCGTCGGCAACTACGGCGAAAGCTTCGAGCGCAATCTCGGCAAGGGCTCGCCGATGAAGCTCGACCGCGGTCTCAACGATCTGTGGACCAAGGGCGGCCTCATGTTCGCGGCGCCGTTGAGATGATCAGTCGGGAACGTCTCCATGGTGTGACGTTTGTTGTGGCAGCCACCGCCGTCGTGGCGTGGCTGTCATACAACTTCTCTGCCAATCTGGCCGCCAAGGGCATCGTCATCGACTTCGGCTTCCTGCGCGAGGCAACGTCGTTCCCGATCGGCGAGTCGATCATCGCCTACAGCTCCGGCGACACCTATCTCAGGGCGTTGACTGCCGGGCTGCTCAATACCATCAGGCTGGCGCTCGCCAGCATCGTTTTGGCTTCCGTGTTCGGTGTGCTCGTCGGTCTGGCTGCCCGCATCGGCCATCCCCTGCTGACGCGGCTTGCCAAGGCCTATGTCGAATTTACCCGCAATGTGCCGCTGCTGCTGATCCTCGTGGTCTGCGCCACTGCCGTGCGCGCCCTGCCGAACCCGCGCCAAGCCTGGGCGCCGGTGGATGGCGTGATGCTTTCCAGCCGTGGCCTCTACATGCCGTTGCCCGTCTTCGCCGACGGCATGGCCTTGGCCATTGCAGCACTGGGGCTGGTCGTTGCGTCCTGGAGCGTCTGGTATCTGGCGCTGCGCAGCAAGAATGAGACCGGCATCTTCCCTGTTCTCGGCAAGCTTGGTTTGGCCGGCTGCGGCGCGGCGTTCATTGCGCTGTGCTTCTGGGCCGTCGCCATGACGACGCTCGACCGTCCGGCCCTTGTCGGCTTCAATTTCCGCGGCGGCTGGAGCGTGACGCCTGAATATCTGGCGATGCTGTTCGGCCTTGCCTTCTACACCTCCGGCTTCATCGCCGAGATCGTCCGCGGCAGCCTGGCGGCACTTCCCAAGGGCCAGTCGGAGGCGGCGGCCTCGCTGGGGCTGGGGTCGTTCCTGACACTCTGGCTGGTGTTGGCGCCGCAGGCGCTGCGGCTGATGCTGCCGCCACTGGCCAACCAGTATCTCAACCTGATCAAGAACACGACGCTTGCCGTGCTGATCGGCTATCCCGACCTGGTCTCCGTCGGCAACACGGCGCTCAACCAGACCGGCCGGGCCATCGAGACCGTGACCATCTATCTCCTGATCTATCTGTCGCTCAGCCTTGTGACCTCTGTCGTCATCCGCAGGCTGGAACGGCGCGCCCAATTGGTGAAGCTATGAGTGATGTCGCCATCGCCACGGTCGCCCGTGATCGTCCGACCTTCAAGGCTCGCCTGAGCCCCTATTTCAAGCCGTGGCCGCATGCCGCCATCACCGTGCTCGGTGTGCTGCTGCTCGGTTATGCGGCCCTGACGCTGCTCCGCTGGGCGGTGCTGGACGCCACCTTCGGCACCGCGACGCCCGACGAGTGCCGCGCCGCCGGCGGGGCGTGCTGGGCGATGCTGACCGAGCGCTACCACATCATTTTGTTCGGCAGCTATCCGGCCGGCGAGTACTGGCGTCCGGCGCTCGCCGTGGCTCTCGTCCTTTCCGTGCTGATTGCCAGCGGCTTCAGGCAGCTGTGGAAGCCGGCGCTCCTGTTCGCCTGGATCGCGGTGATGGTGGCGAGCCTTGTGCTGATGGCTGGCGGGGTGTTTGGCCTTGCCCCCGTTTCGACCAGCCGCTGGGGCGGCCTGCCGCTGACGGTCGGCCTGTCTGCCTTCGGCATCGTACTGGCGCTGCCGCTGTCGGTGCTGCTGGCGCTCGGGCGCCGCTCCAAGAGCAAGGTGGTGAAGCGCTTCTGCGACGCCTATGTCGAGGTCGTGCGCGGCTTGCCGCTGCTGGCTGTCCTGTTCGTCGCCTCGACGATGCTGCCGCTGCTGTTGCCTGGCGGCAGCATGATTGACACGATCCTGCGCGCCCAGATCGCCCTGATCCTGTTCCAGGCGGCCTATCTGGCCGAGGCGATCCGCTCCGGTCTTGAGGCGGTTCCGAGGGGGCAGACGGAAGCTGCGCAGAGCCTCGGCCTGCCGGATGGGCTGGTGTCGCGGCTGGTGGTTTTGCCGCAGGCGTTCCGAATCGCCCTGCCGGCGATCATCAACACCTTCATCGAGTCGATCAAGGACACCACGCTGATCAGCGTCATCGGCCTGATCGACGTGCTGGGTGGCGCACGCGGGGCTATTGCAGATGGCACCTGGATGGGCTTTTACCGTGAAGCATATCTGGCCGTCGGTCTCGCCTTCTTCGTGTTCTGCTATATCCTGTCGCTCCACTCGCGGCGGCTCGAGCAGGAATTTGCCAATGAACGCAGGTAACCGGCTCATGTCTTCAGCAGGAACGCCCAATGCTCGATGAACGCAGGCAGGTCTATAAATCTCTGGTTCAGGACACCCTGAACGAGCAGATCTACAGGCAGATCAAGGAAAAGCTGATCACCGGCGAGTTCCGTCCCGGCGACAGGCTGGTGCTACGCAAGCTGTCGGCGACACTGGGAACCAGCCCGGTACCGGTGCGCGATGCGCTGCAGAAGCTGGAGAGCATCGGCGCGCTGAGGTTGGAGCGGACCTTCTACGTGCCCAATCTGACGCCGGGCGAACTGGCCGAGATCCGCGACATCCGCGTGGCGCTCGAAGGCCTTTCCGCCGAGCGCGCCGCCGAGCATTCGTCTCCCGAGACGATGGTGCCGCTGACAAGCCACTTCAACGCCCTAGCCAAGGCGGCGAGCAATAATGACGCAAGCCTGTTCCTGCGCGCCAACGCTCGCTTCCATCTCGAGATCGCGCGCATGGCGAACTCGCCGATCCTGTTCGACATGATCGAGCCGCTGTGGCTGCGCATGGGGCCGTCGGTGCGCATGGCCAAGGCGCAGCCCGGCCGCCTCAAGGAGGCCATCCCGCCCCATGAGGAGGCGCTGCACGCCATTGCCGCGCATGACGGTGCAACCGCCAGGGCGGCAGTGCTTCAGGACATAGTCGGGTGCTTCGGCATCCTGGCCAACACTGGCGACGACCAGCCATGAGAACGCCGCCCGACTAACCGCCAACCCGGGCGATCCACAAAAGTTCATCGACCCGACCGCCTTCAGCACAGAGGGCGGCGATCCTGACGTGCGCCCTGCGGCAAGCCGCCAACGGGCCGAAAACAACCGGAGGTAACTTCATGTCCAGACCGAATTCCACCGCCACCCGCGACATCGCCCACCAACTCCACCCTTACACCAACGCCGTCCGCCATGCCGAGATCGGCCCGATCGTGATGGATCGCGGCGAGGGCATCTATGTCTTCGACGATCAGGGCAATCGCTACATCGAGGGCTTGGCAGGCCTGTGGAGCGTGGCTGTCGGCTTCGGCGAGAAGCGCCTGGTGGCGGCGGCGACGAAACAGCTCGACAAGCTGCCCTACTACCACACATTCGCCCACAAGTCGCACATGCCCTCGATCGAGCTCGCCGAGAAGCTCGCCGAGATGGCGCCCGAAGGCCTGTCGCATGTCTTCTTCACCAATTCAGGCTCGGAAGCCAATGACACCATCGTCAAGCTGGTCTGGTACTACAACAACGCGCTCGGCCGCCCGGCGAAGAAGAAGTTCCTGGCGCGCACCCAGGGCTATCATGGCGTCACCGTTGCCGCCGCCAGCCTGACCGGCCTGCCCAACAACCATCGCGACTTCGACCTGCCGGCGATCCCGGTCCGCCACCTGACCTGCCCCCATTTCTACCGCTTCGGCAAGCCGGGCGAGACAGAGGCGCAGTTCGTCGAGCGACTGGCTGCCGAGCTGGAAGCGGTGATTGCCGAAGAGGGCGCCGACACCATCGCCGCCTTCATCGGCGAGCCGCTGATGTCGGCAGGCGGCGTCATCCCAGCACCTGAAGGCTATTGGCAGAAGGTACAGGACATTTGCCGCCGCAACGATATCCTCGTCGTCGCCGACGAGGTCATCACCGGCTTCGGCCGCCTCGGCACGACCTTCGGCTCCGACTACTACGGCATCAAGCCGGACCTGATGACGCTGTCGAAGCAGATCACCTCGTCCTACCAGCCGCTGGCCGCCGTGATGATCTCGGACAACATCTTCAAGGCGGTAGCCGACAACAGCGGCAAGATCGGCACCTTCGGCCACGGCTACACTGCAACCGGCCACCCCGTCGCCACCGCCGTTGCCCTGGAAAATCTGGCGATCATCGAAGAGCGCAAGCTGGTCGAGAACGCCGCCGCCATGGGAGAAATCCTGCAGAAGCGGCTTGGCGCGCTTGCCGCGCACCCGCTGGTGGGCGAGGTGCGTGGCGCCGGCCTGATCGCCGGCGTCGAGCTGGTGGCCGACAAGGCCACCAAGGCGCGCTTCGAGGTGCCGGGCAAGGTAGGCGCCTATGTCTTCGCCAGGGCCCACCATCACGGCCTGATCGTCCGCAACATCCTGGACACGCTCGCCTTCTGCCCGCCGCTGATCATCACCGAAGAGCAGATCGAGACAATGGTGCAGGCGTTCGAGCGGACCCTGGACGATACCGCCGAGTGGATCGCCGCCGGCCAGCCGGCCTACTGAGGCGGCATGCCCGCATGACTTCGCCGATGCCGGCACCAAGCCGGCATCGGCCCCGCGCCCGGTACATGAACAGAGTAAGGAGGTTCTGATGGCGGCTGAGAATACGGTGAGGGCCGACGATCTCGAGGTCGATCGCGCCAAGATGCATATCTCGACGACGGATGTCGCCATCGACATCGTCGGCATGCACAAGTGGTATGGC
>NZ_JAMSHL010000031.1:0-54269 GCF_026521175.1 Aminobacter sp. MET-1 | reverse complement strand
CCCCCCCCCCCCCCCCCCCCCCCCCCCCCCCCCCCCCCCCCCCCCCCCCCCCCCCCCCCCCCCCCCCCCCCGCCCCCACCCCCCCCCCCCCCCCCCCCCCCCCCCCCCCCCCCCCCCCAGCGCTTGAACGACGAGTACATCTCGTCGTCGTCGACCATCAGGGCGCCCTTGTAGGCCATGAAGTGCTTGAACGAGGTGATGCCCTTGTCGACGACCTGGGCCATCTCGTTGAACACCTGTTCGCCCCACCAGGTGATCGCCATGTGGAAAGAGTAGTCGGAACAGGCCTTGGAGGTCTTGTTGTCCCACATCTGCAGCGCTTCGAGCAGCGACTGCCCCGGCGACGGCAGGCAGAAATCGACCACCATCGTGGTGCCGCCTGACAGCGCCGCACGCGTGCCGCTCTCGAAGTCGTCGGCCGAGTAGGTGCCCATGAACGGCATTTCGAGATGGGTATGCGGGTCGATGCCACCGGGCATGATGTAGCAGCCGGTAGCGTCGAACTCGTGGTCGGCGTGCAGATTCTCGCCGATGGCGACGATCTTGCCATGCTGGATCAGCACGTCGGCCTTCCACGTCCGGTCGGCCGTGACGATGGTGCCGTTTCTGATGACTTTGCTCATTTCAGTTCCCCAATTTCTGCCGCGCTTCTTGTGAGCGCTTCGGCATGGTTCAGATCATGTAAGGACAGCCACTCCGCGCAGGCAAAGCGCAGAAAGCCCTTCCCCAACAAGGGAAAAGGCTGCCGGCGCGGCAATGTCGGTCGAAAAAATTCACTCGACGATCTCCGCCGTCTCGACCACGGCGTGGAACAGCACGTCGCAGCCGGCGGCGGCCCATTCCGGATAGATCTCCTCGGCTTCGTTGTGGCTCAGACCTTCGACGCACGGGCAAAACACCATTGCCGTCGGCGCCACGCGGTTAATCCAGCAGGCGTCGTGGCCGGCGCCCGAGACGATGTCGCGGTGGCTGTAGCCGAGCCGTTCGGCGGCATCACGCACGGCCTTGACGCAATCCTTGTCGAAGGCGACCGGATCGAAATGGCCGACCTGCTCGATCTCGTAGGAGATATCCAGCGCCTCGCAGATGGTGGCGATGCCCTCGCGGATGCGCGCATCCATCGTGTCCAGCACCTCCTTCTCCGGCGAGCGGATGTCGATAGTGAAGACGGTACGGCCGGCGATGATGTTGCGCGAGTTCGGATAGACCTCCATGTGGCCGACAGCGCCGACGGCATCGGGCTGGTAGTCCATGGCGATCTCGTGCACCAGTTCGGTCACCCTGGCCATGCCGAGGCCGGCGTTGCGGCGCTTGGGCATCGGCGTCGAGCCGGTGTGGCTCTCGCGGCCCGTCAGCGTCACCTGCAGCCACTTCAGGCCCTGGCCGTGGGTGACGACACCGATCTCGATGTCCTCGTCCTCGAGGATCGGCCCCTGCTCGATATGCAGCTCGAAGAAGGCTTTCATCTTGCGGGCGCCGACCTTCTCGGTGCCCTTCCAGCCGATGCGTTCGAGCTCGTCGCCGAACAGCTTGCCATGCGCGTCCTTGCGCTCATAGGCCCAGTCCTGGCCGAGCACGCCGGCAAACACGCCCGACGCCAGCATGGCCGGCGCAAAGCGGGTGCCTTCCTCGTTGGTCCAGTTGGTCACCACGATCGGATGCCTGGTCTTGATGCCCAGGTCGTTGAGGCTGCGGATCACTTCGAGGCCACCGAGCACGCCCAGCACGCCATCGAACTTGCCGCCCGTCGGCTGCGTGTCGAGATGGCTGCCGACATAGACTGGCAACGCCTCGGGATCGGTGCCCTCGCGGCGGGCAAACATGGTGCCCATCTCGTCGACGCCCATGTCGAGCCCGGCTTCGTCGCACCACTTCTTGAAAAGATGACGGCCCTCGCCGTCTTCATCGGTCAGCGTCTGGCGATTGTTGCCGCCGGCGATGCCGGGGCCGATCTTCGCCATTTCCATCAGCGAATCCCACAAACGGTCTGAATTGATTCGCAGATTTTCGCCTGGGGCGGCCATGGTGACGTCCTCTCATTCTCTTGTTCTGCCCGGAAATCCCAGCGGTTCCCGGCGCTGGCTTTCCGTTGTCAGGCTTTCGCCCGAAGCCCCGCCCGCAAGGAGCGGAACTCCTGTCCTTGTCGGAGCAAGACCCTGATGACGGCGCCATCAGGGTCCGGGCTCCATGCGCCGCGCGCCCACCAGGGGCGCGCGGGCAAAAATCAGTCGATCATCCTCAGCACTTCGCGGACATGATCGATCAGCTCGTTGATCTGGCCCTTGGTGATGATGAGCGGCGGCGACAGCGCGATGATGTCGCCGGTGGTGCGGATCAGCGCGCCGCGCTCGAACGCCTTCACAAAGGCCGAGAAGGCACGCTTGGTCGGAGCGCCGGCAATCGGCTGAAGCTCGATCGCCCCGATCAGGCCGATGTTGCGGATGTCGATGACATGCGGCTCGCCCTTCAGCGAATGCAGCGCCTCTTCCCAGTAGGGTGCAAGTTCGGCGCCGCGGGTGAGAAGCCCCTCTTCCTTGTAGGTGTCGAGGGTCGCAAGTGCCGCGGCCGAGGCGATCGGGTTGCCCGAATAGGTGTAGCCGTGGAAGAACTCGATGAGATGCTCCGGGCCAGTCATGAAGGCGTCGTGGATTTCCTTCTTCACGAACACCGCGCCCATCGGGATCACGCCGTTCGACACGCCCTTGGCAGTGGTGATGATGTCGGGGACGACGCCGAAATAGTCGGCCGCAAACGGCGTGCCGAGACGGCCGAAACCAGTGATGACCTCGTCGAAGATCAACAGGATGCCGTGCTTGGTGCAGATGTCGCGCAGGCGCTGCAGATAGCCCTTCGGCGGGATCAGCACGCCGGTGGATCCGGCGACCGGCTCGACGATGACGGCAGCGATGGTCGAGGCGTCATGCAGGGTGACGATGCGCTCCAGCTCGTCGGCCAGCTCGACGCCATATTCCGGCTCGCCCTTGGTGAAGGCGTTCTTGGCCGGCAGGTGGGTATGCGGCATGTGGTCGACGCCGCCCAGAAGCGTGCCGAACATCTTGCGGTTGGTGACGATGCCGCCGACCGAGATGCCGCCGAAATTGACGCCGTGATAGCCGCGCTCGCGGCCGATGAGGCGGGTGCGCGCGCCCTCGCCCTTCACGCGCTGGTAGGCGATCGCCATCTTCAGCGCGGTGTCGACCGATTCCGAACCGGAATTGGTGAAGAACACATGGTCCATGCCTTCGGGCGCGATGTCGACGAGGCGGTTGGCCAGTTCGAAGACGATCGGATGTCCCATCTGGAAGGCCGGCGCATAGTCGAGCTCTGCGGCCTGCTTCTGGATCGCTTCGGTGATCTTGGGCCGGCAGTGGCCGGCATTGACGCACCACAGGCCTGCGGTGCCGTCGAGGATTTTGCGTCCGTCGCTGGACGTGTAGTGCATGTCCTTGGCGGCGACCATCATGCGTGGCGCCTGCTTGAACTGCCGGTTCGAGGTGAACGGCATCCAGAATGCACTGAGATCGTTAGGCGTGACTTTCAGCCTGTCGGACATGGACCAAGCTCCCTTTCTTCCCCTGTTAGGTTTGGCCAACGCTTGGTCTTTGGCGCGCTTTCGTGCTACGCAATTTTTTGACCGATTGGACAAACGTTAGCACCGCCGCATCGGCGGTCAAGGGATTACTATCGGAAATGAAGCGTCCGGGGCGCGCTCCACAGGTCGGCAAGAACTGGTCCAGCGGATTGGTCCAGATCGCTCCGGTTTTCCTCCCCCAACACGAAATGTGGTGACCATGGAAGGCTCGACACCCCGCGGCCGCACCCGCATCCAGCAGGAGAAGCGAGAAGTCATTCTCGAAGCGGCACTCGAGGTGTTCTCGGCCAACGGCTTCCGCGGCTCGACCATCGACCAGATCGCCGAGGCGGCGGGCATGTCGAAACCCAATCTGCTCTATTATTTCCGCCGCAAGGAAGACATCCACGAAACGCTGATGCACCGGCTGCTGGAAACCTGGCTGGCGCCGCTGAAGGAGTTCGACAACATCGGCGACCCGATGACCGAGCTCAGGAGCTACATCAGGCGCAAGCTCGAGATGGCGCGCGACTTTCCGCGCGAAAGCCGGCTGTTCGCTAACGAGATCCTGCAGGGCGCGCCGCGCATCATGCCGATGCTCGAAGGCGAACTGAAGGAACTGGTCGACGAAAAGGTCGAGGTCATCAAGGGGTGGATGCGGGCGGGCAAGATCGCCAGGACCGACCCCTGGCACCTGATCTTCGCCATCTGGGCGACGACCCAGCACTACGCCGATTTCGACGTCCAGGTCCGCGCCGTGCTCGGCCCGAACCGCGGCGGCGACGGCCGCTTCGAGGACGCGGCACGCTTCCTCGAGCAGCTGTTCCTCGAGGGCCTGCGCCCGAAGGCGGACTAGGCGCAGCCACCTGCCGGCCGGACCCTGCCCTCGCCGCTTCGAAAACCTGTCGTCCTGAAAAGGCGGAGCGCCGCGCATCCGCCTGGACACGCGGCACAGTCTGTTCCCTCGCCCTTATTCCCTGGGCGCCATGAACTCGTCGCGCGAAAGCCTGCCGTCGGCATCGCGGTCGAAGGCAGCGATCACGGCGGGACGATCGCCGTCGCCGCCGACTTCCCGGGCCGATAGGAAGCCGTCCTTGTCGGCGTCGACGGCTGCAAACGCCCTGTCCACCAGCGCCCGGTGATGCGCCTCAAACTCGCTGAAGTTCAGCCGGCCGTCGCCGTCGAGGTCCATCTGCTTGAATTCACCGGCGCGATCCTGATTTGGTCCGCCTGCCGGCACGCGCAGTGACAGCGCCACGGGCTTGCTGCCCGCTTCGGGGGCAACGCGCATGACGAACATCAGGCCGGGCTCCGCCTTGTCGGCCTTGGGTTCGGCCGGCGGCTCGGCTGCGGCGGTTGCGCCGCGTGCAAACTTGCTGATCAGCTTGCCGCCGAACTCGTCGGGGCTGAGCGCGCCATTGCCGTCGGCGTCCAGCTGCGTGAAGGCAGCCTGCAGGTCGGGCAGCGCGGTTGCCGGCGACACGGCGAGGCCGACGCCGCCGACGGCGACGAGTGTGGCAAACAGGGCCATCGAGGGCCGTGCGTAGAGGCGAAGTCTGGTCATGTTTCTTTCCCATGCTGTCGGGCCCGATCCGGGCTGGGTTGGACATGCCGCTTCGGCCAGATAGGCGTCGATGAAACTGCGCACGACCTCGCTGGCCGGCTTCCCCTCGGCCCGGCTGCGGGCCATCAGAGCCTGCTTGGTCTCATGAGGAATCCGGATTTCCAGCGTTTCGCTTTTCTTGGGGGCTCGGGTCATGGCGCATCTCATCTTCGCCGTCGGCTTGGCGGCCCGCCGATCAGGACAGGCCGCAGCATTCATTGAAACACCAGAGGCGTCCCGATGCAGGCGTTTTCGTGTCCGGACAGGCTGATTTCATCTCGTTTGAAGACACGACCGCTGTGCGAACACCGTCCACGGAAGCAGAAGAAAGTTCTTTGATCAGAGCAACTTGGCAGGCAAGGCTGAATCAACATCTTCGCCGCCGACCGCACCAGCCACCCGCTGCGATCACCGGCGGAAGCCCACCAGCGCCACGTTGCTGACGTCACCGTTGATTCGAGATGTCGCTTCGTCCGTCACCTTCGGGAGAACCAATTCAAGGCTCGACCGAGAGGTCCTGGCATTCTGAGTTGAGGGGAATTGGATGACCGCGTTCCGCCATATCTTTCGAATGCCCAGTTGCCAGCCACAATCTCGAGCGTGTCATCCCGAAAGTAAAACAGGAACTGGCGCGAGTTCGGCGCGTCCGGCGAGATTGTTTCCCAATCGCCGGCCCTGACTGGCCTGGCATCGCCACTCACCTCATAGAATTCGCCCCATTCGGGCGCGGCCCCGCTGAACAATCCCTCTCCCGCGAACCATGCGTGATCGTTCGTGCTGTCCCAGCGCCAACGACTGCAGCTTCCAAAGGCCAGGACGCCAATGTCTCCGGCGCGGGCATCATAGGCCCAATGGTTCAGCAAAAATTCTATTCGGACCGTGTCGCCTTCGACAGATAGCTCGACGCAGGGAGCATTTGGGTCCGCGTTCCAGTCAAGGTTCAGATGCTTGAAGGTCAGTCCCACCATAAGAGATTGGTATTCGAAACATAGCGAGGCTGCCAGCCCGCCGAGCTATAGTTTCTCATCTCCTCGATTTTTAGTTTCCCGCTGCGATCACCAGGAGAAAACTGCCCGCCAGCGCAACATTGCTGACCACGCCGTTGATTCGCTGGGCGCGATCCGCCCCCTGGTGATCCCAGAAATTGTTGAACATCAGCGTTCCGGCGATCAGGAAGACGATCAGGGCCGCCGCCGCATAGACCGCATGGAAGCCGGCCGCCAGCATCAGTCCGGCAACGATCTGCAGCACGATGCCGGCCCACAGCACCAATCGAGCCTGCGGCACACCGCGCGCCGTCATCATTCCCGACAGAAGCCTTGAGTTGGCGATGTTGCGCAGGCCGGCAAAGACGAAGGCGCCGCCGAGCAGGAGGCGGCCGACGACAGCCAGCGCCGAAATATCACTTTCGAACATGACAGCTCCTTGTGCGGCCGCCATCGGCGACCGCTGAAAATGACTCTGATGTTGGGAGAATTGCTAAGGTCAGGCGGCCTTGGCGGCCGCGACGGGGTGCAGGGCGTGGAAAGCCACGCAAAGCCGGTTCCAGGTGTTGATCATGCCGACCGCCAGCGTGAGCTTGACCAGCTCTTCGGCCGAGAAATGCTTGAGCGCTTCCGCATAAAGCTCGGCCGGCACGCCGGCGTCGGCGATGTTGGTCACCGTCTCGGTCCAGGCAAAGGCCATGCGCTCGCGGTCGCTGAACAGCGGCGATTCCTTCCAGGCAGCGACCAGCCACAGGCGCTGTTCGGTCTCGCCATCCTGCTTGGCCTCGCGGTTGTGCATGTCGACGCAATAGGAGCAGCCGTTGATCTGCGACGCCCTGAGCTTGATCAGGTGAAGCAGGCCGTGCTCCAGCCCGCATTCGTTGATTGCCGTGTTCAGCGCCACCACCTGCTTCATCAGTTCAGGCGCGGCGGCGAAGAAATTGAGCCTCTGCTTCATGGTATCATCCTCTTGCTTGTGTCTTGGGTCGGGTATTCTGCGGCCGCTGGTTCGACGCGACGAAGGCGCAGCTGGCGGCGACGATGCGCTGGTCGGTGTTGGCGGTGAAGTCGGCGACGATATCGGAGAGCCGCGTCTCGCCGAGTGCTGTGCGATAGGCGCGCTCGGCCTTGAGCATGGCGACATTGATGCCGCAGGGTTTTACATAGGCCGCAGGCTCGAGTGCGTAGTTGCCCTTCTGCCTGATCTCGCCGCAGCGAAATGCCGGTTCCCTGCCCTCGATCGCCAACACGATGTCGAGCAGCGTGATCCTGTCGGCCGACCGGGCCAGCCGGTAGCCGCCATTGGGGCCCGGCACCGACTCCAGCACCTTCGCCGCCGTCAGCGCCTTGAGATGCTTGAGCAGGTAGCTCGGCGACAGGCCGAAAGCCTCCGCCATGGCATTGCCCGGCAGGGTGCCGTCGCCGTCGACGCCAGCCAGCATCGCCGCGCAATGGATCGCCGCCTCCACGCCGTCACCAAGCTTCATCGCCACCTCCTTAATCGTGGATAATTCATATCGTGGATAAATTTTATCCGCAATAGGCCCATGTGAAAATCTTGAAAGAACGACCGGATGCTCAGTCCTTCGGCAGCTGTTCGATGGTGAAGATGCCGTCGATGTCCTGCATGGCGACATAGGTAACGTCTGGCACTTCGAAGCGCAGGCGCATCTGCCTGACGGCATCGACAAGATCGATCGCCCAGCCCTCCTTGAGGCGCCAGGCGGCGATGTCGTCCATGACAGGGAAAACCTTGGCGCAGGCCGGATCGACCTCGATCTGCATGCCGCCGATGGTCATGTCGCGCTTGAGCACGACGTCGCAGCGCTTGTCGCCGCTCTCGTCGCGGATTTCCCATTTGCCGAGAAAGTCCTCGACCTCGGCCTTGTCGAGCGTATCGAGGTCCAGTGACTTGAGATCGTCGGCCAGAGCCGCGCCGGTCAGCAGACCTGCCGCGACCAGAATTCCCGCCCCCATCAGACGCATTCCAGGCCCTCCCGCCTCACAGCCGGACGATATCGGCATGCGTGCGCCTTTGTCGCGATTGTCGGGCTGGCCGGGATCGGCCCTCGAGACGATCAGCCGGGATCGGGCGCACCTTGCGCCGGCGTCACGTGGCTGAGAACGCAGGTCCAGCCCATATCGTGACGGACGAAGACGTCGGTGGTCCATTCGTCGGCAGAGAACCGCCGGCCGCGAAAGTGGCCGCTGTTGATCACCCGCGCCGTGCAGACCGCCATCGTGCCATGGATCGCCACCCTGGGCTCGCCGACGCTGCGCATCATGTCGTGAGTGAGGTCGCCGGAGGCCACCTGCGCGAGAAAATCCGCCTTCGCGGTCGCGCCGTCGGGGCCGACGATGATCCAATCGTCGGCCATGAAGCCGCCAATGGCGACAGCGTCGTTGGAGACGATCGCACCCGCCCAGGCAAGAGCGAGTTCAACGATCTCGCTCCTGTCGCCCATGGCTCGCTCCCTATTCCGCGGCCACCTTGGCCATCGGGTTGTTGGGATGGGTCGTCCAGTTGGCGTAGTTGGGCGACACAGGCTTGCCGGTGCGCTTGTCCATGGCGCCAACGGCCAGCGGCTCCATGGTGATGCAGCCCTCGACCGGGCAGACATTGACGCACAGATTGCAGCCGACGCACTCTTCTTCGATCACCTCGAAATGCCTGGCGCCGTCGAGCATGCTGGTGATCGCCTGGTGCGAGGTGTCCTCGCAGGCGATGTGGCAGCGGCCGCACTTGATGCAGGCGTCCTGGTCGATATGCGCCTTGGCGACATAGTTGAGGTTGAGATACTGCCAGTCGGTGACATTGGGCGTGGCGCGGCCGACGATGTCGTCGAGCGACTTGTGGCCCTTCTCGTCCATCCAGTTTTCGAGACCGGCGATCATCTCCTGCACAATCTTGAAGCCATAGGTCATGGCCGCCGTGCAGACCTGAACGTTGCCGGCGCCCAGCGCCATGAATTCGGCCGCATCGCGCCAGGTGGTGATGCCGCCGATGCCGGAGATCGGCAGGCCGGCGGTTTCAGGATCGCGCGCGATCTCGGCCACCATGTTCATGGCGATCGGCTTGACCGCCGGGCCGCAATAGCCGCCATGCGAGCCCTTGCCGTCGATGGTCGGCTGCGGCGCAAAGCTGTCGAGATCGACGCCTGTGATCGAGTTGATGGTGTTGATCAGCGACACCGCGTCGGTGCCGCCGGCAAGTGCTGCCCGCGCCGGCTTGCGCACGTCGGTGATGTTGGGCGTGAGCTTGGTGATGACGGGCATGCGGGTGTTTGCCTTGCACCAGCGCACCACCATCTCGATATATTCGGGCACCTGACCGACGGCCGCACCCATGCCGCGTTCCGACATGCCGTGCGGGCAGCCGAAATTGAGCTCGATGCCGTCGGCGCCGGTCTCCTCGACCACGGGCAGGATCGCCTTCCAGGCCTCCTCGACGCAAGGCACCATCAGCGACACGACGATGGCCCGGTCGGGCCACTCCATCTTGGTCTGCTTGATCTCGCGCAGATTGGTCTGAAGGTCGCGGTCGGTGATCAGCTCGATGTTGTTGAGGCCGAGCAGGCGCCGGTCGGCGCCCCAGATCGCGCCATAGCGCGGACCGTTGACGTTGACGACGGGCGGGCCTTCCTCGCCAAGCGTCTTCCACACCACGCCGCCCCAGCCTGCCTTGAAGGCGCGGACGACGTTGTAGGCCTTGTCGGTCGGCGGCGCAGACGCCAGCCAGAACGGGTTGGGCGACTTGATGCCGACGAAATTATTGCGAATGTCTGCCATCTCAGCCTCCCTTAGCTCATCAAGGCGCGGTTGATGGATTCAGCCGCGTCGCGGCCTTGCGCCACCGCCGAAACCGTCAGGTCGTCGCCGCCGAAAATGCAGTCGCCGCCGGCCCAGACCTTGGCCAGCGACGTGCGTCCCTCCCCGTCGACCTTGATGCGGCCGCCTTCCATGGCAACCGAGGGCCCGCTGCCATTGAGCGTCGAGGCCTCGAAGCTCTGTCCGATGGCCTTGAACACCTGATCGGCCACAAGCCGCACCGTCTCACCGGTGCCCGACAGCTTGTCGCCCTTCATGGCGGTGTATTCGAGCTCGATGGCGACGACCTTGCCGCCTTCGGAGACCACCTTCCTGGGCTGCAGCCAGTGACGGATGACGACGCCGTTGGCCGCCGCCAGATCCTGTTCGAAGACCGAAGCGTTCATGTGCTCCTGGCCGCGGCGATAGCAGATCGTCACCTCCTCGGCGCCGAGCAGCTTGGACTGCACGGCGGCGTCGACCGCCGTCATGCCGCCGCCGATAACGACGACACGGCGTCCGACCGGCAGGCTCGCAAGGTCGCTTGCCTGGCGCAGGGTCGAGATGAAGTCGACGGCATTGGCAACGCCATCGGCGTCCTCGCCTTCGGCGCGCAGCGCGTTGACGCCGGCGAGGCCGAGGCCGAGGAACACGGCGTCGTAAGACGCGGTGAGGTCGGCGAGATGGTAGTCGCGCCCGAGCGCCTTGCCGTTCTCGGTCGTGATGCCGCCGATGGCGGTCACGTAATCGACCTCCGCCTGGGCGAAGTCGTCGGTGCTCTTGTAGGCAGCGATGCCATATTCATTGAGGCCGCCGGCCTTGGGCCGGGCCTCGAGGATGGTGACCTCATGGCCATGGCGGGCGAGCCTGTGGGCCGCGGCAAGACCTGCGGGGCCGGCGCCGACGACGGCTATCTTCTTGCCGGTCGCAGCGGCGCGCTTGTAGAACTGCTTGCCCTCCTCCATCGCCACGTCGGTGGCGTAGCGCTGCAGGCGGCCGATCTGCACCGGCTTGCCTTCGGCGACCTCGCGGACGCAGACCTCTTCGCACAGTGTCTCGGTCGGGCAGACGCGGGCGCACATGCCGCCGAGGATGTTCTGGTCGAAGATCGTCTTGGCCGACCCCATCGGATTGCCGGTCGAAATCTGGCGGATGAACATCGGAATGTCGATCGATGTCGGACATGCCTGCATGCACGGCGCGTCGTAGCAGAAATAGCAACGATCGGACTCGACCAGCGCCTCGTGATGGTCGAGCGGCGGGTGCAGGTCGGAGAAATTCTCGGCGTATTGAGCTGACTCAAGGCGGCCGCCGACTATGCCTTCCTTGAAAAGACCTTCTGCCATTCCAGTTCCCCAGTTTTTATTGATTTTGAGGAAGCGTAGCACTTTCTATTTTTTTATCAATTGGTCAATTTTCAAGCTAAGTGATTGAAATCGCCTAAAATTAACATGACTTTTGTTGTCATGATTTGTTCCCAATAGTTGCTGCATCGCAGTAAATTTCACGATCCTGTCGGAATTCCGTCGGGGTCGGCGTCCTATGATGGTCCTGCCGCACCACGGCGATCGATGCGCCGACCAAAGACGGCAGCAAATGCAAGGGAGCCGGATCATGCCGCATACCCCGCAATCCTTCTTCTGGTACGAATTGATGACGACCGACCTGGACGCCGCTGAGGCCTTCTACACCTCAGTCGTCGGCTGGCGCGCCGAACCCTTCGACAAGACGCCGGGCATGCCCCGCTACATCGTCGTCCATGCCGGCGACCGCGGTGTCGGCGGCCTGATGAACCTGCCTGACGAAGCCAGGAAGATGGGCATGCCACCCGCCTGGATCGGCTACATCAACACAGGCGATGTCGACGCCTCGGTGGCGTCGTTGACAAAGGCCGGCGGCGCCGTCTTCAGGGCGCCTGACGATATCCCCGGCGTCGGGCGCTTTGCCGTCGTCGCCGACCCGCAGGGCGCGGCTTTCATGTTCCTGCGGCCAAACGGTCCCGACCAGCCGGCGGTGCCGCTGGACACGTTGGGGCATGTCGGCTGGCACGAACTCTTCACCACCGACTGGCAAAAGGCCCTCGACTTCTATTCGACCGAGTTCGGCTGGGGCAAGGACGAGCAGTTCGACATGGGTGAAATGGGCATCTACCAGATGTTCAACGCCGGCGAAGGCATGATCGGCGGCATGATGAATAAGCCCGAGCAGATGCCTGCGCCGGCCTGGCAGTTCTACTTCAACGTCGCCGCCATCGACGCTGCCACCAAGCGCGTCACCGACAATGGCGGCAAGACGCTGATGGGACCGATGCAGGTGCCCGGCGGCCAGTGGATCGTGCAATGCCAGGACCCGCAAGGTGCCCACTTCGCCTTGCTGGCGCCGGTGAGGTAGGCACGGAGGTGCGCTCTGCTGCCTTCTCCCCTTGTGGGGTGAGGAGTGGTGGCCGAAGGCCAGGAAAAGCCAACGATTTGGCTTTTCCAACAACGAACGCCCGGAGCCTTAGCGGAGGGCCGGGAGAGCCGGCGGATGAGAGGTGCTGGACGGAGTGCCACCTTTGAGGTTGTGCGCCATTCCTGCACTTCCTTTTGCGGCCTCTCATTTCGTCCAGCACCCCTCATCCGTCTCGGCGCTGCGCGCCAATCCACTTCTCCCACAGGGGGGAGAGGGCAAGTGCGCGCACGTCATCCCAGGCGAGACGTCAAGGCAAGGACCCGGCCGTGCTCGATAACGGTCCAGTCAATTGGTCCCTGCCAACCTGCTTCCCTCCTGGTTCCGGGATGACGACTTTCGGTGCTTCGCGGCCCGTCGCGGCTGCTTGCCATAAGCGCCGAAAATGAAGATTGATGGCACCAGAGCGCAACGGGGCGCGGCAGCGAGGATCTACGCTTGGCAACACATGCGGCATATACGGTGTTCCAGGGACGCGCGGGCGATCACAACGATCTTGCCATGCCGGGAGCCAAGGCCATCGGCGATGCCCTGGCGAAGCGCACGGGCGTCTTGCCCGTCGTCATCGGCAAGCCGCAGCCCGCCTTGAATGTGGGCTGGCGCAAAGAGCTGGACGCGGCGATGCCTGCGCTGCAGGCGATGCAGGCGCGGCTCGACGAGGTGTTTTCAAGCGGCGCCTACTCCGTTGCGGCGACCAGCCGGTGCGCCGTTTCGCTGGCCACGCTTCCCGCCGTGGCAAGGCATCATCCGTCGGCTTGTATCGTCTGGTTCGATTCCCACGCCGACCTGAACACGCCCGAGGCCTCGGCGACGGGCTATCTGGGCGGGCTGGCGCTGGCGGCTCCATCCGGGCTCTGGCAATCCGGCCTGGGCTCGGGCTTCGGGCTCGACCAGATCGTGCTCGTGGGCCAGCGCGATATTGATCCCTTCGAGCAGGACCTGATCGACACGCACGGCATCCCGCACATCAAGCCCAAGGACGATCTCGCCATGCGCCTGCGCGCGGCGATCTCCGGTCGGCCGGTCTACGTGCATCTTGATTGCGACGTCCTGAGCCCTGGCATCGTGCCCACCGACTATGTCCATGACGGCGGATTGTCGCTCGACGACCTCAGGGATTGCTGCGACGTGATTGCCGAGCATGAGCTCATCGGCATCGAGATTGCCGAGTTCCAGAATTCCTGGACAGCCGGCGGCGAGCCCGTCTCGCCCGAACCGCTGCTCGATGCCCTGGCGCCGATCCTGTCCAGGCGTTGACACCGCGCCTGCCACTGCGCTGGTCCGACGTCACGTCATGGCCCGGACCGCCGCCTCTCACCTCTCCGACGTCGCATCAGGCGCGCCGCCCTTGCCCAAGCTGATGACCGGCTCCATGGCGTCGAAGGCACTGGGTGGCAGGTGACACTTGATCTGGTGGCCGCTGCCGAGTTCGCGCACCGGCGGCACCTGGGTTTCGCAGAGATTGCCCGGCACCTGGCTCTTGTAGCGGCAGCGGGTCTGGAACGGGCAGCCCGATGGCGGGTTCATCGCCGAGGGGATGTCGCCTTCGAGCACGATGTGCTTTTTCACCACCGACGTGTCGGCGATCGGGATCGCCGACAGCAATGCCTCGGTATAGGGGTGGTAGGGCGGCGAGAAGATCTGGTCGGTCGTGCCCTGCTCGACGATATGGCCGAGATACATGACCACGACGCGGTCGGCGATGTAGCGCACCACGCTGAGGTCGTGGCTGATGAACAGCATGGTGGTCTTGGACCGCCGCTGGATGTCCATCAACAGCTCGGTGACCGCCGCCTGCACGGAGACGTCGAGCGCCGAGACAGGCTCGTCGGCGACCACGACACGGGCATTGCCGGCGAAGGCGCGCGCGACGCCGATACGCTGCTTCTGCCCGCCCGACAGCTGTCGCGGCATGCGCTCGGCGAAAGCGCGCGGAAGCTTCACGAGGTCGAGCAGTTCCAGCATGCGCTGCTTGCGCTCGCCGGCATTGCGGCCGACCTTGAATTTTTCCAGCGTGCGGATGATCTGCGACCCCACCGAATGGCTGGGGTTCAGCGTGTCGAACGGGTTCTGGAACACCATCTGGATCGACGAGACGGTATCGACGTCGCGATCCTCGATGCCGATCGACTGGATTTCCTTGTTGCCGAGCAGCACTTTGCCCGAGCTTGCGGTCTCGAGACCGAGCAGCACCTTGGCGAGCGTCGACTTGCCGCAACCGGATTCGCCGACGATGGCGACGGTCTCGGATTCGCGGGCCTCGAAGCTGATGGTCTCGTTGGCCTTGACCACCCTGCCCTCGCTCGAGCCGAACACCTCGCTGCCGCCGACGCGGTAGTATTTCTTGAGGTCGTCGATCTTGAGCACGGGCGCGCCCGGCTCGACCGGCTCCTGCGCCTTCTTGGCGCCGGGGGGCAGCGCTGCCCAATCGATCTCGTTGAAGCGCACGCAGCGGCTGACATGGCCGTCATGGCCGGCAACCGGGATCATCGGGATCTCGTCGGCGTTGCACAGCCCCTCGACGAAATGGTGACAGCGCGGGCCGAAATTGCAGCCCTTGGGGCGCTGGTGCGGCAAGGGCAGCTGGCCCGGGATGGCGACCAATGGGCGCGAATTCTTGTCTGCGCCCGGCAGCGGGATCGAACGGAACAGCCCCTGCGTATAGGGGTGCCGCATGCGGTCGAAAACGTCCTTGATCGAGCCGGACTCGACCGCCTCGCCGGAATACATGACCGTGATGCGGTCGCAGGTCTCGAGGATCAGGCCAAGATTGTGCGACACGAAGATCATCGAGGTGCCGAACTGCTTACCAAGCCCCTTGACCAGTTGCACGATGCCGGCCTCGACGGTGACGTCGAGAGCGGTCGTCGGCTCGTCGAGCAGAAGCAGCGCCGGCTTCGACAGCAGCGCCATGGCGATGACGATGCGCTGCTGCTGGCCGCCTGACAGCTGGTGCGGATAGGACCGCATCATGCGCTCGGGGTCGGGCAGCTTGACTGAGCGCACCATTTCGAGCGCGCGTTTGTAGGCCTCGTCCTTCGACACCTTGTCGTGGATCATCGGCACTTCCATCAGCTGCTGGCCGACCTTCATGGCCGGGTTCAGGCTGGCCATCGGCTCCTGGTAGATCATGGCGATCTTGTTGCCGCGGATGGAGCGCAGCTCATCCTCGGACATGTCGCCCATGTCCTTGCCCTGGAACTTGATGCGGCCGCCGACGATCCTGCCGATGTTGGAGAGGTCGCGCATGATGCCGAGCGAGACGGTCGACTTGCCGCAACCGCTCTCGCCGACGATGCCCATCGCCTCGCCCGGCATGACGGTGCAGGAGAAGTCCATGACGGCAGGGATTTCGCCGGCGCGGGTGAAGAAGGAGATGGAGAGGTTCTCGATCTCGAGGATGGGTTCGGCGGGAGTTCGAACTGCCTCATTCATGGGTCGCTCCTTCTCGCATTGCCGGTTCAGGTCGCGTTCCTTCGCGCCCCCCTCTGTCCTGCCGGACATCTCCCCCATGTGAGGGGAGATTGGCTGTCAGCTCCGCTCTCGCCAATCCCCAACGTCGCAGGACTGGTGCCAAGACCGCGGCCGGCTGATCTCCCCCCATGTGGGGGAGATGTCCGGCAGGACAGAGGGAGGCAACGTAGCGCGCTGACATCCTCAATCCTTCATCGACTGTTCGCGCAGCGCATCGGCGAGCAGGTTCAGCCCGAGCACGAAGGACATCAGCGCGATCGTCGGCGGCAGTGCGGGGTGGATGAAGGAGCGTAGCAGGCGGCTGGCGTCCTTGATCGCCGTGCCCCAGTCGGGACTTTCGGGCGCGAGGCCGAGGCCGAAATAGCCGAGCGTGCCGAGCAGGATTGTGGTGTAGCCGATGCGCAGGCAGGCATCGACGATCAGCGGCCCGCGCGCATTGGGCAGGATCTCCCACAGCATGATGTACCACGGGCTTTCGCCGCGGGTCTGGGCGGCGGCGACGTAGTCGCGCGTCTTGATGTCCATGGTGAGACCCCGGACGATGCGGAACACGCCGGGGCTGGAGGCAAAGACGACGGCGACGAAGATGTTGAGCTGGTTGGGGTCGATGGCCACGATGCCGAGCGGATCGGCGTTGAAAACGAGGCCGGCATAGATCCAGCCGCCGATGACAAGCGTCAGCCCGACCAGCAGATAGAGCCGCTCCGGCCGTGCCTTGAAGCGCGTGTAGAACAGCACCGTGAAGAAGATGATCGGGAACAGGAAGAACACGCCCGCCAGCGCATAGGGGATCGGCGTGTCCATGATGCCCGGCGTGACCAGCAGGTAGAACAGAAGGATGACCGGGAAGGCCAGCACAAGATTGGCGAGGAACGACAGGATCGCATCGATCCGGCCGCCATAATAGCCCGCCGGCAGGCCGAGCGTGATGCCGACCATGAGCGCGAACGCGGTCGCGGCCGGTGCGATGATCAGCACGATCTGGCTGCCGAACACCATGCGCGAGAACACGTCGCGGGCGAGCTTGTCGCCGCCGAAGAGATAGATCTGCTTGGATGCCGGCTCGATGGCGCCAGGCAGTGCGTCCTTCATGATCGGGATCTGGCTGAGCGGATCGAAGGGCGCGATGCGGGCAGCGAAGATCGCCGTGAACAGCCAGAAGAAGCAGATCAGCACGCCTGATATGCCGACGCCTGAATCATAGAGCTGGCCGTAAAGGCCGAGCTTGCGGCGGAAGTTGAAGCTGGCGCCCATGACGATCGCCATGGCCAGCCACACCGGCCAGAAGCGGGCGAGCACGCCCAGGAAGATCTGGAAGGCGCCGATATATTCGATCTGCATGCGGCGCGCTCCCTATTGAACCCTGATGCGTGGATTGAGGTAGGCGTAGCCGATGTCGGAGATGAGCTGGGTGATCAGGACGATAAACACCGAGACCAGCGAGCAGCCGAGCAGAAGGTCGATGTCGTTGTTGCCGGCGGCCTCGACCAGCGTGTAGCCAAAGCCCTGGTATCGGAACATCACCTCGACGATGACGACACCCGTGAGCAGCCACGGGAACTGCAGCATGATGACGGTGAACGGCGCGATCAGCGCATTGCGCAACGCATGCTTGATGACGACGCTGGAGAAGCTCAGGCCCTTCAGCCGCGCGGTGCGGATGTATTGCTGCGTCATCACCTCGACCATCGAGGCGCGCGTCATGCGGGCGATGTAGCCGATGCCGTAGATGGCGAGCGTCATGACCGGCAGGGTGAAATTGTAGAAGGTGATGCCCTGGCTGGCGGAGGCGGCAGAGCCGTTGAGCCAGCCGAGCCACGAGGCGAAGATGACGGTGAAGATGACGCCCGAGACATATTCTGGCGTCGCCGTCGTCGCGATCGAGGCGATCGACAATGTGCGGTCGGTGCGTGAGCCCTCGCGCATGCCGGCGAGGATGCCGATGAGAAGCGCTATCGGCACCATCGTCGCCAGCACCCAGAACATCAGGATGCCCGTGGCGCCAAGGGCCGGGAACAGTTTCACCGCAACCGGTGTCTTGAACTTGGTCGAGCAGCCGAAATCGCCCTGCAGGATGCCCGAATAGGTCGGCACCGCAGCCTCGTTGCAGAAGCGGAAGCGCGGCACCGCCTGGCCGGAGGCCGGGTCGATATTGGGCTGCTTCTGGACGACGCCGAGCCATTGGCCGTAGCGGATGAAGAAGTTCTGCCGATAGCCGTTGCGCTGCAGCCAGCTTTCCAGCTGGTCGGAGGTGGTGCGCATCTCGGTCTGGCTGATCGCCAGCTTCTTCAGGTTCGGCTCGAGATTGATGAGGAAGAACACCACGAGCGTCAGGCACAGCATGGTGAGTGCCATGGTGCCGAGGCGGCGCATTATGAAGGATAGCATTGGCGTCCCCTGCCTTTGTGGGTTTGGGGTCCGTGGTGGCGATCAACCCTGTTGCGGAAAGGAGGAGGAGCGGAAGCCGCCCCTCCCCGATTGGCCACCCAGGCTTACGCCTTGAGCCACACCTTGCCGTAGTCGTGCTCGAAGGTCGGGTGCATGCCCCCGCCCTGAACGGCTGCGACCGAGTGGTTGTAGAGCTTGCGCCAGAACGGCTGGATGATGATGCCGGAATCCTGCAGCGTCTGCTCGATGTCCTTCATCATCTCCTTACGCTTGGCGACGTCGGCAACCGCGAGCGCCGCGTTGAGCTTCTTGTCCCATTCCGGGTTCGACCAGGCGCTTTCGTTCCAGGCTTCACCGGTGCGATAGGCCAGCGCCAGAACCTGCACGCCGAGCGGGCGCATGTTCCAGTTGGTCATCGAGAACGGGTACTTGGTCCAGTCGTTCCAGAAGGTCGAACCGGGCAGGACGGTGCGCTTGACCTTGATGCCGGCCTCGCGCATCTGCGCGGCGATGGCATCGCCGGTGTTCTTGTGCCAGTCCTCGTCGACCGTGATCAGCTCGTGCTCGAAGTCGGCGTGGCCGGACTCTTCCATCAGCTTCTTGGCTGCCGCGATGTCGCGGGTCTGCTTCGGCAGCTCGAAATATTCAGGATGGATCGGCGCGACGTGGTGGTTTTCGGCGACCGCGCCGGCATTGCCATAGCCGAGCTGCAGCACCACAGCGTTGTCGACGGCCTTGTGCAGGGCCTGACGGACCTTCTGGTCGTCATAAGGCTTGTTGTTGACGTTGGTGCGGGCAACGATGGTCGCAGCGGTGACGACTTCCGACTTCACCAGGCCGAGACCGTCGAGGATCGACACGTAGTCGGCCGAGGTTTCGAAGTTGGTGTGCACTTCGTTGGCCTCGAAGGCGCTGACCATGGCGGCCGGGTCGGTGCCGTAGTCGATCAGCTCGACACCGTCGAGATAGACATCGCCATTCCACCACTTGTTGTCTTCACGGCGCTTGTAGACCACCTTCTGGCCGACATCGTAGGAGACGAGCTCGAACGGGCCGGTGCCGATCGGGCAGGCTTTGAAGTCGCCGCCCTTCTCGTCGAAGGTCTTGTGGACGATGAGGCCGGGATAGTCGGTCAGGTTCGGGATGATGGCGATGTCGGACGTGGTCAGCTTGAGCTTGACCGTCGCGTCGTCGACCTTCTCGATCGAGCCTTCGCGCAGCTTGCCGGTCTTCTCGTCGACCAGGCTGCCGAGGCGGCCCGGCATCGAATTGCCTTCGGCGCTCTTGTCGGCCCAGCGGGTGAAGTTGAAGATCACGTCGTCGGCGGTGAACGGATCGCCGTTCGACCAGGTCACGCCAGGGCGGACGTGCAGGACGTATTCGGTGGCGTCGTCGTTCACTTCCCAGCTTGCGAGCAGATAGGGCTCGAAAGTGTATTTGGCGGTGTACTTGACCAGCGGCTCGAGCGCCTGGCGCTCGGCATTGGCGATTTCGGACCAGTCGGCCTTGCGCGGATCCTTGGGATCCTTGATCCACTGCGCGACCTTGAGCACGCCGCCCTTGGTCGGGGTTTCCTGCGCCTGGGCCTCCATCGGGACGGAGAGGCCGATCATGCCGTAGGCCATTGCCGCGCTGGCGCCGAAGGTGGTCGCCATCGCCAGGAATTCGCGACGGTCCATCTTGCCGTTGACGACCTCGCGCGCCAGCTCACGGATGTGGCCGGGCACAACGTCGGAGTTGCTTTTGTAGAATGTCATTTCCGTCTCCCATTGTTTTGGTCTTTGACGCTACAATTCCGCATCCTATTGCCGTTGTCAAAACGGTTGGATGTCGACGTTCCCGAAGGCAAGTCTGCAATTTTGGGAGAGGTGCAGTTCGCGTGATTCCGACAGGATTGACGCAAAAACGCTAATGGTCGCCGGATTCATCTGAATCTTCGACGCTGCGTAAGCTGAGCACGCCGCAGACCCCGGCGACAGGGCCACGGCCGCGCCGCAATGATGTCAGCAAAGGTTAGAGGTCAGGCCAAAGCGTCGTGGATTGCGGCATAGCTTGCCCAAAAAATGTGCGCTTTCAACGTGTTAAGGCACACGCCAATATGGCGGAAAACTAATATTCTTTTTCGTAGAAGATACCGCCCTTGGCCTCGCCCGCATCGGTCGCCTGGCCGCGCAGCTTGACGCCGCGACCGACACTGAGGTCGATCGTGGCCTTGCCCGAGCCCGGCTGGTCGCCCTTTTCGATGGACAGGTAGGTGCGGTCGTTGAGGTATTTTCCGACAGCGACCGAGGTGTCGCCCTTGTCGTTGGTGCGGATGTCCAGATCGTCGACGCCGAGCGTGGCGCGCAGGCTCGACAGAAGCGACGTCGAGCCGCCGATGCCGGCCATCTGGGCTGCCGCATCCGCGAGCTGGGCGATCTGCAGCGGCGACAGGTTGGACATCGAGCGGCCGAAGATCAGGCGCGCCAGCACCTCGTCTTCCGGCAGCGCCGGCACCGACGAGAAGGAGAATTTCGGATTGTTGGCCTGCCCCGTGATGCCGATGGTGACGGTGGCGTCGCTGGCCGTGGTTTCGGCAGCGAAGTTGATCGTCGGCACCAGCGAACCGGCGAAACCGACCGAACCGGAGGTGAAGTTGAGGCGCTTGCCAAGGATCGACAGGCGGCCGCGCCGAAGCGTGAACTCGCCCATGGCCTGCGGCGATGCCGACGACCCGGTGAGGCGCAGCGAGCCGCCGAGTTCGGCGTCGAGGCCGCGGCCCTGGACGAAGATCTGGTTCGGGGCGTTGACGGTGATGTCGAGGGTCAGCGCGCCGCTGCCGCCGCTGGCCTTTTCGGCCGGGCGCATGGCGTCCTGCTGGACGATGACGGCCTTGGGGGCGTTCTTGTGCTTGACGTCGACCGCGCTCAGCGCGCCCGGGAATTTTTCCGGGATGCTGATGACGGTGCGGGCGAGATTGATCGTGCCCGACAGCACGGGCGCCGAAACCAGCGGCCCCTTGATGGCGATATCGCCGCCGAGATTGGCGGTGACCACGCGGCCGTCGGTGTAGCGGCCGTCGGTCAGCTTGATCGAAATGTCGGCCGGAAAACCCTGCGCGGCATCGGTGCCCACGGTGCCGCTGGCGGTGAGCTGGCCGCCGGTCGAGAGATTGCCGGTCAGGCGGTTGATGCGCGCCACGCCCTGCGCCATCGCGATGTCGAGATTGATGTCGTTGATGGCAAGGCCCATCTGCGCTGCCAGAAGCCGCGCACCCGAGGCGCGGACGCTGCCGCCGATGACGGGCGAAGACGCCGGGCCGCGAACTTGGACGCTGACATCGGCGGTGCCGGTCAGCTGCATGCCTTGCGCCGCCAGCGTGCGGGTCAGGAATGCGAATGGCACGGGGCCGGAGAAATTGAGGTCAAGCGCGACAGGCGCATTGGTGACGACAGTGCCGCCGCCGCGCAGAGCGAGCCCCGTCCCGTCGGTGATGGCAGACTGGAAGGTCAGCCTGCCGCCGGCAAAGGTGCCGTCGGAGGCGATGTTCATCGGCCCGAAGCCGGCGCCCGTGGTCTGCGAGGTCGCGGCATTCGCAACCTTGAGGTCGTAGCCGACGGTCGGATTGGCGGCGGCGCCCGAAACCTTGACCGTACCCGAGATCGAGCCGGCCGCACCGAGGCCCGGCGAGAAGGAATTGGCAAGCGACGCCGGCACATTGGCAAGCGCCACATCGAGATTGAGGGCAGCGCCCGCGGTGCCCGAAACGGTCGCCGTGCCGCCCCCGAGATTGAGCGCCAGCCTGTCGAGCGTGGTGGTGCCGCCTGCAATCTGCACCGTCGTCGGACGGGCGATGGCAGCCTTGATGCCGCGCATGACAGCTTCGCCCGAGGCGAGTTCGATGGTGGTCGTGCCGCCGCCGACCTTGAGGCGACCGGACGCCTTTGCCGGAATATCGGCGACGGTGGCACCGCCGGAGAAGCCGGTCCATTCGCCGTCGCGCTTGAGATCGACGTCGATGCCGGAAATGACGGTCTTGCCCGAGGTGACCGACTTTGCCTTGACCGAGCCGGAGATCGCCGGCGCCTTGAGATAGCTCAGCACGTCGGCGCTGACGGCGACCGAATTGGCGGCGAGGTCGCCGCGCCTGAGCTGCGCCGTGTTGAGCTCGACCTTGACCTGCGGGGTGTCGCCGGAGCGGGTGAAATCGATGCGGCCGCGGATGTCGCCCTCGGCCTTTTCCAGCGCGAGTGCCGCCAGCGGGCCGATGTCGGGCATGTCGATATTGATCGTGCCGATCGGCACGAAACCCTTGTCGAGCACCAGGTCGCCGGACAGCTTGTTCTGGCCGAGCGACAGCGACAGGCCCTTGATCTGGCTGGTGCCGTCTGATGTGGCGAGCACGGCGTTGCCGGCAAGCTTCTGGCCCGCGACATTGCCCGAAAGCGCGACATTGGCCGCCGGACTGGCCGGATCGACCTTGCCCGACGCGGTGAGGTTCAGCCCGGTGATCTCGCGCGCCGCCGCCTCGATGCGGTCGCTGGTGACCGTCAGCGACACGTCGGGCGCGGTGCGCGCGCCCTTGGCGGTCAAGGCGAAGTCGATGGAGCCCTTGGCGTCCTTCGACAGCAGCGAGATGTCGGCGAAGGAGCCCTTGAGATCGGCGTCGATCTCGCTGCCCTTCACCCGCGCCGTGCCCTGCGCCTTGAGCGCGCCTGATGTCAGCTCGATGGCGTTCGCAGCAAAGCTGCCTTCGGCGTCGCGGCTGGCGGTCGCCGAGAACTGGGTGCGGTCGGCGAGCGCGATGCGCACGCCTGAAGGCAGCGCGTTGGAGGCGACGTCGGCCTTGAGGCCGAGCTCCAGCGACATGTCGACCAGATTGAGCTTGGCGTTCAGCGAACCGTTGAGTGCATCGCTGCGGATGGTGCCCTGGTCGACGACGACCTGATCCTTGCCGACGGAACCGGCCATGTCGACGGCGACGCGGCCGGCGACCAGCGGGGCAAGCGTGGCGACATCGGTCTTGAGTTCGGCAGCCCCCAGCTTGATCAAAATCGGACCGCTGCGGTTGGCGATGTCGAAGCCGTCTGAATGGGCGGAGGCTGCGATGTCGCGCAGCTCGGTGTTGCCGGCGATGACCGACACCAGCGAGGCGCTGAAATCGACCGCCGGCGCCTTGCCGTCGCCAAAGGCGCGCAGGCTGGCGGCGTTGACGGCGACGGTGACCGGCTGGGCGTCGCTGCCGAGGCTGAGCACGATCGGCCCTTCATTGGCGTTGACGTTGAGCGACAGGTCGGCCGCTCCCTCGGGGTTGAGCGAGCCCGCCGCATTGGCCGTCAGCGCTGTGCTGGCGACCGTGGCGCGCTCGATGTCGATGCCGCCCGATGTCGTGCGGGTACCGGCGATGTCGAAGGTGGTGTTGCCGGCGAGAAGCGGCTTCAGCATCGCCGGCAGGAAATCCTCGAACGCGCCGTCGCCCTTGGCTGAAATGGCATTGCCCTTGTCGGTCAGCTGGTGCGTACCCGAGATGCGGGTGATGACATTGCCGTCGACGGCGAAGGTGCCGTTGCCGCTCCAGTCGGCCAAGGGCCCCTCGCCCGACACCACCAGCTCGACCGCCGGCTGGTTGGGCAGCTTCAGGATGTTGGCGATGATGCCGCCGGCGGGCTCGTCGGCGCGAATGTTGAGCGTCAGCCGGTTTTCATCGGGCGCAAAGGCGATGTCGGCGTCGACGGTGCCCTGCTTGCCGTCGCTGCGGGCGACGTTGAGCCTGGTCTCGATGCCAAGCGGCGATCCACCGGCCTTGAGCATGCCCTTGGCCGCGAGTTCGGCGATGCCGGTGCCCGCGAGCGCCTCGCCGAGCGCGATCTCGGGCAGGTCGATCTGCCTGATGTCGAGCGCCACCGGCAGCGACAGGCCGCCGCTGCTCGGTTTTGCCGGCTGCGTGCCGGGCTTGGGCAGCCGCGCAACCTCGATGCGGTCGACAGCGATCCGGTCGGCGCGGAAGGTGCGGGTAAGCAGCGCCAGCGGCGACCAGTCGACGGAGACGCCACGCAAGGCGAGCCAGGCCCCCTCCCTGTCCTCGATGACGAGGTTGTCGAGCGTGAGGTTGCCCGACCAGATGCCGTTGAGGCCGCCAAGCCTGATCTTCTGGTCTTCGCTCGAGGCGACCGTCGAGATCAGCCCGGCGAGGTTTTCGCGGCCCTTGGAGGTCAGCGTGAAGACGCCGAGCGCGCCGGCCAGAAGGGCCACGACCACCAGGAGGGCGATGGCAAGAACGCGCAGGATTTTCTTCAGCATGACCATTGGATCAGAAGGCCTGGCCGACGCCGGCATAGATGCCGTAGCGCGGATCGCCCGGTTCCGGATTGAGCGGCATGGCGACGTCGACGCGCAGCGGGCCGAACGGCGTGAGGTAGCGGACGCCGATGCCGGCGCCGACCTTCACCTTGCCGAAGTCGGGGAACTGGCTGGTCGAGACGGTGCCGGCATCGATGAACGGCACGATGCCGATCTTGTCGTTATAGGCATAACGCATCTCGATCGAAGTCTCGGCATAGGACAGGCCGCCGGTCGGCTTGCCGTCGGTGTGTGGTCCGATGCCCTGGTAGGAATAGCCGCGCACCGAGCCGCCGCCGCCGGCATAGAAGCGCCGGTCGGCCGGCACGTCCTCGAGGCCCGCGCCAAGGATCGAGCCCATGGCGACGCGGCCGGCAAGCACGAAGCGGTTGTTGGAGTCGATCCCGTAATAGGCCGAGCCCTCGCCCTTGAGCTTGACGAACATGTTGCCGTTGAGGGCGTCGTAGGTCGGCTCGGCATAGGCGAGCGCGCGGAAGCCGCGCGTCGGGTTCAGCTTGTCGTCGCGGTTGTCGTAGACATATTGCAGCGGCAGGCTGACCAGCAGGTAGCGCTTGCCGTCGGGATTGAGCGCGTCCTCGACCTTGGAATAGTCGATCGCCAGCGAGCCCGAGACGGTCTGCTGCTTGGTCAGTTCGTAGGCCAGGCCGACATTGCCGGCGATGGAGAAGCGGTCATAGGCGTCCGGGTGCTCGGCGACCGCCTTGACGTTGGCGAAGAACTTCGACGCCGGGCCGATGACGCCAGGCTTCTCGAACATGATGCCGGCATTGTAGTTGAGCTTGCCGATTTCGGAGACGTCGCCGATGCGGCCGATGGAGCCGCCGATGCGCAGTTTCTCGGCCCGGCCGAACAGGTTGCGATGGCCCCAGTACCCCTCGATACCGGCACCCTCGGTGTTGGAGAAGGTGGCGCCGGCGCCGAAATAGCGCATCTTGCGCTCGCTGACGCGTACGTCGATGGGGATCTGGCCGGCGGCGTTGAGCGCTGCCGCCTCCGAGACCGTCACGCTGGAGAACACCTCGAGCCCGAGCAGGCGGTTGCGGGCGTCGTCGATTTCCTTTGGCGAATAGGTGCGGCCGGGCTCCAGCCCGGTCATGTAGACGGTGAAATCGCGGTCGACGAGTTCGGTGCCCTCTACGGTGGTCTGCCCGTAGCCGGCAATCGGCCCGGCAGCGACGTCGAGGGTGACGTCGAGCGTCGTCGTCGCATGGTCGGCAACGATGGTGCGGCCGGTGACGGTGGCGAGCGGACGCCCCTCCTCCTTCAGCCGCCGCACGATGCCGGCCTCGGCCTTGAGGATGGCATCGGACGAGGCGTCGCCGCCGGCGATCAGGCCGTAGTCGGCGCCCATGATGCCGGCGGCATCGCCCTTGAGCACGATGTCGCCAAGGGTGAATTTCGAGCCGGGATCGATGGTGACCGTGACCGGGATCGGCTGCTGGCCGGAAAAGACCGCGTCTGGCTGGAGATCGTCGAGGCGCTGGCCGGCAATCGAGATGTTGACGACGCCGTCATAGCGGGCATTGGAGAAGAGCGCGGCGACCAGCCGCTCACGGTCGTTGCGCGCCTTGGCGAGCAGGCCGAGCGAGCCGGACACCGGACGATCTTCCTCACCCTTCAGCAGCGAGGCGTTTTCCAGCGCCTTGGTGAGGCCGTCGTCGCCGCCGACCACCTCGAAGGTGACGGCATAGTCGAGCGGATCGACGACGTCGGGATCCTCCTCGTTCTCCGAGCCCCAGAGCCTGATGCCGAAGATCTTGAAGGCCATGGCCTGCTCGGTCTGCACGGCAAGCAGAGTGGTCGACAACAGCATTGCCGTCGCCGCGCGCCAAAGCACGCGAGCGCTGACAGAACTGTCGAATCCACGCATACGCCGCACAAACATCAAGCCAAACTAACCTCCAATCCTAAAATTGAAATGAAGTTTTCGAGTTTTCGTAAAGCAGCCACAATCGATATGTCAGATTTCGTTGGGTGAATGAATGACAGCCGGGATAGGGATGCGGGTGTATTCATGGGGGCGATCCGCATGGTCGGGCAATACCATGCATGGCTTCCGAAACAAGCGACAACCTTGGCGGGCATGTGCCTGCCGGCTTCCGTATGGCCTTTGCGGGACCGGAGCCGGGCGTCCGAAGCGACGCACAAGAACGTTCTAAACTATTGAATCTGCGCGTCGCTTTCCGAAAACCGATTCCGGTTTCCGGGCCGATGCGCTAGCCTGAGCGCAGGTTGAACAGCGACTGAGCTGTCGGAGGGTATGATGATACGTGCGGCGCGCACTTTTCCATTGTTGGTGATTCTGCTTCTTGCCTGGACCTTCGGCGCCATGGCGCAGAACCGGCATGTGGTGACCAGCGACAATGGCGACTATTTCGGCTTCGACCTGCGCTCGGAGCAGAACGTCACGCTCGACCAGTGCCAGACGACATGTCTCGGCGACCAGGCCTGCCGCGCCTTCACCTACAACACCAAGGCGAAGTGGTGTTTCCTCAAGTCCGACTTCGCCGTGCTCAAGCCCTTTGCCGGCGCTGTCGCCGGCAAGGTCGTGCCGATCAGCGGCGATCCCGACATCGGCGCGCCGGCCGAGCTGTCCTTCTTCCCGGCCTCGATGGTCGAGGAAGCCCGCCAGTTCCGCAACGGCCTGACCGCCAATGGCGTCGTCAACCCGGACCTCGGGCTGGCAGCACTTACGGACGCCGGCGAAACCGCCCTGCAGTCGAATGACGGCCAGACCGCGATGCAGAAGTTCCGCGCCGCAGCCATCATCCTGCCTGACGACACCGCGATCTGGATCAGGCTCGCCCGCGCCGTGCAGATCGCCTCGCCCAACAACGGCGACGAAACGGCTACCCTGCCGCGCGACAGCACCTCGACCGCCTACAACGCCTATCTCCTCTCGCGCACGGCCGCCGACCGGGCCGAAAGCCTGACGCTTCTGGCGCGCGGGCTCGACAAGCGCGATATGTTCCGCCCGGCCCTGCGGGCCTATGAGGCGAGCCTGGCGCTCGACAATTCCGCCTCGGTCCGCGCCGAATACGAAGACCTCAAGGCGCGAAAGGGCTTCCGCGTCGTCGAGCACAGCATCGATGCCGACACCAGTTCGCCGCGCGTCTGCGCCCAGTTCTCCGAGGCTCTCGTCAAGACCGGCGTCGACTACGCGCCTTTCGTCACCGTCGACGACCAGGCGCCCAAGGGCATCGAGGCCAAGGACCAGCAGATCTGCGTGGAAGGTCTTGAGCACGGCAAGCACTACCGCGTCACCTTCCGTCCCGGCCTGCCGGCGGCAATCGGCGAGGTTCTGACCGCGCCCGTCGTGCTGTCAGTCTATGTCCAGGACCGCGGGCAGTCGGCCCGCTTCACCGGCGACAGCTTCGTCTTGCCCTCGACCGCCCGCCGCGGCATTCCCGTCGTCACCGTCAACATGGCCGTGGCCGACATGAAGCTCTTCCGCGTCGGCGACCGCTCGCTGGCCCAGCTTCTGTCGGGCTACCAGTTCCTTCGCCAGCTCGACGGCTATGATCTCTCCAACATCTCCGACCAGATGGGCACGCCCGTCTGGGAAGGCCAGTTGGACATCGCCAACGAGCTGAACAAGGAGGTGACGACCTCCTTCCCTGTCGACGAAGCCCTGCCCAACCGCAAGCCCGGCGTCTATGTGCTGACGGCACAGGCGGTCGACGACAAGAGCGACAGCTGGTCGAGCAAGGCGACGCAGTGGTTCGTCGTCTCCGACATCGGCCTGTCGACCTACACCGGCGAAGACGGCCTGAACGTCTTCGCCCGCTCGCTGGCGACAGCCAAGCCGATTGCCGACACGGAACTGACCCTGCTTGCCCGCAACAACGAGGTCCTGGGCACCGCCAAGACCGATGCCGAAGGCCGCGCCACCTTCACCGCCGGCCTGACCCGCGGTGACGGCGGCATGGCGCCGGCCGTGCTGATGGCGAGCCAGGGCAGTGACGACTTCGTCTTCCTCGACATGACCCGCGCCGGCTTCGACCTGTCGGATCGCGGCGTCGCCGGCCGCGCCTCGCCAGGGGCGCTCGACGTCTATGCCTGGACCGAGCGCGGCATCTACCGCGTCGGCGAGACCGTGCATGCGGCAGCCCTTGCCCGCGACGACGCGGCCAGGGCCGCCGACAGCCTGCCTTTGACCTTCATCTTCACCCGCCCCGACGGCGTCGAGGACCGGCGCATCGTCAGCCAGGGCGGCAATGCGGGCGGCCACGCCGTCGACCTGGCGCTGTCCTCGGCTGCGATGCGCGGCACCTGGACGCTGTCGATCTACACCGACCCCAAGCAGCCGGCGGTGGCCAGCCAGATGTTCCTGGTCGAGGACTTCGTGCCCGACCGCATCGAGTTCGACCTCAGCACCGACCGCAAGGAAATCGCCGTCGGCGAGACCGCCGAGGCAACCGTCGACGGCCGCTTCCTCTATGGCGCACCGGCCGCGGGCCTTGCGCTCGAAGGCGAACTGACCCTGTCGACCAAGCGCCAATGGGACAGCTTCGCGGGCTATTATTTCGGCCTCGCCGACGAGCAGGAAGGCGAAGCGACCCGCATTCCGCTTGATAACCTGCCTGTCGTCGGCGACGACGGCAAGGCGACCTTCCCGGTGGAGGTGGGCCAGGTGCCCTCGACCACCCGCCTGGTCAACGCCGGCCTGACGGTGCGCATGCGCGAGACCGGCGGCCGCGCCGTCGAGAAGAAGCTCGACATCGGCATCCTGCCACAGGGCACGATGCTCGGCATTCGCCCCGACTTCTCCGGCGGCGAAGTGCCCCAGGGCGGCACCGCCAAGTTCAGCCTGATCGCCGCCCAGCCCGACGGAAAGCGCACCGATCTCAAGGGCGCGCAGTGGTCTCTGGTCAAGGTCGAGCGGAACTACCAGTGGTACCGCTCCGGCAATTCGTGGAACTACGAGCCGGTGACCTTCACCAAGTCGGTGGCGTCGGGTCAGGTCGACCTCACCGCCGCAGGCGAGGCAAGCATCTCGACGCCCGTCGACTGGGGCCGCTACCGCCTCGAGGTCGAAACCGCCGACCCCGCCGGTCCGGCCACGAGCTACGAATTCGACGCTGGCTGGTATGTCTCGGCAACCTCGACCGAGACGCCCGACGGGCTCGAAGTGGCGCTCGACAAGGCGACCTACAAGGCCGGCGACGTCGCCAAGCTCAAGGTGTCGCCGCGCTTCGCCGGCGAGCTGCTTGTGACCATCGGCGCCGAGAAGCTGCTGAAGACCGTCTCTGCGTCGATCCCGGCCGAAGGCGGCACCGTCGACATCGCCGTCGGCGACGACTGGGGCGCCGGCGCCTATGTGACGGCGACGCTCTACCGGCCCGGCGAGGCGCAGGAATCGCGCATGCCGGCCCGCGCCATCGGCTTGAAATGGCTGGCGGTCGACCCCGCCGACAAGAAACTGAACGTCGCGCTCGACCTTCCCGAGAAGACCGAGCCGCGCAAGGCGCTGTCGGTGCCGGTCACCGTCACCGGCGCCAAGGCAGGCGACAAGGCTTATGTGACGGTTGCCGCCGTCGACGTCGGCATCCTCAACCTCACCAGCTACAAGGTGCCCGACCCCGAGAACTGGTATTTCGGCCAACGCATGATGGGCCTCGAACTGCGCGACCTCTACGGCCGCCTGATCGACGGCTCGCTGGGTGCCATGGGCAAGCTGCGCACCGGCGGCGACGGTGCGGCCATGGCCTCGCAGGGCAGCCCGCCCAAGGAAAAGCTGGTCGCCTTCTTCTCCGGCATCGTCGAACTCGACGCCGACGGCAAGACGACTGTCGACTTCGACATTCCGCAGTTCAACGGCACGGTGCGCGTCATGAGCGTCGCCTGGACCAAGGACGCGGTCGGCCATGCGACGGGCGACGTGATCGTGCGCGATCCGATCGTGCTGACGGCCGGCATGCCTCGCTTCATGGCCCCCGGCGACTTCGCCGAGATGACGCTCGACGTCGCCAACACCGATGCGCCGGCCGGCGACTACACGCTGTCGGTCGACACGACGGGCGACCTCTCGACCGGTGACGCCGCCCTGCCCCAGAAACTGACACTGGAACCCGGCAAGCGCCAGACGCTGAAGATCCCGCTGATGCCGGTGACGGCGGGCACCGCCGGGCTGACCGTCCGGATTGCCAATGCCGAGGGGCTGAGCGTCGAACAGGAGCTGTCGCTGCCCGTGCGGCCCGGCCAGTTGCCGGTGACGACGCGCATGGTGGTGGACCTCAAGCCAAACGCTTCGCTGCGCATCGACAGGGAGCTTCTGGCAGCAAGCCTCCTGGAAGGCGCCCATGTCAGCGTCGGCGTGTCGCAATCGTCGGCCTTCGACGTGCCGTCGATGCTGATGACGCTCGACCGTTACCCCTATGGCTGCGCCGAGCAGACGACGAGCCGGGCGCTGCCCCTGCTTTATGTCAGCGAGCTCAGCGCTGACGCCGGCATGGCCGACGATCCCGCCCTGCGCGAACGCATCCAGGGCGCGATCTTCCGCGTGCTCAACTACCAGTCGTCGTCGGGCAGCTTCGGCCTGTGGGGGCCGGGTTCCGGCGACCTGTGGCTCGACGCCTATGTCACCGACTTCCTGACCCGGGCGCGTGAAAAGGGCTTCGACGTGCCCCAGCAGGCGATGATGCAGGCGTTGAACAACCTGCAGAACGCCATCGGCTACGACGTCGATGTCGAGGATCGCGGCTCGGAGATCGCCTATGCGCTCTATGTGCTGGCACGCAACAAGAAGGCCTCGGTCGGCGACCTCCGCTACTTCGCCGACACCAAGCTGGAAGCCTTCTCCAGCCCGATGGCGGTGGCGCAGCTGGGCGCCTCGCTCGCCCTGTACGGCGATACGCAGCGTTCGGAAAACATCTTCAACGCGGCACTCCAGCTCGCCAAGGCAACACCCGACTTCAACTGGTATCGCTCCGACTATGGCTCGCGCCTGCGTGACGGCGCCGCCATGCTGGCGCTGGCCGCCGAGAGCAAGCCTGTGCCTTCGGTGGTGCCGGCACTGGTCAAGATGGTGGCGGCCGACCGCGCTTCGGCGAAGTGGACCAGCACCCAGGACGACGCCTGGATGCTGTTGGCGGCGCGCGCGCTGAAGGCCGGCAACGAGGCGATCTCGCTCGACATCGGCGGCACCGCCCACAGCGGCGCCTATTCGCAGCGCATCGACGGCGCCGACCTTCTGGTCAACCCGGTGTCGATCGCCAACAAGGGCAAGAACCCGGTGCAGGCGGTGGTGACCACCGTGGCTGCGCCGGCCCAGCCTCTACCTGCCGGCGGCGACGGCTTCACCATCGAGCGCACCTACTACCGGCTCGATGGCAGCGAGGCCAACGTGACGGAGGTCAACCAGAACGAGCGCTTCGTCGTCGTGCTCAAGGTCACGGAGCTCAACGACTGGCCATCGCGGATCGTCGTCGCCGACATGCTGCCGGCCGGCTTCGAGATCGACAATCCGGGGCTGGTCAACAGCGCCAGCCTGTCGAACTTCCCGTGGCTGGAGCAGACGCAGGCCGCCCATCTCGAGTTCCGCGACGACCGCTTCGTCGCCGCCATGGACAGCGACGGGGATTCGGGCCGTGAGTTCACGCTGGCCTATGTGGTGCGCGCCGTGACACCCGGCACCTATGCCCACCCGGCGGCAAACGTCGAGGACATGTACCGTCCGCAATATTCGGCGCGTACGGCCACCGGCATGATGGAGGTGAAGGCGGAATAGGATGTCTGCTTTCAGCCAAGCGGCAACGTCCCGGACAGGCTTGGCGCTGCCCCTCATCCGCCTGCCGGCACCTTCTCCCCGTGATCGGGGAGAAGGCACAGGCGGTGAGGCCGAGGCCCCCTTCGCCCCGTTGACGGGCAGAGGGCAAGGGTGAGGGCCAGCCCCATGCTCTCCGCAAGGACCACCCGCAGGATCGCCCTCTGGGCAATGGGTGCGACCGGCCTTGCCGCCCTCGCGGTCGGTGGCCTGTTTGCGCTCGACCGCGCCTTCCCGCCGCCCCTGCCCGAAAAACTGACCGTCTCGGCCGAGGTGCTCGACCGCGACGGCCAGTTGCTGCGCGCCTACGCGGTTCCCTCGGGCCACTGGCGACTGGGGACAGGCCTCGACCAGGTCGACCCGCAGCTGGTGAAGATGCTGGTCGCCTATGAGGACAAGCGCTTCTGGGATCATGAGGGCGTCGATGTGCTGGCGCTCGGCCGCGCCGGCTGGCAGTTCGCCAGCAATGGCCGCATCGTCTCAGGCGGCTCGACGCTGTCGATGCAGCTGGCGCGGCTGATCGAGCCGCGCGCCGAGCGCAGCTTCGGCTCCAAGCTCCGGCAACTGGCCCGCGCGGTGCAGATCGAGCGGCGGCTGTCGAAAAAGGAAATCCTCGAACGGTATCTGACGCTGGCGCCTTATGGCGGCAATCTCGAAGGGGTGCGTTCGGCCTCGCTTGCCTATTTCGGCAAGGAGCCGAAAAGGCTGACCGTTTCCGAGGCGGCCCTGCTTGTCGCCCTGCCGCAACTGCCCGAACGTCGCCGCCCCGACCGCAATCCCGGGAATGCGCGGGCCGCGCGCGACCGCGTGCTCGATCGCATGGTGACCGCTGGCGTGCTCGGCGAGAGCGAGGCCGCACGCGCGTCGCTCGAAACGGTGGCGGCGGCGCGACTGGCGCTGCCGACGCTGGCCCCGCATGCGGCAGATCTTGCGCTGCGCAACGCGCCCGGCACAGTCCGGCACCAGCTCACGCTGCGCAAGAGCGTGCAGGCAGGGCTGGAGGCCGTGGCGCGCGAGGCGGCCCAGCGGCTCGGACCGCGCATCTCGGTCGCCATGGTGATGGCTGACGCCTTGACCGGCGAGATCCTCGGCGAGGTCGGCTCGGCCAATTATCTCGACGCCTCGCGTTCGGGCTGGATCGACATGACCCGCACCGTGCGCTCGCCCGGCTCGACCCTGAAGCCGTTCATCTACGGCCTCGCCTTCGAGCAGGGGCTGGTGGCGCAGGAGACGATGATCGAGGATCGCCCCACCGATTTCCACGGCTACCGGCCCAAGAATTTCGACATGAGCTACCAGGGCGACGTGTCGGTGCGCCAGGCGCTGCAGCTGTCGCTCAACGTGCCGGCGATCCGCCTGCTCGATGCGGTCGGGCCGCTCAGGCTGACGGCGCGCTTCCGCCAGGCCGGCGTCACCCTGCAGCTGCCTCCAGGCGAAGCCCCCGGCCTCGCCATCGGCCTCGGCGGCGTCGGTGTCACCTTGCGCGACCTCGTCCAGCTCTACACCGGCCTTGCCAATGGCGGCCGCGCCAAGGTTCTCCGCGACGGTGCGGAGGCCACCACGCCCGCCCCGCTCGCCAACGGCACCATCCTCGAAGAGCAGGCCGCCTGGCAGATCGCCGACATCCTCTCGGGCGTGAAGGCGCCGGAAGGGGCGGCCAAGCGGACCATCGCCTACAAGACCGGCACCTCCTACGGCTACCGCGACGCCTGGTCGGTCGGCTATGACGGCCGCTACGTGCTCGGCGTCTGGGCCGGGCGTCCCGATGCCGGCGCGGTTCCCGGGCTTTCGGGTTATGTCTCGGCAGCCCCTATCCTGTTCGAGGCTTTTGTCCGCTCGGGCCTGCCGTCAATGCCCCTGCCCCGCGCACCTTCAGGCGCCTTGCGCATGGCCCGATCGGATCTGCCGGTGACGCTCGAACGCTTCTCCGCCGCCGGCCAGCTGCCGACGGTCGCCGCAGCCGCCGTGACCGAGCCTGCGCCGCAGATCGTCTTCCCGCCCGACGGCGCCCGTGTCGAGCTCGGCACGGCGGCCGAAGGTGCCGCGCCCCTGGTGCTCAAGCTCCAGGGCGGCCGCGCCCCGTTCCGCTGGCTCGCCAACGGCAAGCCGCTCGACACCGTCGCGCGCCGCCGCGAGGCGACCTGGCAGCCCGACGGGTCGGGCTATTCGACGCTGACCGTCATCGACGCGGCGGGACGGGCGGCGAGCGTCAGGGTGTTCGTCGAGTAGCGGCCCGTTTGCGCGCTGCGGCAAAGGCTCCTGGTCCCCGACAGTTCCGGGCCGGGCTTGCAACCTCGTCTGTTCCCCGCCGACACTGCAAGACATGGCGAATCGAGCAGCCGAGGGCACCAGATGATCACGAACACTGATATGTTTGCCCCGATGCTCGAGGCCGATCCAGGCTTCCAAGATGCGTGGAACACGTTCTCGGATAAATGGCGCGATCACCTGGAGCCGCCCTTTTACCTGGCGCTGAACGCACTGGCCCGGCACCTCATCGCCCGGCTTGAAGCCGGCGATACTGCAAGCTTCGATGCCGTCTTCGACGTGGTGGAGCGCTGGCATGTCGAAGGCGACGACTATGTTCGCGAGGCCGCGACAATAGGACTGCTCGAGGACCTGCAGAACACCAAACTGCATATGTCGACCGATCCGGCGGCGTTACGCCCCTGGTTGCGGCCAGAAAGCCTGCTCTGGTGGGAAGGCGTCGAGGACTTCTGGGCCGGCCGGACGCCGCTCGTCACCAAACGCGCCTGAAAGCGTGGCCGAGCCGGCGGTCGGCGTCGCCGCATGAGCGTGAACGATCCTGAGCTGGACAGATCGCCAAGAGCCCATCGCTATTGCTCCATCTCGCCGCTCCCTCATCACTTCAGCCAAACGAATGGATCGATCCGGCAGCTCAGGAGTTTTTCCGCGAGCAAAATAATTTCGCGACCAGCCGCTGGGTGGCCGAAAATTGCCCATGCGGCGCGAAATTCGGAACATTCGCCGCATCTAATTTCTACCAGTTCGATAGAGTAGAACCATATTCGAACGGAGGCGGAAATGACGACTTCACGCAGATCCATACTGCTGTCGGCCCTGATTGCGGGTGCGGTGCAGTTCGGCGGCCTGGGACTGGCTTATGCCGACACCACGCTGCTCAACGTGTCCTACGACCCGACGCGCGAGCTCTACAAGGACTACAACGCCGCCTTCGCCAAGCACTGGAAAGCCGAAACCGGCGAGACGGTGACCATCGAGCAGTCGCATGGCGGTTCGGGCAAGCAGGCGCGCGCCGTGATCGACGGCCTCGACGCCGACGTCGTCACCCTGGCGCTCGAAAGCGACATCACCGCGATCGTCGAGAAGTCGAAGAAGATCAATCCCGACTGGCGCGCCAGGCTGCCCAACAACTCCTCGCCCTACACCTCGACCATCGTGTTCCTGGTGCGCAAGGGCAATCCCAAGGCCATCAACGACTGGGGCGACCTGACCAAGGACGGCGTCCAGGTGATCACGCCGAACCCGAAGACCTCCGGCGGTGCGCGCTGGAACTATCTGGCGGCCTGGGCCTGGGGCAACACCCAGTTCGGCGGCGACGAGGCCAAGATCAAGCAATATATCGGCAATCTCTATGCCCATGTGCCCGTGCTCGACACCGGCGCCCGCGGCTCGACGGTGACCTTCGCCCAGCGCGGTCTCGGCGACGTGCTGCTGGCCTGGGAGAACGAGGCCTATCTGGCGCTCGACGAATTCGGCGCCGACCAGTTCGACATCGTCATCCCGCCGTCGTCGATCCTGGCCGAACCGCCGGTCGCCGTGGTCGATGCCAATGTCGATGCCAAGGGCAGCCGCAAGGTGGCCGAAGCCTATCTCTCCTACCTCTATTCGGCGGAAGGCCAGACCATCGCCGCCAAGCACCACTACCGGCCGTCCAAGCCGGACCTGGTTCCGGCAGCCGACCTGCAGAAGCTGCCTGAACTCAAGCTTGTCTCCATCGACGATCCGATTTTCGGCGGATGGGCAAAGGCGCAGCCCTATCACTTCGGTGATGGTGGTATATTCGACCAGATCTACAAGCCGGCCCAGTAAACCGAAGACCAGGACATCATGAGTATAGCTCCCGCTCAGGCGGGGTGGCGGTTCAAAAAGCCGAGCGTCATTCCGGGTTTCGGACTGACGCTCGGCTTCACGCTTGCCTACCTCACCCTCATCATTCTCATCCCGCTTGCCGGGCTCGTCTGGCGTTCGGCCTCGCTCGGCTGGACCGATTTCTTCGCCATCGCCACCGACCGCCGCACGCTGAAGGCGCTCGAGATCAGCTTCGGCACAGCCTTCATCGCGGCAGCCATCAACGTCGTCTTCGGCACGCTGGTCGCCTGGGTGCTGGTGCGCTACCGCTTCCCCGGCCGCCGCATCGTCGATGCCATGGTCGACCTGCCCTTTGCCCTGCCGACGGCCGTCGCCGGCATCGCGCTGACCACGCTCTATTCGCCGAAAGGCTGGATGGGCGCCCTGCTGGCGCCGCTCGGCATCAAGGTCGCCTACACCCCGCTCGGCATCATCATCGCACTCGTCTTCATCGGCCTGCCCTTTGTCGTGCGCACCGTGCAGCCGATCATCGAGGAGATCGACAAGGAGGTCGAGGAAGCCGCAGCCACCCTTGGCGCCAATCGCTGGCAGACCATCACCAAGGTGCTGTTTCCGGGACTGGCGCCGGCCGTCACCACTGGCTTCGCCCTGGCCTTCGCGCGTGGCGTCGGCGAATACGGCTCGGTCATCTTCATTGCCGGCAACCTTCCTTACGTGTCGGAAATCGCACCGCTTCTGATCGTCATCCGGCTGGAGGAATACGACTACGCCGCAGCCACCGCGATTGCCGCGATCATGCTGGCGCTGTCGTTTGCCATGCTCTTCGTCATCAATCTCATTCAGGCGTGGACCCGCAAACGCTATGGCTGATCCAGAGCTCTATCCCGCCGACCAGACCCACGAGCATGCCTCGCTGGCCACGAGCGAAAGCCCGTTGGCCCGCTTCCTTGTCATGGCCGTGGCCTTCGCCTTCCTCGGCATCTTCCTGGTGGTGCCGCTGGTGGTGGTGTTCGAACAGGCTTTCGCCAAGGGCATCGGCGCCTTCCTGACTGCTGTCGGCGACCCCGACACGATCTCGGCGATCAGGCTGACGCTGCTGGTCGCCATCATCTCCGTGCCGCTCAACCTCGTCTTCGGCGTCGCCGCCGCCTGGGCCATCGCCAAATTCGAGTTCAAGGGCAAGGCCTTCCTGATCACCCTGATCGACCTGCCGTTTTCGGTCTCGCCCGTCATCTCGGGCCTGGTCTATGTCCTGCTGTTCGGGGCGTCGAGCCTGCTCGGGCCATGGCTCAAGATGCACGGCATCGTCATCCTGTTCGCCGTGCCGGGCATCGTGCTGGCGACGATCTTCGTCACCTTCCCCTTCGTCGCCCGCGAGCTGATCCCGCTGATGCAGGAACAGGGCACCGGCGACGAGGAGGCAGCCCTTTCGCTCGGCGCCAATGGCTGGCAGACCTTCTGGCATGTGACGCTGCCCAACATCAAATGGGGCCTGCTCTACGGCGTGCTTTTGTGCAACGCGCGCGCCATGGGCGAGTTCGGCGCGGTGTCTGTCGTGTCGGGCCACATCAGGGGCCAGACCAACACCATGCCGCTGCATGTCGAGATCCTGTACAACGAATACAATGCCGTCGGCGCCTTTGCCGTCGCGTCCGTGCTCGCCGGCCTCGCGCTGGTGACGCTTGTGCTCAAAACCCTTCTCGAGCTCCGCTACGGCGCCGAGATCGCCGCCTCGCGCGGACACTGACAGAGGCAGATTGATGGAAGTTCGCGTTTCCAATGTGCGCAAGGAATTCGACCGGTTCCCGGCACTTCACGACGTATCGCTCGACATCCGTTCGGGCGAGCTTATTGCCCTTCTGGGGCCGTCCGGCTCCGGCAAGACGACGCTTTTGCGCCTGATCGCCGGCCTGGAACGGCCGACCCGCGGCACGATCTTCTTCGGCGACGAGGACGCCTCGGGCAAGACCATCCAGGAGCGCAATGTCGGCTTCGTGTTCCAGCACTACGCCCTGTTCCGCCACATGACCGTGGCCGACAATATCGGCTTCGGCCTCAAGGTGCGTCCTTCGGCCAAGCGGCCAAGCAAGGCCGATATCCGTGCAAGGGCATCGGAGCTGCTGAACCTTGTGCAGCTCGGCGGCCTGGAAAAGCGCTATCCGGCGCAGCTGTCGGGCGGCCAGCGCCAGCGCGTGGCGCTCGCCCGCGCTATGGCGATCGAGCCGCGCGTGCTTCTGCTCGACGAGCCCTTCGGCGCGCTCGACGCCCAGGTGCGCCGCGAACTGCGCCGCTGGCTGCGCGAGATCCATGACGCCACGGGCCATACGACGATCTTCGTCACCCACGACCAGGAAGAGGCACTCGAACTCGCCGACCGCGTCGTGGTCATGAGCCAGGGCCGCATCGAGCAGGTCGGCACCGCCGACGACGTCTACGACACGCCCAACTCGCCCTTTGTCTACGGCTTCATCGGCGAGTCCAGCTCGCTACCGGTCAAGGTCGAGGACGGACAGGTGTGGATCGCCGACCGGCCGATCGGGCTTTCGGCCCCCGATGTGCCCGATGGCGAGGCGACGCTCTATTTCCGCCCGCACGACATCGATCTGCTCGACGAATGCGGCGGCTGCATTGCCGGCACGGTTGCGGCGAGCCGCCGTGTCGCCGGCACCCGCCGCGTCGAGCTGGAGATCGGCGGCAGCCGCGAGCGCGTCGAGATCGAACTGCCCGTCAACCACCCCGCCGCCCAGAAGAGCCGGGTGACCTTCAGGCCGAAACGCTGGAAGGTGTTTCCCAAGGCAGAAAGCTGAGTGCCGGAGGGGCGGAAAACGCCCCTCGCCCGCGCGCACTGACAGGTGCATGACACCAGTTATCCGATGCGCCAGTTCCTTCACTTGAGACGGCGAGATAGGGTCAAAAACCGGACATGGTCATTTCTGCGGATACGAGGTGAAAGTGACCTTCCTGCAAGTAGCCCTGAACGGCGACCGCCGCCATGAGGCGGTCCCCAAAAGTGCCGAGGCCATCGGCCGCGAAGCCCTCGCCTCGGTTCGAGCAGGCGCCCATTCGGTGCATGTCCACGCCTTCGACGCGGCCGGCCGCGAGACCCTGAACGCGGCCGAATGCGACGCCGTCGTCACCGCGATCAGGGAAAGCTGCCCCGGCGTGCCGATCTCGCTGACCACTTCGGCCACGATTATCGCCGACCCGGCCGCGCGGCTGGCCGCCGTGCGTGGCTGGACGGTGCTGCCCGATCTCGTCACCGCCAACCAGGGCGAGGACGGCATCACCGAACTCTGCCAATGGTTCCTGGCCAGGGGCGTCGGCATCGAAGCCGGGCTGCTGTCACCCGACGATGCCCGCAACTTCGTGGCCTCCCCCATCCGCGCGCACTGCCGGCGCGTGCTGATCGAGCCGCTGAACCCCGATCCCGCAACCGCGCTGCGCGATGCCGAGGAGATGGAGGCGATCGTCCTCGGTGCCGGCATCACCCTGCCGCAGGTGCATCACGGCTATGACGGCTCCTGCTGGGCCGTGAACCGCCGCGCGCTCGCCCGCGGCCACGGCATCAGGACCGGGCTGGAGGACGTGGCAGCCCTGCCGGATGGGGCGGCTGCCAGGAGCAATGGGCAGCTGGTGGAGGCGGCGCGGCGGATGATTGCGGAGGTGAAGGCCGAGCGGTGAGCGCGACGGCAAGCTACGGCATCTCGCCGGACGACTGAGTCGAAGGGCGCCTGCGTGAGCGGGCGGAACATGAGTGTCTGTCAGGGTAGATTAACACCGTAGTCCGTCAACCTAATAAGCTGGAAATTGGAGAAGCGTGGCCATTGAATGGATCGTTATCCCTCCTTTATGATTACTACCTATAACTTGGGGGATGATCTTGGGCGACAGCAATGAAGTTGAGGAAATCGGCGTTTCGACTGAACTGACGCCCAACGGTTTTTCGGCGAAGGTCAAGTCTCGCACAGCGTCGGCCTGGGATCGACTGTGGGGCTCGAAGGTCGAGAAAAGGAGCATCCCAATCGAGGCCGAAAACGCCGAGGCCAAGGCAATTTCAGACGGGAGGGTCAAGATGATCAACGCGCTCAGCGAAATCGGCGTTGAGCGCTTGAAAAGCGACCCTGAGTTCGCAGCTCGTGCTGTGGAAAATATGTTTCCGTCTCTCCTTCGTCGGCAAGACAACAAAGATGCTGTGCTCGAAGTGGCCTTGGAAGATCTGCGACAAAATCCACGTTCTCCCGGGCAGGATTCTAGTGGCAGCGAAACTCTCGATGACTCGTTTCTGAATCGCTTTGAGCGCTATGCAGAAGAGGCGACCGTGGATGTCTTGAGAGCGAAGTGGGGTAAAGTACTTGCCGCCGAAATTAGGGCGCCGGGCACCTTCAACGCTAAGGTGCTCCGCGTCGTAGATGAACTCGACGCTCCAACGGCTTTGCTGTTCGAGCGTTTTTGCCACCATAGACTCCGCGACGTAGTAGTTAAATGCTTGGCTGGGGCGTTGTCATTTGAAGACCAGACACGCCTTGTTTCTTCAGGATTGCTCGTAGACCCCGGTCTTCTGGGGCAGCAGCGAATGTTTGCTGAAACGACTGACAACCGCGGAACGCCGTTGTGGATCATGAACTTCGACATCGCTTTGGTCGCCATTTTACGCGAGACCAGCATCCCGAAGGGTGAACTAACACCGATAGCGAGTGGGGACGGTGTGCCAGGCGTGCCTGTCTATGTCTTGACGGACGTCGGTTATGCAGTCTCATCCATATTGCAAGACCGCCAGGAAATGGCGTTCGCTACTTACTTTGACCAATTGGCCGCATTCTTGGCCCCTGCAGAAGTACGAGAGTACCGAAACAATGGAAATGACCAGGCGGAACTAATTAGAGCGTTGAAAAACGAAGTCTCTTCCTCCGTTTCATCTGACGTGTCGGAGTGAAGAGGTTTTCTTCGCATTTGAATTGATCAAAGGACAAGCCAGACGTAGCGCCAATTGACAGCCACCAGTTGCCGTCATGACGCACCGCGATCCCTACCCCCTCACAACTTCGTCCACGCCGCGTTCTTCTTCGACGAGCGCACGCAGGCCTCGACGAAGGCCACGCCCTCGACCCCGTCCTGCACCGTCGGGTAGATGACGTCCTTGGCCGGCTTGCCGCCCTTCTTGCGGGCGGCGCGGATGGCGCGGGCGGCTTCCTGGTAGATGTTGGCGAAACCTTCGAGGTAGCCTTCGGGGTGGCCTGAGGGCACGCGGGTGACGCGCGCCGCCGCCGGGCCGGCGCCGACGCCGCCGCGGGTGATCAGCTGCTTGGGCTGGCCGAAAGGCGTGTACCAGAGGTAGTTCGGGTCGGCCTGCACCCATTCGAGACCGCCTTTGGAGCCATAGACGCGCAGCTTGAGCCCGTTTTCGTGCCCCGGCGCCACCTGGCTTGCCCAGATCATGCCCTTGGCGCCGCCCTTGAAACGCAGCATGACGTTGACATTGTCGTCGAGCAGCCGGCCCGGCACGAAGGCATCGAGATCGGCCGACAGGCTGTCGAGCTCGAGGCCGGTGACGAAGCGGGCGAGATTATAGGCATGGGTGCCGATATCGCCTGTCGCGCCGCCCACACCCGACTGTTTGGGATCGGCGCGCCAGGACGCCTGCTTCTGGCCGGTCGCGGCAAGGTCCTCGGTCAGCCAGTCCTGCGGGTATTCGGCCTGGACGACCCTGATGTCGCCGAGCTGGCCTTTGGCGACCATCTCGCGCGCCTGCCGGATCATCGGATAGCCGGTGTAATTGTGGGTGAGCACGAAGACCTTGCCGGTCTTTTCGACCAGGGCTGCGAGCTTCTTCGCTTCGGCCAGCGTGGCCGTCAGCGGCTTGTCGCAGATGACGTGGATGCCCGCCTCGAGGAAGGCCTTCGCTGCCGGGAAATGGACGTTGTTGGGCGTGACAATGGCGACCGCCTCGATGCCGTCGGGACGCCTGGCCTCGGCCTTGGCCATCTCGGCATAGGAGGCGTAGCTGCGTTCGGGATCGAGGCCGATCTCGGCGGCCGAAGCCCTGGCGCGCTCAGGATTGGACGACAATGCGCCCGCCACCAGCTGGAAGTCGCCGTCCATGCGGGCAGCGATGCGGTGGACCGCGCCGATGAAGGCGCCCTGCCCGCCGCCGACCATGCCGTAGCGGATCGGACCAGCGCCGTCTCCGGATTTCGATGCACCGACCATGTGTGTCCTCCCTTGATATGTTGGCGCTGCCCCTCATCCCCCTGCCGGGACCTTCTCCCCGTGAACGGGGAGAAGGAGGCTACGCGATCCCCATCATCTTCCTCAGCATCGCCCGATCCGTCGTCCCGCCGGCGAAATCGTCAAATGCCTTGTCGGTGACACGGATGATGTGGCTTTCGATGAACGGCGCGCCTTCGGCGGCGCCGTCCTCCGGATGCTTGAGGCAACATTCCCATTCGAGCACCGCCCAGCTGTCGTAGCCATATTGCGCGAGCCTGGAAAAGATACCGGTGAAATCGACCTGGCCGTCGCCGAGCGAACGGAAGCGACCGGCACGATTGAGCCAGCCCTGGTAGCCGGAGTAAACGCCCTGGCGGCCGGTTGGATTGAACTCGGCATCCTTGACGTGAAACGCCTTGATGCGCTCGTGATAGATGTCGATGAAGGCGAGATAGTCGAGCTGCTGCAGCAGGAAGTGCGACGGGTCGTAGTTGATGTTGCAGCGCTTGTGGCCGCCGACCGCATCGAGGAACATCTCGAAGGTCGCGCCGTCGAAGGCGTCCTCGCCCGGATGCAATTCGAAGCAGAGGTCGACGCCGGCCTCGTTATAGGCGTCGAGAATGGGCGTCCAGCGCTTGCCGAGCTCGGCGAAGGCCTCCTCGATCAGGCCTGCCGGCCGCTGCGGCCAGGGATAGAGATAAGGAAACGCCAGCGCGCCGGTGAAGGACACGCAGGCCGTGAGCCCGAGATTCTGCGACGCCTTGGCGCCGAGCTTCATCTGCTCGACCGCCCATTGCTGGCGCGCCCTGGCATTGCCGTGCACGGCGGCCGGCGCAAATCCGTCGAACTGGGCGTCATAGGCCGGGTGGACCGCGACCAGCTGCCCCTGCAGGTGCGTCGACAGCTCGGTGATCTCGACGCCGGCATCGGCGCAGATGCCCTTGATCTCGTCGCAATAGGTCTTCGACGTCGCCGCCTTGCTCAGATCGAACAAGCGCGCATCCGGCGTCGGGATCTGCACGCCCTTGTAGCCGAGATTTCCGGCCCAGGATGTAATCGATTTCAGCGTGTTGAACGGCGCTGCGTCGCTTGCGAACTGGGCAAGGAAGATCGCGGGCCCCTTCATTGTCGACGGCATGGCAAACTCCTCGTCCGATTCCGGCCTGAAACGTTGTAGAGGCCCAGATGACCACTATTTGCGCCGGCTCCGCAAGAGGCCAGCAGGCGTCAGACCGACCACCAGACCGACTAGCCCCCTGCGCGGCGATAGATGGCGGTGAGAGGGTCGCGCCGGAAGCGGCCGCTCTCGAACAGTTCGCGCCTCAACAAGGCCCAGTCGCCGAAGCTGTGATGGCGCTTGAGGATATCGTTGACCTCGCGCTCGCTGTAGTCGCGGCCCGTCTCGAACTTCGCAGCCAGGAAGTCGAGCACCGCAACGCGATCGGCGGCCTTGGCCGGCCAGCGCGTGACGACGCCGTCGGCAGTGATCAGTGCCGTCATCGCCTACCCCCTCAGCATCTCCTCGACCGCCAGCCCGGCCGACAGCGTCAGACGGTCGTGGCCGTGGCGGCCGACCAGCATCAGGCCGACAGGAAGTGCAGCGCCAGGCACGGGCAGCGACAGCGCGCAGAGATCGAACTGGTTGGCGACCTGGGTGTTGCGCAACAGAAGGCCCTCGATACGGTCGCCATGGCGCTCGTCGGCCAGAATGTCTGATATTGGCTGAGCGACGACCGGCGTTGTCGGCAGGAGCATGAGATCGAGCGACGACAGCCGCTCGTCCATCGCCGCCGCAAGTTCGGCGCGCCGGCGCATGATCCTGATATAGCCGACCGCCGGCACCTGCAGCGCCCGTCCGAGACCGCCGCTGACATGGCGGTCGACCTCGACCCGGGCGCCCGTAGACAGCCAGTCGGCGTGGATCTCGGCGCCCTCGATTGCCGCGATGGAGGCAGTGCGCGTCGCCTCGCGCATCGATATCAGCAGGTCGTCGATGGCGATTTCCTCAACGCGGGCGCCTGATGCGGCAAGGCGCTTCAGAGCCTGCTCGAAGGCGGCGGTGACGGTCGGGTCGCAATACTCCATCAGCCGGCCGCGCGGCACGCCGATGCGCAGGCCAGACAGCGACAGCGGCGCGAGCGCGGAAAACTCCTTGCCGGCCATGATCGCATCGGTGGCGATGCAGGCCTCGACCGACCTTGCCAGCGGACCGAGCGAATCGAGCGACGGCGACAGCGGGAAGGCGCCATCGAGCGGCACGCGCCGCGCCGTAGGCTTGAAACCGACGATGCCGTTGAGGGCTGCCGGAATGCGCACCGAGCCGCCGGTGTCGGAGCCGATGGAAATGTCTGATGTGCCTTCGGCCGCCGACACGCCCGCGCCCGACGAGGAGCCACCGGGGATCAGCGCCGGATCGGCGGCATTGCCCGGCGTGCCGTAATGCGGGTTGATGCCGAGCGCGGTGAAGGCGAATTCGGTCATGTGGGTCTTGCCGATGATGACGGCCCCTGCCCGCCTCAGGCGCCGCACAACGAGCGCGTCGGCCTGGGCGGGTGCTGCCTCGCGGCGCATCAGCGAGCCGGCCAATGTCGGCTCGCCCGCGACATCGAGCAGATCCTTGATCGAGACGATGGCGCCGTCGAGCGGGCCGAGCGTCACCCCTGCCCTGGCCCGCGCATCGGCTGCGTCGGCGGCGTCGCGCGCCGCTTCGACATAGAGCTTCATGAACACGCGCTCTTGCCCGGCGCGGACAAAAAGTCGCCCAAAAATCTCTTCGAGCCGGTGTCGCGTCGTCATTCAGTCACCCGTTGCTGGCAAGCCATGTTCGCCGCGACTGATAACACGCGCTGGCCCTATGCAAATATGGTTGTCGGAAATCGCGAAGGCCGTACATTCGCAGTGACCGATATCGGAGCCGCCATGACCGCCCATCTTTTTTCGCCGATCAAGCTCGGCACGCTCGAATTCCCCAACCGCATCGCCGTCGCCCCGATGTGTCAATATTCGGCCGACGACGGCTCGGCGACCGACTGGCACCTGCAGCACTGGATGAACCTTGCAATGTCCGGCGCCGGCATGATCACCGTCGAGATGACCGACGTCGAGCGCCGCGGCCGCATCAGCCATGGCTGCATGGGGCTCTATTCCGATGCCAACGAGGCGGCGGCAAGGCGCGCGCTGGACGCGGCCAGACGGGTGGCGACACCCGATGCCAAGTTCGGCGTGCAGCTGGCCCATGCCGGCCGCAAGGCCTCCAATCACCGCCCGTGGGACGGCTCCGGCCCGCTCAAGCTGGAAGAAGATGCATGGCCGGTGGTGTCGAGCTCGGCGCTCGCTTATGCCGACGGCTGGCAGGTGCCGCACGCGCTGACAGAGGAAGAAATCGAGCAGACAATCGGCCATTTCGTCGACGCGGCGAAACGCGCCGAGCGCGCCGGCTTCGACTTCATCGAGCTGCATTCGGCGCATGGCTATCTGCTGCACCAGTTCCTGTCGCCGCTGTCCAATCACCGCACCGACCAATGGGGCGGTTCGCTCGAAAACCGCATGCGTTTTGCCACCGAAATCGCCCGCCGCGTGGTCGCGGCCGTGCCGAAGCTGATGGTCGGCGCGCGCATGTCGCTGACCGACTGGGTCGACGGCGGCTTCACGCTCGAGGAGGCGATCGAAGTGGCGAAGGCCTATGGCAAGGCTGGTATCGCCTATATCTGCTGCTCGTCAGGCGGCAACTCACCACATCAGAGCCTGCGCACCGGCCCCGGCTACCAGGTGCATCTCGCCGAGGCGGTGAAACAGGCGACAGGCATCCCCGTGCGGGCGGTCGGCATGATCGACCAGCCTGCCCAGGCCGACGCCATCATCCGCGAAGGCCGTGCCGACATGGTCGCGCTTGGCCGTGCGCTGCTTGCCGACCCGCGCTGGCCCTGGCGCGCCGCAGCAACGCTGGGCCACGAGTTCCACGCTGCCCCGCAGCTGGCGCGCTCGGCGGCCTTGATGAAGCAATGGGGTGCGGCGGCCGCGTCCTGACCTGCCCGGGCTCTGGCGTGGCGGACGCCTCCTGCTGGATCAGGACGACATCCGCTCCAGACTGTTCTATCCCTCGCATCGGAAGATTCGGGGGAACAAAAAATGCAGAAAAGCGTCGAGACGATCAGGGGCGACCGCGACGGCATCGCTTATGAATTTGCGGTGCTGCGCCTCGCCGGGTCCGAGCCGGACGCCCCTTCGGCCTATATCCAGGCTGCCCTTCATGGCGACGAGTTGCCGGGCGTGGTCGCCATCGACGCGCTGATGCCGCGCCTGCGCCAGGCGGAAGCCGAAGGCCGCATTCGCGGCAACCTGACCATCGTGCCGCGCGCCAATCCCATCGGCGGCACCCAGCAATTGTTCCATGGCGCGCAGGGCCGCTTCGACCTGGGCACCCGCGTCAACTATAACAGAGACTTCCCGCTGCTCGACCGGCCCGACACGTCGCTGCTAGCAGGCGACGACGTGCCAATGACGGCCGACAAGCGCCTCAAGGCGCGGCTGCTGAAGCTGTCGGTCGGCCACGAGATCGTGCTCGACCTGCACTGCGACGACGAAGGTGTCGCCTATCTCTACGTGCCCGACGAGCTGTGGCCGGCGATGTCGGATTGCGCTTCGGCCATGGGCGTCGACGCCGTCATCCTGTGGGGCGGCCAGTCGGGCGCCTCCTTCGACGAAGCATCGCTGCATCCCTGGCTGAAGCTGCCGCGCAAGGAAGCCAAGCTCGAGACCCGCGTCGTCACCACGGTCGAATATCGCGGCACCTCCGACGTCCATACAGGCATTGCCGAATACGACGCCGAGGGCATCTACCGCCTGCTGGTGGCGCGCGGCGTCGTTGCCGATGCGGCTCTCGCAGCACCCCAACCCTTCACTGGCGTGGTCGCGCCCATCGACCATATCGAGATGGTGCCGGCCCCCTGCTCCGGCGCCATCCTCTACGACGTCAAGCCCGGCGACCGGGTCAAGTCAGGCGACAGGCTGGCAACCATCGTGCGCGCTCCCGGCGAGGACGGCGGCCGCGTCGAAGTCTTCGCGCCCCAGGAGGGCTACATCCTCACCCGCCGCTCCCACCGCTTCACCGGCGCCGGCGACGACCTCGTCAAGCTGGTCGGAACGGCGCCGAGCAAGGACGCCCGGTCGGGCGCGCTGGAGGCGTAGGCGAAGAGCCGGAAGCCCCGGCGCCCCACTCATGATCTGAGCTCATCATTCCCGGCGCTATCGCGACGCCGCGCGCAGCCATCGGGTCAGGCTCGTGAGCGCCGGCTCCTGGCTGCGGCTGAACTTGATGGACAGGTAGTAGCTCAGCCCTGTCGGCATCGGCTCGCCTGGCAGCCTTTGCAAGGCGCCTTCGGCAATGCCGCGCTCGCCGAGGAAGTCGGGAACAAGGGCAGCGCCGATGCCGACACGGGCCATGTCGAACGCCAGCTGATAATGCGTGCACAGCTTCCAGCTTTCCTTCTGGAATGTCGAAAGCTCGAGGCTGTTCTGGCGGCAGAAGTCGATCCAATCGGCCCCCACCGAAGACGGCGACACCTCAGTGGTGATCAACGGGCACGGCCACTCCCCGATGTTGGGCGACGCGACCGCGATCAGCTGCTCGCGCCTGAGCAGGATGCTCCTGTATCCCCGTTGCGACGGCGTGCAGGTGATGAAAGCGTCGGCGAGCCTGTCGCTCAGCTCGTCCTCGTCGGTGACCGTGATGAGCTGCAGATCGATGTCGGGGTGCCGGGCGAAAAACGCCGGCAGCCGCTCGATGAGCCAGCCGCTGGCAAAGGAGCCATAGACGGCAAGGCGTACCGTTCCACTGGCCGCTCCAACCACCTGCGCGGCCGAGCTTTCGATGAGGTCGAATGCGCGGTCGAGCTCCGATGCGAGGCGACGCCCGGTTTGCGTCAAGACGAGGCCGCGTCCCTGCCGCTCCACCAGCCGCTCTCCGAGCTCCTCGCTCAGCCGCCGGATCTGGTGGCTGACCGCGCTCTGCGTCACGCCAAGTTCCTGGGCCGCATGGGAAACGGAAAGATGCCGCGCCACGGCTTCGAAAGATTGAAGCGCCCGCATCTGGGGCATCGATCGCTTTTTCGTCATGACATATGAATTCCACTCAAGTGAGCTGACTGGAATTCATTATGTTCATCTGTGTCAACGCCTTAGATCATTGTCCCACGGTCGATCGGCTTGCCCGGGAGACACAGCGATCCGACTTCGCATCTGTTGCTGGACTGGAATTCGTGAAATGACGCCCCCTGACACGCCGATGACCAAGCACTTGCGCATCAACAGCCCGACCCTGGAGCCGCAGGACGTGGAGTATCTGGCTGAGTGCCAGTTCGCCATCGAGCCTTCCCTGGCCAAGCTTCTCAGCGTAGCCGAGCTGGCGGGATGGGACCGGACCCACGTCGTGCTGGCGGCGTTTTCGCTTTGCGCGGAATTCGCCGGACAGCCCCAGTATCCGCACACGAAGCAATGACCTGCCTTTTGAGACAGGCTGTCGCTTGAGGCCACGGGCCAGACGCAGCCCGCCCGCACAGCCCGTCAGACGAGCCGCCCTATGTGTCCCGACGCGCTCAGTTCGGCATGGTGTCCTTGTAGACGCGGCCGTCCTTCATGATGACCAGGAAATTCTTCTCGGGATCGGCGACCAGCTCGAGGTTCTCGAGCGGATTGCCGTCGACCAGCAACAGGTCGGCCAGCGCGCCCTCCTCGACCACGCCCAGCTTGCCCGGATAGGGATTGCGCTTGCCCGACAGCTTCAGCAGCTCGGCATTGGTGCTGGTCGCCATCGCGAGCGCTTCGGCGGGCGTGTACCAGCGGATGAGCGAAGCCAGGATCGCGCCCTGCTGCCGCGCCAGTTCGCGGGAAAACAGCACGTCCGTCCCCCATGCCGTCTTGATCTTGTATTTCTTTGCCAGTTCGTAGGTCCTGGCGATGCCCGGCCACACCTCGTCGGCCTTGGCGCGCTCGACAGTGCCCTCCCGGAACCCCTGCCTCAACATCTCCGGAAGCGGCTGCAAGCTCAGCCAGATGTCCTTCTCGGCGATCAGCCTGGCGGTGTCCTCGTCCATGAGGAAGCCGTGTTCGATGCATTTCACCCCGGCCGCGATCGCCTTGTTGATCGAATCCGTCGTGAAGGCATGCGCAATCACATAGGTGCCCCAGTTGTCGGCGATCTCGACCGCGGCCCGCAATTCGGCCTCGGTGAAGGTGGTGACGTCGAGCGGACTGAAGGGCGACGACACCCCGCCGCCGGCGGTTATCTTGATATGGGCGGCACCCTGCATGAACTGCTCGCGGGCGCGCAGACGCACCTCGTCGGGGCTATCAACGACAATGCTGCCGCCATTCCGCTCCATGGGTGTGAACGGGCCGCCGATCTGCCGCGGCAGGTCGCTGAACTGCCGGAAATCGCCATGGCCGCTGGTGACCGTGATCATGGCGCCGGACGGGTAGATGCGCGGTCCCACGACGATCCCGTTGTCTATGGCGCGCTTGAGCCCGAACACCGGCCCGCCCACATCGCGAACGGTGGTGAAGCCGCGCATCAGCGTGTGCGTCGCCTCGTCGCCGGCAGCGAGATTGGCGAAGCCGACATCGCCCATCGCTTCCGCAGGCGTCGATGCGATCAGCATCGCGTGCCAATGCGCGTCGATCAGGCCCGGCATCAACACGCGCCCGCCGCCCGCTATGACCTCGGCGCCCGCAGGCTCGATGACCGCGGTCGAGATGCGCTCGATGACATTGCCCTTCACCAGCACATTCGAAGCGGCCGAGAGCGCGCTCGCCTTGCCGTCGAAGATCCGGACGTTTTCGAACAGGATCGCGCCGCTCGGGGCGGGCAGCGGCTCGCTCTCCGCCATGACCACCTCCGCGCCCGGGTCATGCGCTCGGCTTGTCCCGCCGAGACCGGCAAGGAAAACAGGTACGAGCAAAAGAACGCTCGAAAGGCAGCTTCGTATGCCCGTCATCTGAAAGTCCCCCCAGGCGGATTGTGGCTATCTGCAACTGCAATCTTGCCGTGAGAGTGGCACGCCGGGGGCGAACTATCCAGCCGCGATGATGGCGGACGCCAACGATGCCGGGGCCTGGCCTTGGACGCCGCAACACTGGCTCGGCAGGCCGCCCGCACCTGACATCAAACGTCAAGCGGCGGGCCGCAAGCCACATCACTGATGCTGGCTGGCCAGAACCACGCCAAGGCCGATCAGGATCGAGCCGCAGGCCTTGGGGATCATCCACTCGGTCCTTGAGCTGCTGATCCGGCCAAGCGCCAGGGAAGCGATGCCCACCGCCGCCACGTCGGCGAACGAAAACACCAGATTGACGATCATGCCGAGGATCATGAACTGCAGCCACAATGGCATGGCCGCGGCCGGATCGACGAATTGCGGCAGGAACGTCAGGAAGAACAGTGCCGTCTTCGGGTTGAGCACCTCGACCACGATGCTATCGCGCAACGTGCTCGACCCGGCGTCGTTTTTGTCGCCGCAGGTCTTGTTCCAGCCGAGGAACATGGTGAGCCCGAGCCACACCAGATAGGCAGCGCCCATGAGCCTGAACGCCTCGTAGACGACAGGCGCATGGGTGACGAGCGAAGCAAGACCGACGGTCGCCGCTGCAATGTGCACATAACAGCCGAGATGAATGCCGAGTGCCGCCATCAGGCCGGCCTGGCGTCCATGCGCCAGGGTCTGCGCCGTCATGTAAAGGATCGCCGGTCCCGGCATGCAGGCAAAGACAAGCGTTGCGAGAGCAAACGGAACCAAGAGTTCCAGCGACAGCATGACGGCTCCTCCCCGTGCGATCAGGTCGCGGGGAGGAATAGGCGCGGCGCTTGCGCGGAAACATACGGCAGGTGTCGTATTTAGTTCGCGGGCGCTTTCGCCCAGCTTGGGGATGGTTAAGGCATTGCAAAGGGGCGGCTGCGGGCGCTGCCGGTCAGCCGGCGGGCAGTCCCAGGCGAACCGCATAGGTGGTGAGTTCGGCGACGCTATGGAGATCGAGTTTGCGCATCAGGTTTTCCCGGTGCTTGCGGGCAGTCAGCGGGCTGATGCCCAGCCGCTCCGCCACCTCGCGCGCCGTCATGCCCTGCGCCACGAGCGCGAGGATCTGGTGCTCGCGACGGGTGAGCGGGATCGGCGAGACGACGTCCTGCACGGGTGCTGCGCTGCGGTTCGGTTCGCTGAAAGCAAAACGCACGGTTTGCGCCAGATAGGTTGCGCCCTTCTTCACCGCCTCGACGGCCGCGATCAGTTCCTCGGGATCGCCGTCCTTGGTCAGATAGGCGCTGGCGCCCGCCTCGATCGCCGCGCGCACCGTCCGTGGCTCGATATTTGCGGTCAGCACCAGGATCTTCAGGCGCGGCGCCAGCTCCCTGATGTCGGAGATGAACTGGATGCCGGCAACGCCGGGCATGCCGAGATCGAGGATCAGAAGGTCAGCGCGCGTGTCGCGGACATGCCGCAAAAGGGCCTCGCCATCGGCCGCTTCGGCGACGATTGTGATGTTGTCCACCGCCGAAAACAGCAGCTTCAGGCCCTCGCGGACAATGGCATGATCGTCGGCGAGGATGGCGGTGAGCGGGCGATTCATGGCGCGATCATAGCAGGCTTGCCTGCCCGGTCGCCAACCAGTCTGAAACAAGTTGTCGATAGATCATCGCGTTATGCTGCCGCAGCGCATGCAGAATATTAGGAAAACAGCATGCAGCAAGACAAGATAAGTCGCGAGCTCATCGAGCTTCTGTATCGCAATTCCTATGGCGTGGTCATTTCCAATATCGTCATCTCGATGGCGGCGATCTATGTGCTCAGCAGCGCGGTTTCCACCACCTGGCTCGCCGCATGGCTGAGCGCGCTGTACCTGCTCACCGCCACGCGCGTCTTTGCATCGCGCCAGTTCGTCCGCCGCAGGACGGATTCCGGATCGCTCATGCCCTGGGCCTGGCTGGCGGCGGGCTTTTCGTGGGTGTCGGGGCTGTTATGGGGCGCGCTCGGCTGGGCCGGCTTCCTGCCCGAGGAGCCGGTCGTTCTGTCCTTCACCGTCATCGTTCTGACCGGTCTCGTCTGCGGCACCGTGCCGTCGCTCTCGGCGTTTCCGCCCGCACTCATCGGCTCGATCCTTGCCACCGTCATTCCGGTGGCGCTGCGCTGCATCACCTCAGGAAGCGATTTTTCGGGCGCCTTCCTGTTCCTGTTGACCTCGCTGGTCGCCATCAATTTCTACTATTGCCGCATCACCTATCGCATGCTGCGCGAAACCATCAGCCTGCGCCTGCAGAACGACGATCTGGTCGTGCATCTGGAAGAAGAGCGCGACCGGGCGCAGACGGCCGACCATGCGAAAACGCGCTTCCTCGCCGCCGCCAGCCATGACCTGCGCCAGCCGATCCATGCGCTCAGCCTGCTGGTCTCGACCCTTGCGGTGCTGGGTCAGCGCGGCGACGTGCCGGCGGGCAACGCCCGCGACCTGGCAGGCCGGGCGAAATCGGTGGTCGGCAATCTCAGCGGGCTGCTCAACGCGCTGCTCGATATCTCCAGGCTCGACGCCGGCATCGTTACCGTCGCCAACGAGACCGTGTCGCTGCGCGAGATGTTTCGCGATCTCCACAGTGAATTCGCCGGAGAGGCAAGGCAGCGCGGCCTGGAATGGCGCGTCATCGACACGAGCCTGCGGGTCGAAAGCGATCCGATGATGCTGAGGCGCATCCTCAACAACCTTTTGTCGAACGCCTTTCGCTACACCACCAGTGGCCGCGTGCTGCTCGGCTGCCGCAGGCGGGGCGACAAGGTCGAGATCGAGGTGCTGGACACCGGTCCCGGAATTCCCGGGGACCAGCAGGGCATGGTCTTCGAGGAGTTCGTGCAGTTGCAGAACCCGGCGCGCGACAGGACGCAAGGGCTGGGACTGGGGCTCGCCATCGTCCGCCGCACCGCTGGACTGCTGAAGCATCCGCTCAGGCTGGTTTCGAAGCCAGGCAAAGGCTCGATGTTCTCGGTCACGGTACCGATGGTGCGCACGGCGATGACACCCCGGCCCCTGGAAAGGCCGGCGTCCGCCGCCGTCGCTGCCGGCCTCATGATCGTCGAGGACGAAGGAGACATTCTCGACGCCATGGTGCAACTGCTGACGCTGGAGGGACACAAGGTCTATCCCGGCCGTTCGGCCGCGGAGGCCCTGGCCGCCCATGCCAGGGCATCGACTGCCGGCCACGCCCCGGTCGACCTCGTCGTCGCCGACTACCGTCTCGCCGACGGCGTCACCGGGTTCCAGGCGATCCAGGCGATCCGCGCCCGTCTGGGACGCGCAGTCCCCGCCGTCATCGTCACCGGCGACACCTCGCCGGAACGGCTGAAGGAGGTGACGTCAAGCGGCGCCCGCATCCTGCACAAGCCCATTTCAGGCGAGGATCTCAGGGACGCGATCGAGGCGGCATGTCGACGGCGCTAGAGGCTGTGCCGCGTGCCATCAGGACGCGCGGCACGGAGCCAATCAGCCATAGACCAGCTTGTCCTGCCGTGCCCTGAGCTCGGCGATCTTCGAGTTTGGCGCAACCGCGGCATTGGCCGTGGTGATCAGCTCACC
>NZ_JAMSHL010000030.1:0-60978 GCF_026521175.1 Aminobacter sp. MET-1 | reverse complement strand
GGGGGCTGTTTGTGGGCGAACCCGGCGGGGGCGGTGGAGTGGTTGGACGCAGCCCCTCCCCCCCCCCCCCCCCCCCCGCCGCCGCCCCCCCCCCGCCCACGGAACAGGTCGGTGAGTTCCTCGTAGCTCTCGAAGGTCAGCGGGTTCTTCTTCTCGGGACGATTGAGCGTGATCGTGGCGACGCGGCCGTCGGCATCGGTCTCGAACAGGAAATGCCTGGCCTTGTGATCCTTGAACGGACGCTTCTTGTCCTGCATCGGGTTGGTCATCGTCATCCTCCCAGAACTTCGCCGCCGGCAACCGGGATCGCCTGGCCTGTGATTGCGGTGGCCTTTTCCGAGGCGAGCCACAGCACCGTGTCGGCCACTTCCTCGGGGCTCACCAGGCGTCCTTGAGGATTGGCGCGGGCAAGTGCCGCGCGCGCCTCGTCCGCCGAGCGGCCGGTCTTGCCGGTGATGGTTTCCACGGCACCGTCGAGCAGGGGGGTGTCGGTGAAGCCGGGGCAGACGGCGTTGACGGTGACGTCTGTGCGGGCAAGCTCCAGCGCCAGCGCGCGCGTCATGCCGACCACGCCGTGCTTGGAAGCGCAATAGGCTGAGACGTAAGGGTAGCCAGTCAGGCCGGCGGTGCTGGCGACATTGACGATGCGGCCCTTGCCGGCGCGCTTGACCGAGGCAAGTGCTGCCTGTGTCACCAGGAACGTGCCGGTGAGATTGATGCCGATGACCCGGCTCCACAATGCCAGGTCGGTCTTGTCGAAGGGAGCCGACGGTGCTTCGCCGGCGCAATTGACCAGCACTGAAATGTCGCCGGCCTGGGCAATCGCCCTGGCGACGCCTGCCTCGACCGAATGCGTATCGGTGACGTCGAACCCGTCGAGCACAAAGGCTTCGCCGCCAGCCTTGGCGATCTCGTCGCACACGGCTTCGAGCGGAGCGGCCCGGCGGCCGCACAGGCTGACGCTGTGGCCGTTGGCGGCGAGCGCCAAGGCGATGGCGCGGCCGATGCCGCTTCCGGCGCCGGTGACGAGGGCGTGACGCTTGGCCATGCTCATGCCTTGCCCGCGGGTGTGGCTGTCGCGGCGCGGGCGAGGTTGTTCACATATTGGGCGCGGGCCGAATGATACTGCTTCGGCCAGGCCTGCTCGGCATAACCGATCTTCGCCGCCTCATGCATGACGAAGGATGGGTCGGCGAGGTGCGGACGGGCAACCGCGCAGAGGTCGGCGCGACCAGCGGCGATGATCGAATTGGCGTGGTCGGCTTCCGAGATTGCGCCCACCGCAATGGTCGGCACCTGGATCTCGTTGCGGATCTTGTCGGAGAAGGGCGTCTGGAACAGGCGGCCATAGACCGGCTGCTCTTCCTTGACCACCTGGCCTGACGAGCAGTCGATCATGTCGGCGCCGGCGTCCTTGAACATTTTGGCGAAGATCGCCGCATCCTCGGGCGTGTTGCCGCCTTCATACCAGTCGTGGGTCGAGAGACGCACCGAGATCGGCTTGTCCTCAGGCCAGACGGCGCGAATGGCGCGGAACACTTCGAGCGGATAGCGGGCACGGTTTTCGTGGCTGCCGCCATATTCATCGTCGCGCAAATTGGTCAGCGGCGACAGGAAGGACGACAGCAGGTAGCCGTGGGCGGCGTGCAGCTCGAGGATGTCGAAGCCGAGGTCACGGGCGCGCTCCGTGGCGCTGACGAAGTCGGCCAGCACACGGTCCATGTCGTCGCGGGTCATGGCGCGCGGCATGTCGGAATGCTTGAGATACGGCAGGGCGGAAGCCGAGATCAGCGGCCAGCCACCCGAGGTTACAGGCTGGTCGATGCCTTCCCAAGCAACCTTGGTCGCACCCTTGCGGCCGGCATGACCGATCTGGATGCCGATCTTAGCCGGTGTCTGCTGATGGACGAAGTCGACCATGCGCTTGAAAGCCTGCGCCTGCTCGTCGTTCCACAGGCCGAGGCATCCCGGCGTGATGCGCGCGTCCGGCGACACGCAGGTCATCTCCGGGAAGACGAGAGCCGCACCGCCCATGGCGCGTGCGCCGATATGGACGAGGTGGAAATCGTCGGGCACACCGTCGGTGGCCGAATACATCGCCATCGGCGACATGACGATGCGGTTCTTCAGCGTCAGGCCGCGGATCGAAAATGGCGTGAACATCGGTGGCGGCACCGAGCCGTTGGGGGCGGGCGAGACGCCGGCGCGTTCGGCGAACCAGCGCTCGAAGCCTTCCAGCCAGTCCTTGTCGCGCAGGCGCAGATTCTCGTGGCTGATGCGCTGCGAACGGGTCAGCATCGAATACATGAACTGCTCGGGCTCGAGCGTGTCGGCGTAGCGGGTGCCCACGACCTCGAACCATTCCATGGCGTTGCGGGCTGCGTTCTGGATGCGGGCGACGTCGACGCGGCGCACCTCTTCATAGGCGTCGAGCACGGCCGGGATGCTGGCCTTGTCGTGGCCGATGATGTCGAACTGGCGGGTCAGTTCGATGGCGTCGTCGATGGCGAGCTTGGTGCCGGAGCCGATGGCGAAATGCGCGGTGTGGGCACTGTCGCCCATCAAGACGACGTGGCTTTGGCCGTTGAAGTGGCTCCACTTGTCGCAGATCAGGCGGCCGAAATTCAGCCAGGCCGAGCCGCGCAGATGGCGCGCGTTGGTCATCAGCTTGTGGCCGTCGAGCGTGCCGGCAAACAGCTTTTCGCAGAACGCGATGGACTGGTCCTGGTCCATCTCGTCGATGCCATGCGCCTTGAACACCTCGTCGGTGGTCTCGACGATGAAGGTCGAGGTGTTGTCGTCGAAACGATAGATGTGGGCCTGGAACCAGCCGTGCTCGGTGCGCTGGAAATCGAAGGTGAAGGCGTCGAAACGCTTGTCGGTGCCGAGCCAGATGTAGCGGTTGGGCCGCATCACCATGTCGGGCTTGAAGATGTCGGCGTATTTGTGCCGAATGCGCGAGTTGACGCCATCGGACGAGATGATGAGGTCGGCATCGGGGAAATCCTGGTCGCCCTGCACGTCGGTCTCGAACACCAGTTCGACGCCGAGCTCGATGCAGCGCTCTTGCAGGATGTTCAGCATCTTCTTGCGGCCGATGCCGACGAAGCCGTGCCCAGTGGTGCGGATCTTGCGACCTTTGAATACCAGCTCGATGTCGTCCCAATGGTTGAAGGCGTCTTCGATCGTCTCGGCGGTGGCCGGGTCCCATTGGCGCATCGACTGCATGGTTGCGTCGGAAAAGACCACGCCCCAGCCGAAGGTGTCGAAGGGACGGTTGCGCTCGACGACGGTGACCTGGTGCTCGGGATGCTGTTTCTTCATCAGCAGGGCAAAATAGAGACCGGCCGGTCCGCCACCGATACAGACAATGCGCATGCCGTCCTCCTCCTGAAGCCGTGCGGCCAGATGGACATGCGTGCCCGATCCTGACCATGACAGCACCATGGCCGGTTTCGAAAAAAACTTCAAGCTTAAAGTTATTTTGGAAATGAGGGCGCAAAGACCCCGGCCGGCATGCGCGCGACCGGGGCAGAGGCAGAGGCCGTGAATGCTATCTGGACAGGTAAGTCGCCGTATCCACGAGTTCGCCATAGCCGAAGGCGATGGCCGCCATGACGGCGTCGTGGACCTGGGCAGCTGGCACCGTCTTGCCGTTGAATTCGAGGTCGCGGGTGGCGCAGGCATCGTGGACGACGGTCGCCTTGTAGCCGAAGTCGGCTGCAGCGCGGGTGGCGCCTTCGACGCACATGTGGCTCATCGCCCCGACGATGACGACTTCCTCGATGCCCTTGGCGTCCAGCGTTGCCTTGAGATCGGTCTCGCGGAACGAATTGACGTGGTTCTTGGTGATGACCTTCTCGCCATTGGCCGGGGCGACAGCGGCGTTGATCTCGACGCCTGGCGTACCGGGCGCAAAGATCGGCGCATCCGCGCTCTTCGAGAGATGGCGGACATGGATGACGGTGTCGCCCTTGGAGCGTGCCGCCCCTATGACCCGGGCGGCGTTGGCGGCCGCCTTTTCGATGCCGACGAGGGGCATGTTCCCGTCCGGAAAATATTCGTTCTGGATATCGATGGCGATCACCGCGCGCTTGCTCATGTCCCCGATGCCTTTGCTGTTGGGAAGGATGTTGTCTGGAAGATGCAATGGATTATGGTGCCGGCCTATTGGCGATATCGACATAACAGGGGGTGATTTCGACAAATGGCAACGGGCGACCTCATCGAGATAGGTCTGGTGTTCTACCCTGGTGCGCAGATGTCGGCGGTGCTCGGCATGACGGACCTGTTCGAGTTGGCCAACCGCACTGCCGGGCGCAAGAGCCGGGGTGCGCCGCTCTTGACCATACGCGTCAGCCATTGGCGCGCGGAGAGTGTGGGGCAAGTCCCGACAAGGGTGTTCGACACCCATCCAGATGCCACGGGTGTTCCCGAAATCTATGTTGTACCGCCGGCACTCGGCGATCCGATCTCGCCCGAACATGCCGCACCTGTCGCCGGCTGGCTGCTCCAGCGCCATGGTGCCGGCGGTGTGCTGGCGTCCGTCTGCGCCGGCGCCTTCCTGCTCGGCGAGACGGGGCTGTTGGCCGGGCGGCCGGTGACGACGAACTGGGTCTATGACGAGGCGTTCCGGTCGCGTTTTCCCGAAGCCAAACTCGACACCGACAGGCTGCTCATCGATGACGGCGACATCATCACCGCCGGCAGCCTGATGGCCTGGACCGACCTTGGCCTGAAACTCGTCGACCGCTTTCTCGGGCCGACCGTGATGATCGAGACGGCCCGGGTTCTCGCTCTCGATCCGCCCGGACGCGAACAGCGCTACTACAGCACATTCGCGCCGCGGCTCAGCCATGGTGACGCGGCAATCCTAAAGGTGCAGCACTGGCTGCAGGCGAGCGAAGGCAAGGACCTGGATCTCGGCAACCTGGCGGCATTGGCCGGGTTGGAGCAGCGTACCTTCCTGCGCCGGTTTCAGAAGGCGACCGGGCTGACGACCACAGAATATGGCCAGCGCCTGCGCGTCGGCAAGGCGCGGGAGTTGCTGCAATTCACCATGCAGTCGGTCGACAAGGTGGCATGGGAAGTCGGCTACGGCGATCCCGGTGCGTTCCGCAAGGTCTTTGTCCGTATCGTCGGGCTGACGCCGAGCGACTACCGCGCCCGATTTCGCGCATAGAGTGTTTCTGCGCAATTCCGGATGGAAAACGGCTGCGCACTTTTCCTGGAATTGCTCCAGCCGGTTCGATCAAGCGCCCTTGGCCAGTGACGCGACGATCGAGCGCTTCAGCTTGGCGAGTTCATCGAGTAGGATCGCGCCGTCCTTGGCTGACAGCGTGCCGAACAGGTCGCCGATCCAGTCGGCGTGTGCCGCTGCCATTTTCTCGAATTCGGCGCGGCCGAAGGGCGTCAGGGCGATGATCTGGACGCGGCGGTCGGTCGGCGAGGTGGTGCGACTGATGTGGCCGCTTTCGGCTAGGCGCTCAACCAAGACAGTGATGTTGCCGGGCGACACCATCATGCGCTTAGACACTTCGCCCAGCACCATGCCGTCCTGGGCGCGCTCGAGCTGCGCCATCAGGTCGAAGCGGGGCAGGGTGGAATCGAACTCTTCACGCAGGCGCCGGCGCACTTCGGTCTCGACCAGCGTCGAGCAGGTGAGCAGTCGCAGCCACAGGCGCAATTCGGTGCCATGATCGGCGGGCGCTTCCAACACCTTGGTCTCGCCGTCCACCCAGCCTTCGGCGTTTGCCGTATCCTTGCGCTCTTCCATCTGCCGTCCTCGCCGCGAACCGCAGAACAGGCCGGTCCGACCGGGCTGTTGTAGGACCGTTTCGCTCGATAGTACAAGCTTGAAAGGTTCAGGCGCTGGGGATGCCGCCTGCGAGTACCGTCGAATAGGCCTCGGCGTCGATGTTGCCGCCTGAAATGACGCAGACGACGCTGCCGGTGGCATCAGGACTGGCAAGCGCTGCAGCCAGCGAGGCTGCCCCTGCGCCCTCGGCCACAACCTTGGATTTCGCAAACAGCATCCGCATCGCCGCGGTGACCTGCTCGAGGCTGACGGTGACGGCGCCGTCGATCAGCTCGCGCGCCACCGGCCACAGCTGCGGCACCAAGGACGGGCCGCCAATGCTCTTGACGAAGGACGGGAGCGTCTCGATGTCGACGATGCGGCCTGCGGCAAGTGCTGCCGTCACCGGGGCTGCGCTTTCGTCCTCGACGGCGAAGATTTTCGTTTGCGGGCGCAGCGCCTTCACGGCGCTTGCCACGCCTGACGTCATCGAGCCGCCGCCATAGGGGGTGAGCACGACGTCGACCTCCGGCAGGTCCTCGACGATTTCCATGCCGATGGAGCCGTTTCCCGACAGTACCGCCTGGTCGGTCACCGGGTTGATCAGTAATTCCGGGAAGTCGGGCCTGTCTGCGCCGATGATGTACTGCCACCAGGTCTCGAGCGAGATGAAGCGCACTTCGCCGCCGAGGCGGCGCACACCATCAATCTTGGTCTGCGGCGCACCTGCGTACATGTAGGCGGCCATCGGCAAGCCGAGCCTGTTGGCGGCCCACGCCATGCCATAGGCCATGTTGCCGGAGCTGGTGGTGGCGACGCCATTGGCGAGCGCAGCCGCGTCGCGGGAAAGCAGCGCGTTCAGCGCCGGCCTAAGCTTGAACGCGCCGATGGGCGACAGCGTCTCGAGCTTGAGGAAGATCTGCCGGTCGGGCAGGCCGAGGTCGAGCCGGACCAGCGGTGTGCGCGGAGCGTAAGGTGCTATGCGGGCGCGCGCAGCGGCGATCTCGTCCAGCGACGGGCGGTAGGGGGCGGTCATTCGGCCGCCGACCGCGACCTGAGGCTGCCGGGGCGGGCGGCGTGCCTGCTGCCGCTGTAGTCGCCGGTGTGGACATAGACATGCAGCGTGTAGCCGATGTGGTCGATCATCAGTGCCTTGGCGCGTTCGAGGTCGCGGTCGAGCGCGGCCTCCATCAGGGCCGTATGCGGGCCGATCGACTGCGCCTCCTGCAGGGCTGCCATGGCTTCCTCGAATCCGTCCTTCTGGCCGGCGGCGGCGCGCAATGTCGGCGCGAGGCCGAGGAAACGATGATGCCGGCGCAACTGGTCTGATATTGTCGAGCGGAAACGCAGGAGCCAGCTCGACTGAGCGGCACTGAGCAGCGCCGCATGGAAGGCCTCGTGCTTCTCGTCCCAGGCGTCGACCGCCTCGTCGGAGGGGTCTTCAACTGCCGTCTTGCAGCGCGACAGGCGATAATGCGCGGTGACGACCGCTTCTTCCCAGTCGCTGCCGCCCTTTTCGATCGATTCCAGCAGCAGCGGCAGCTCGACCACCATCCTGGCGCGGGCGAGGTCTTCGAGTTCGCCGCGCGACACGGAAGCAACGGTGAAGCCGCGGTTTGAAATGGCGGTGACCAAGCGCTCGGCCTCGAGCCGCGACAAGGCCTCGCGCAACGGCGTCCAGCCGACGCCATAGCTCTGACGCAGGGCGCTGAGCTTGAGCGGAGCGCCTGGCAGCAGGCGCGTGGTCAGGATATCGCGGCGCAGCAGCCGGTAGGCCGCTTCCGTTTTTGTGGAATGCTCTTCGTCATCCTGCATCGCTGTCCTCCGCAGCACCGCTTGAGACTCAGGATTATATATGATGTCGAGTCATGGCAAGAATTATATATAATCGTTTGACAGCTGCTTCAGGGTCTGCTCATCTTCTGGTCAAGCTGCTGGCGTACCGGCAGTGCTTCATTCTGGGAGGAATTCATGAAGAGCTTCAAGTCCGGCCTGCTGTCGGGCCTCATCCTGGCTGGCGCGCTCGCCACGAGCCTGAGCGCTGCCATCGCCGATCCGGTCAAGATCGGCATCGCCAATTTCGGCGAGCATCCGCAGCTCAACGCCGCGATCGCCGGCTTCAAGAAGGCGCTGGCCGAGAACGGCTTCGCCGAGGGCAAGGATGTGGTCTACACCGAGAGCCACACCAATTTCGACGCTTCGCTCGTGCCGCAGATGATCGCAAAGCTGCAGGCCGAAAACCCGAAGATGCTCTACACCATCACCACCCCGGTCTCGCAGATCGCCAAGAAGGCGCTCGCCGGCTCGGGCATTCCGGTCATCTTCGCTGCCGTCACCGATCCGGTCGCCGCCAAGCTGGTGCCGTCGTGGGAAGCTGGTGACGACGGCATGACTGGCGCCACCGATCTGCAGGACGTCGCAGCGGTGATGGAATTTACCAAGAAGCTTTTGCCGAACGCCAAGCGTTTCGGCGTGCCGTACAACCCGGGTGAAGCCAATGACGTCGCCCTGGTCGAGAAGATCAAGGAAGCCGCGCCGGCTGCCGGCTTCGAGGTCGTCGAAGTGGGTATCGACAATGTCAACGACATCCAGCAGCGCATCGCCTCGCTGGCCGGCAAGGTCGACGTGATCTATGGCCCGACCTCGAACCTGATCCAGCCGGCCATCCCGGCGGTTGCGGCTGCCGCCCGCCAGGCCGGTATCCCCGTCGTCAACGCCGACGACAACGCCGTGCGCGACGGTGTCGTGCCCGCGAGCTTCGCGGTGAACTACGAGCAGGTCGGCGTCAACGCCGGCAAGATTGCCGCCGAAGTGCTGAAGGGCAAGGATCCCAAGACCATCGCTCCGTCGCGTCCGGCCTATGAGGACCACGCTGCGACGATCTCGAAGAAGGCCATGGCTGCCTTCGGCATCGAGATCCCGGCTTCGCTCGCCGACTGCAAGTGCATCGTCGACTGATTTTCGGCTTCGTCAAACCTGGCAACGGCGTTTCACGCGCCGTTGCCATTTCGGGAGGGACGGATGCTCGAAATCCGATCTGCACGTAAGGTATTCTATAAGGGACAACCCGACGAGAAGGTTGCCCTCGACGGCCTCGACCTGAAGCTCGCCACCGGCGAATTCGGCGTCGTCATCGGCTCCAACGGCGCCGGAAAGAGCAGCATGCTCAATGCCATTTCGGGTGCGCTGGTGCTCGATTCCGGCCAGATCCTCATCAATGGCGACAACGTCACCGATCTGCCGGTGCACACCCGCGCCATGCGGCTTGCCCGCGTATTCCAGGACCCGATGAAGGGAACCGCCGCCTCCATGACGGTGGCCGAGAACATGCTGCTCGCCGAACTGCGCAGCAAGAAGCGCAGCCTGCGCCAGGGCCTCAACGCCAAGCGGCTTGCCGACTACAGGGAGCGGCTGGCGCTGCTCGGCCTCGGCCTCGAAAACCGCCTGGACACCCGCGTCGAACTGCTCTCCGGCGGCCAGCGCCAGTCGCTGTCGCTGATCATGGCGGTCGGTGGCCAGCCCGAGCTCCTGCTGCTCGACGAACACACCGCAGCGCTCGATCCTCGCACCGCCGACATCGTCATGAAGGCGACCGTGCGTGCCGTCGAGGCGCTCAAGCTCACCACCTTGATGGTGACCCACAACATGCAGCACGCTGTCGATTTCGGTCACAGCGTCATCATGCTCGATGCCGGCAAGCTCCGCCTCGAGATCTCGGGCGACGAGAAGGCCAGGACCACTGTTCCGGACCTGATCGGCCATTTCGCCGTCAAGACCGACCGCATGCTGCTGGCGAGCTGATCACCATGGACCTTATCCAGACCATCTTTACGAGCTTCGTCGCGCTGATCCCGGTCACGCTGGCACAAAGCCTCATCCTCGCCTTCGTCGTGCTTGGCATCATGATCCCGTTCCGCACGCTGAATTTCCCCGACCTTACCAGCGAGGGCGCGTTTCCGCTCGGCGGCTGCGTCTGCGGCGTTTTGCTGGCGAGCGGTGCTTCGCCGCTGACGGCGATTGCGGTCGCCCTCATCGCCGGCTTCCTCGCCGGCTGCTGCACGGCCTTCATCCACCTGCGCTTCCGCATTCACACGCTTTTGGCCGGCATCCTGATGATGACGATGCTTTACAGCATCAACCTGCGCATCATGGGCAAGTCCAACCTGTCGGTGTTCGGCGCGCCGACCGTCTTCGACTGGGCGCCTTTCGTCCAGCCGGGCTTCCCGGTCAGCAAGATCATCGTCGCCGGCATCATCGGCGCCATCGTCTTCGTGCTGCTCAACATGTTCTTCAAGACCGAGAAGGGCACTGCCATTCGCGCCGTCGGCGCCAACCCTGACATGGCCGAGGCACAGGGCATCAATGTCTGGGTCGCCACCATCGGCGGCGTCGGCCTTGCCAGCGCATTCTCGGCCACCAGCGGCGCGCTGATGGTACAGAGCCAGGGTTTTGCCGACGTCAACATGGGTCTCGGCATCCTGATCAACGGCCTTGCCGCGCTGATGATCGGCGAAGCCATCATCGGCAAGCAGACGGTGCTGCGCCAGCTCGCGGCCCCGTTTGTCGGCGCCATCGTCTACTACCAGCTGGTTTCGCTCTGCCTTGCCGCCGGCATGCCGCCCCCCGATCTCAAGCTCGCCACCGGCCTGTTCGTGCTTGCCATGCTGGCCCTGCCGAGCCTCAAGCGCAGCCGCGGCCCGCTCCCCGCTCGCGAAACCGTCCGCGAATAACCAGGATTGTTTGACATGACCGGAATTCCCGATCTCGCCGCTGTCGAGGCGATGGATGCTGCCGATCCGCTGCGGTCGATGCGCGACCGCTTCATCCTGCCGGAAGGGGTGATCTATCTCGACGGCAATTCGCTGGGGGCTGCGACGCACGCCGCCTTCGGCGAGCTCCAGGCGGCTGCGTCCAAGGAGTGGGCGCAGGACCTGATCCGTGCCTGGAACACCGCAGGCTGGTTCGACATGCCGACCGAACTGGGCGACCGGATCGGCCGCCTGATCGGCGCTGCACCCGGCCAGACGGTGGTGTGCGACACCACCTCGACCAACATCTACAAGGTGCTGCATGCAGCCCTGGCGATGCGGCCGGACCGTTCGGTCATCGTCGCCGAGGGCAACAGCTTCCCGACCGACCTGTACATGGCCGAAGGCGTTGCCTCGACGCGGGCAGGTGCCGTGCTGCGCCTCGAAGGCGTCGATGCGCCGAGCATCGAAGAGCTGATCGACGACAAGGTTGCGGTGGTTCTCGTCAACCACGTCAACTACAAGTCGGGCGAGCTGCGCGACATGGCGGCGCTGACCAGGCAGGCCCAGGCGGCCGGCGCCCTGATCGTCTGGGATCTCTGCCACACGGCAGGTGCTTTGCCGGTAGACCTCGACGGTGCCAATGTCGATTTCGCCGTTGGCTGCACCTACAAATACATCAATGGCGGCCCGGGCGCTCCGGCCTTCATCTATGCTGCGACCCGTCACCTCGCCGATGTCAGCCAGCCGTTGAGCGGCTGGTGGGGCCATGCCAGGCCCTTTGCCTTCGAACAGGGTTATGCGGCGGACGCCGGCATCCGCCGGTTCCTGTGCGGCACCCAGCCGATCCTGACCATGCGTGCGCTCAAGGGCGCGCTCGATGTGTGGGACGACGTCGACATGCAGGCGCTGCGCAAAAAGAGCATCGCCCTGACCGACCTGTTCATCCAACTGGTCGAAGCCAAATGCGGTGCCTATGGCCTCAAGCTGGAAAGCCCGCGCGATGGCAGCAAGCGTGGCAGCCAGGTCTCGTTCGAGCATGAAAACGCCTACGCCCTCATGCAGGCGCTGATCGCACGTGGCGTCATCGGCGACTTCCGCGCGCCGGCCACGGTCCGCTTCGGCTTCACGCCGCTTTATGTCGGCTACAAGGATGTCTGGCAGGCGGTCGAGGTGCTGGAGGACATCCTTCGCACCGGCGCCTGGCAGGATGCGCGTTTCGCCGTGAAGTCGGCGGTGACGTAAGCGCCTATCATCTCGAAGCAAAAGGGCGGCTTTTGCCGCCCTTTTTCACACCCCGAGATAACGATCCTGGATCTCGGGTGTCAGCGCACCCGGTGTGCCTTCGAACACCGTGACACCCTTTTCCAACACGAAGCAGCGGTCAGCTACCGGCAACAGTTCCGACAGTGTCTTGTCGACCACCAGAATCGACTGGCCTGCGGCCTTGAGCTTGCGGATCGCCGCCCAGATGTCGTGACGAATGACGGGCGCGAGGCCTTCGGTGGCCTCGTCGAGGATCAACAGGCTCGGATTGGTCATCAGCGCGCGGCCTATGGCCAGCATCTGCTGCTCGCCGCCCGACAAGGTGTTGGCGTATTGCTCACGGCGTTCACCAAGGCGGGGGAACAGGTCGACCACCTTGCCGTAGGTCCAGTCGCTGCCCCGGGAGGCGGCGACGAGGTTCTCGAACACGGTGAGATTGGGGAAGCAGCGCCGCCCCTCCGGCACCAGGCCGAGGCCGAGGCGGGCGATGCGGTGCGGGCGCTGACCCGATATCTCGCGGCCGCCGAAGCGGATCGAGCCGCCGCGTGGACGGACCAGTCCGAGCACCGAGCCGATGGTTGTGGTCTTGCCCATGCCGTTGCGGCCCATCAGTGCGACGACCTCGCCCTCGCGTACGTCGAGCGAGACGCCGAACAGCGCCTGCGAAGCGCCGTAGAAGGTTTCCACGCCTTTGAGTTCGAGCAGGCTCACGCGGCTTCTCCGAGATAAGCGCGGCGGACTTCCGGATCGTTGCGGATCTCGTCGACACTGCCGGTGGCAACGACGCGGCCATAGACCAGCACCGAGATTCGGTCGGCGAGCGCAAAAACCGCGTCCATGTCATGCTCGACCAGCAGGATCGGCGCCTCATCGCGCAGACCGTCGAGGAACCTGGTCAGCGCTTTCGAGCCTTCGGGGCCCATGCCGGCCATCGGCTCGTCGAACAGGAACGCCTTGGAGCCGAGCGCCAGCGCGATGGCGATCTCAAGCTGCCGGCGCTCGCCATGCGAAAGCTCCGCCGCCGGCAGATGCGCGCGGGGTGCCAGGCCGACGCGCTCGAGCATCGCCATGGCCGGTCCGGTCAGGCTTCGGTCGCTCATGACCGGCCTGAAGAAGCGGAAGCTTGAGCCTTGCCGCGCCTGTACCGCCAGCATGACGTTGCGAAGCGCCGAAAATTCCGGCGCGAGCGACGAGATCTGGAAACTGCGGCCAAGTCCGAGCCGGGCGCGGGCGGCCATGTCGAGGCCAGCCATGTCCTGGCCGAGGAAACGGATCGAGCCGCTGTCGGGGCGGATCGAACCCGATATCTGGTGGATCAGCGTACTCTTGCCGGCACCGTTGGGGCCGATCAGCGCGTGGATTTCGCCTGGTTTCAGCGTCAGGCTGACGCCGTCGGTGGCTTTCAGCGCGCCAAAGGTCTTGCGAAGGTCGCGGATTTCGAGGATCGGCTCAGCCATGACGCGCCTTTCCGGCCAACAGGCCGAGCAATCCGCCGCGCGCGAACAGCACCACTGAGAGCAGGATAAGGCCGAGGAAGAACTGCCAGCGCTCGGTGATCCCGCCGAGCGCGTATTCGATCAGCACATAGAGCATGGCGCCGGCAAGCGGCCCGAACAGCCGGCCCTTGCCGCCGAGGATGATCAGCACGATGAGTTCGCCCGACATGTGCCAGGACATCATCGCCGGGCTGACGAACTTGTTGAGGTCGGCAAACAGTGCACCGGCGACGCCCGTCACCATTGCCGAGATGACGAAGGCGACGAGGCGGATGTTGAACGGGGGAATGCCGACGGCGGCGAGCCTGACCGGGTTCTGGCGTGCTGCCTCAAGTGCCGCGCCGAAGCGCGAGCCGCGCAGCATCCAGAACAACGCGAGTGCTGCCAGAAGCAGGGCGTAGCAGATCAGGAAGAAGGGCAGGGGCTGGGTGGTGTTCAGGCCGGGAAATGTGTTGCGCACATAGATCGACAGCCCGTCTTCGCCGCCATAGGCTGGCCATGAAACGGCGAAGTAGTAGATCATCTGCGCAAAGGCCAGCGTGATCATGATGAAATAGACGCCGGTCGTGCGCAGGCTGATGGCACCGATCGGAAGGGCGATCAGGCCGCAGATGACGATTGCCGCCAGCCAGATCATGGGCATCGAAGTGGTGCCCTCGAAATCGAACAGCAGCGGCTCGGCATTGAAGGCATGGGTCGCCAGGATGCCGGCGGCATAGCCGCCGAGGCCGAAGAAGGCGGCGTGACCGAAGGACACCAGCCCGCCGAGGCCAAGTGCTACGTTGAGGCCAACGGCTGCGAGCGCGAGCACGACGATGCGCGTGGCGAGCGTGATGTAGAAGGGCTCGCCCATCGCCTGCGCCGCCAGCGGAAAGCCGAGCAATGCCAGCGCCAGCAGCGTGTTGACGATGGATTCGCGGTTCATCAGGGGGGCGTCGGTCATGGTCGCCTCACGACTGCGCCGCAAACAGGCCGCTCGGCCTGAAGGCGAGGATGAGCGCCATGACGATGTAGATCAGCATGGAGGCCAGCGCCGCACCGATAGGCCCGGCCTCGGCTGCAGGCATCGCGAGCGCCAGTGCCTTGGGCAGTAGGAAGCGGCCCATGGTGTCGACGACGCCGACGAGGATGGCGCCAAACAATGCGCCCTTGATCGAGCCGATGCCGCCGATGACGATGACGACGAAGGCGAGGATCAGTGCCGGTTCGCCCATGCCGACCTGCACCGACTGCAGCGCCCCGACCATGGCGCCGGCGAGGCCGGCAAGGGCTGCGCCCAGCGCGAAGACGACGGTGTAGAGCGTGCGGATGTCGACGCCCAACGCTGCGATCATCTCCCGGTCGGATTCGCCGGCGCGGATGCGCATGCCGAGGCGCGTGCGCGAGATCAGCAAATAGAGCCCGGTCGCAACCACGATGCCGACGCCGATGATGGTGAGGCGGTAAAGCTGGTACTGGCCGCCGCCGGGCAGTGGCACGGCGCCTTGGAGTTGCGGCGGAATATCGAGATAGAGCGGGAAAGAGCCGAACAGCCAGCGCGTACCTTCCGAAAACATCAGGATCAGCGCGAAGGTGGCGAGCACCTGGTCGAGATGGTCGCGGTCGTAGAGCCTGCGGATGACGGTCATTTCCATGATGGCGCCGGCCGCTGCCGCGGCGATCAGGCTGGCGATGAGGCCGATCCAGAACGAGCCGGTGGCGGCGGCGACCGCCGCACAGGCAAAGGCGCCGACCATGTAGAGCGAGCCATGGGCGAGGTTGATCAGCCCCATCACGCCAAAGATAAGCGTCAGGCCCGCTGCCATCAGGAACAGCATCACTCCGAGTTGCAGGCCGTTGAGGAGTTGCTCGATGAGCAGTGCGATGGACAAGGGGACGCTTTCGCTGGCTGGATTGAGGATGTGATGAAGACATCCCCCTCTCCCCGTTCACGGGGAAGGGTAAGGGTGAGGGGCAGCGCTGCACCCAAGGGTGTATGCCCAGCCCCTCATCCGGTCCTGAATTTATCGAAGGCCGGCACCTTCTCCCCGCAGGCGGGGAGAAGGAAGCTAGCTACATCTTGCACTGCTCGGCGTAGGCGTCGCCGTGCTTTTCGAAGGCGGTGGCGACGATCTTGTTGGTCAGAACGTCGCCTTCCTTCACCACCTCGCGAACATAGATGTTCTGGATCGGATGGTTGTTGGTGTTGAAGCTGAAGTCGCCGCGCACCGACTTGAAGTCGGCGGCCTTCAGGGCTGCGCGGAAGGCGTCCTTGTCCTTGACGCTGGCCTTGCCGAGCGCCGACAGGATCAGGTTGGCCGTATCCCAGCTCTGGGCGGCATAGACCGAGGGCAGGCGCTTATATTCGGCCTGGAACGCTTCGACGAACTCCTTGTTGGCGGCGTTGTCGAGGTCCTTGGACCAACTGGCCGAGTTCTTGACGCCGAGTGCTGCGTCACCGACTGCCGGCAGGATGTCCTGGTCGAACGAGAAGCCCGGGCCCATGACCGGGATGTTCACGCCCGACTGGGCGTATTGCTTCATGAAGGCGATGCCCATGCCGCCGGGCAGGAAGAAAAACACAGAGTCGGCGCCGGAATCGCGGATCTGGGCGATTTCGGCGGCGTAGTCGGTCTGGCCGACCTGGGTGTAGATTTCGCCGGCCAGATCGCCCTTGTAATAGCGCTTGAAGCCGGTCAGCGAATCCTTGCCGGCCGGATAGTTCGGCGCAAGGATGAACGTCTTCTTGTAGTCCTTGTTGGCGTACTGCCCCATCGCCTCATGGAAGTTGTCGTTCTGGTAGGCGACGTTGAAGTAGTTCTTGTTGCACTTGGCCCCGGCCAGCGCAGATGGGCCGGCATTGGGCGACAGGTAGATGATGTCCTGCGACACGGCATTGGGCACCACCGCCATGGCGAGGTTCGACCAGATGATGCCGGTGAGCAGATCGACCTTGTCGCTCTGGATCATCTTTTCGGCGAGCTGGACGGCTATCTCGGGCTTCTGCGCGTCGTCCTCGACAACGAGCTCTACGTCCTTGTTGCCCGACTTCTTCATCGCCAGCTCAAAGGCGTCGCGCATGTCGACGCCGAGGCCGGCGCCGCCGCCTGAAAGCGTGGTGATGACGCCGATCTTCACCGGCTCGGCATAAGCGAGGTTCGACGCCGCCAGCGACAGGCCGAGAATGCCAGCCACAATAATCTTCTTCATCAGGTTCTCCCTCCCAGTGTTTTCTTTGTAATGCAAAAAAGCTTCAGAGCCGGGTACGAACTTTCCAGAGTTCGGGGAACAGTTCAACCTCCAGCATCTTCTTGAGATACGATGCGCCCGAGGTCCCGCCAGTGCCGCGTTTCATGCCGATGATGCGTTCAACAGTGGTAACGTGGTTGAAACGCCAACGGCGGAAGTAGTCCTCGAAATCGACCAGCTTCTCGGCCAGCTCGTAGAACATCCAGTAGCGCTGCGGCTCGCGGTAGATCGCCTGCCAGGCCGCTAGAACCTCCTCGCTTTCGCTGCGCGTCTCGCGCCAGTCGGTCTTGCTGGCCTCCGCGCCAACATCGAAGCCGTTGCGCGAAAGCAGCAGGATCGCCTCGTCATAGAGCGACGGCTGGGCCAGGATCGCCTCCAGCCGTGCCGTCAGTTCGGGGGCATGCGCATGCGGGCGCAGCATGGCTGGGTTGCGATTGCCAGCCATGAACTCGATGGCGCGGTACTGCCAGGACTGGAAGCCCGAGGACTGGCCGAGCGAGTTGCGGAACTCGGTGTATTCGCTCGGCGTCATGGTGCGCAGCACGTCCCAGGCACTGTTGAGTTGCTCGAAGATGCGCGACACGCGCGTCAGCATCTTGAAGGAAGGCTCCAGCCGGTCGGCTCGGATCGAGCGGATGGCGGCACCGATCTCGTGCAGCGCCAGCTTCATCCACAGCTCCGAGGTCTGGTGCTGGATGATGAACAGCATTTCGTCATGGGCGGTCGAAAGCGGCGATTGCGCGTCCAGTACTTTCTCCAGATGCAGGTAGTCGCTGTAGGACATGCGGTCCTTGAACGACATTTCCGCACCCTCGGTCGAGGGATCGTAGGGCTTGCTCAATTTGTCTTCTCCGTGCGCAGGCGGAAGCGCTGGATCTTGCCGGTCTGGGTTTTCGGCAGGGCGTCGATGAACTTCACCGACCTCGGATACTTATAGGGCGCGATCGTTGCCTTCACATGGTCCTGAAGGCGCTTGATCGTCTCGGCATCGCGGGCGACGCCCTCGACCAGCACCACATAGGCCTCGACGATCTGGCCGCGTTCGCCGTCATCGGCGCCGATGACGGCACACTCGGCGACATCGGGATGCGAAAACAAGGCGGTTTCGACCTCGGGGCCGGCGATGTTGTAGCCGGCGCTGACGATCATGTCGTCGGAGCGCGCGGCGAAATGGAAGAAACCATCCACGTCCTGGAAGAAGGCGTCCCCCGTCAGGTTCCAGCCGTCGCGGACATATTCGCCTTGGCGATCGTCGGCCATGTAGCGGCAGCCGGTGGGGCCGCGCACGGCGAGCCGGCCGACAGTGCCGCGCGGCACCTCGTTCATGTCGGCGTCGACGATGCGTGCCTCGTAGCCGCCGACCGGCTTGCCGGTGGAGGCGGGCTTGCGGTCCTCGAAACGGTTGGAGATGAAAATGTGCAGCATCTCGGTGGCGCCGATGCCGTCGAGGATCGGCTTGCCGGTCTTCTGGGTCCACTCCTCGAACACCGGTCCGGGCAAGGTCTCGCCGGCGGAGACGGCGACGCGAAGCGACGACAGGTCGGCGCCCTCGTCCATCGCCTTCATCATGGCGCGGTAGGCGGTGGGCGCGGTGAACGAGATTGTCGCTTTGTAGGTCTCGATGATGTGGATCATGTTCGGCGGCGTCGCATGCTCGAGCAGCGTCGCCGCCGCACCGAAACGCAGCGGGAAGATGGCGAGACCGCCAAGGCCGAAGGTGAAGGCCAGCGGCGGCGAACCGACGAACACGTCGTCCGGTGTGACCTGCAGCACCTCCTTGGCATAGGCGTCGGCGATGATCAGCAGGTCGCGATGGAAATGCATCGTCGCCTTCGGCACGCCAGTGGTGCCGGAGGTGAAGCCGAGCAGAGCGACGTCGTCGCGGCCGGTTTTGACGGCCTCGAAGATCACCGATTTGTCGAGGGCGACGCGATCAAGTTCGGCGTCGTGGTTGGCGGTGCCGTCGAAGCCGATGACCTTCTTGAGGAATGAGCTGTCCTTGGCGCAGGCCACCATCTCGTCCATGAGGCGCGTGTCGCACAGCGCCAGCGAAATCTCTGCCTTGTCGACGATCTTGGCGAGTTCCCCGGCACGCAGCATCGGCATGGTGTTGACCACGACGGCGCCTGCCTTGGTGGCGGCAAGCCAGCAGGCGACCATGGCCGGATTGTTGGCCGAGCGGATCAGAACGCGGCTGCCCGGCTTGACCCCGTAGTTCTCGACCAGCGCATGCGCCAGCCTGTTGGTCCAATCAGACAGTTCCTTGTAAGTGCGGCGGCGGCCGTTGCCGATCAGTGCCGTGTGGTCGCCAAAACCTTTTTCGACCAGCCGGTCGGTCAGCTCGACACCGGCATTGATGTGCTCGGGATACTGGAAGCCATCGAGCAGGAAGTCGGGCCACTGATCTTGGGCGGGCAGGTTGTCGCGCGTGAACGTGTCGATATGCGCTGACGGTCCAAGCATTCTGTCCCCTACAGGCTCATCGCCGCGGCGGGTTCGCCGGGCTGGTGATTGCGTATGTTTGCGGGGAGATCATGCACCGGTGTCAGGCAAGGCCGCGCGGCATCTTCGGCGGCGTTCTCTGTGCGGTCGACCATGTGACCGGCATTCGGCACAGCGAGACCTCCCATTCTCGACTGATAGGGAAGCATCGCATCGGTCCGAATTTATTTCAAGCCTAAAGTTTCTTCCTGCTGGCGCATTGACGGAAAGGGAGGCGTCGGGCCATTCCTTGGTCGACAATCATACCGCCGGAGGAGGAATCGGGTGTTCGAACGTCACATCACCGACTGGGACAATGCCTACACCAACGGCGCCAACATCGCTGGCGGTGACCGCTGGCCTGCGGCCTGGGTGGAGCCGGCCAGGGCATTCCGTGACAGCCAGTCGGCCGCCGACCGGGCGCAGCTCGACATTGCCTATGGCGAGCGGCCGCGCAACCGGTTCGACCTGTTCCTGCCGGAGGGCAAACCCAAGGGCCTCGTCGTTTTCGTCCATGGCGGCTACTGGATGGCGCTCGACAAGAGCTACTGGTCGCATCTCGGCAAGGGCTCGGTCGACAGCGGCTATGCCGTGGCCGTGCCGTCCTATACGCTGTGCCCGGAGGTCAGGATCGCCGACATCGTGCGCGAGGTCGGCGCAGCCATCGGCAAGGCCGCCTCGCTGATCGACGGTCCCATCATGCTGACCGGCCATTCCGCCGGCGGCCATCTCGTCTCGCGCATGGTGGCAATGGGCTCGCCGCTCGGCGCGGACGTCCAGGCGCGCATCCGCCATGTCGTGTCGCTGTCTGGTGTCCACGACCTCAGGCCGCTGATGAACACCGGCATGAACAAGACGCTTCACATCGATGAGGCGGAGGCGCTGTCTGAGAGCCCGGCGTTGCTGCGGCCGGTTGAAGGCGCGCGCATCACCTGTTGGGTCGGTGGCGGCGAGCGCGCCGAGTTCCTGCGTCAGAGCGCGCTGCTCGCCAATATCTGGACCGGCCTTGGTGCTGCGACGGCAGCCGTGGTCGAGCCCGACCGCCATCATTTCAGCGTCATCGACGGGCTCGCGGATTCCGACCATCAGCTGACGCGGACGCTGCTCGGCTAGCCCAGGAGACTTTCCGCTATGAGCGCGATCATGCCTCGGATTGGTGCAATCTTCGTACCCGTCGCCGATGTCGAGCAGGCGCGCCACTGGTACGCCCGCTTACTTGGGATAGCCGATGCGCCTGAAATCCAATTCGGCCATCTCGCGGTGTTTGCGCTCGACAACGGGTTGCGCCTGGTCCTCGACGCCAAGATCCATGACGCGCACGCGCGGCGCAACTCGCCGCTGTTTCATTTCGATGTCGAGGACATTGCCACGGCGCGCGACCATGTCGTTGAGCTGGGAGCGGATTCAGTGACCGAGATCGGGTTCGATCACTGGTTCACCTTCCGCGACCCTGACGGCAATGTCCTGATGGCCTGCGTTTGCTAGCTGTCCGAGCCGCCGTCAGGCAACGACGACGGCGGCCTCGAGCACGGCGTGCAGCAGCACGTCGCAGCCCGCTGCCGCCCATTCAGGCTCGATGTCTTCGTCTTCGTGATGCGACAGGCCGTCGGCGCAGGGACAGAAGATCATCGCGGTCGGTGCCACACGGTTGATCCAGCAAGCGTCGTGGCCGGCACCCGAGACGATGTCGCGATGGCTGTAGCCGAGACCTTCGGCGGCAGAGCGCACCATCTGCACGCAGTCCCGGTCGAAGGCGACAGGATCGAACGCGCCGACCTGCTCGATCTCGTGTTCGATGTCGAGCGCCTCTGAAATCAGCGCGATGCCTTCGCGGATGCGCTGGTCCATGACATCGAGCACTTCCTTTTCGGGCGAGCGGATGTCGATGGTGAGAACGGTGCGGCCGGGCACGGTGCTACGCGAATTGGGGTGAACCTCGACGTGGCCTACATTGCCCACCGCGTCGGGCTGGTAGTCCATCGTCACCTCATGCACCAGCTCTATCACCCGGGCCATGCCGAGGGCGGCGTTGCGGCGCTTGTACATCGGCGTGCCGCCCGAATGCGCTTCCTGGCCGGTCAGCGTCACCTGCAGCCACTTCAGGCCCTGGCCGTGGGTGACGACGCCGATGTCGATGCCTTCATCCTCGAGGATCGGGCCCTGCTCGATGTGAAGTTCGAAGTAGGCCTTCATCTGGCGGGCGCCGGCCTTTTCGGCGCCCTTCCAGCCGATGCGCTCCAGTTCGTCGCCGAAGCGCTTGCCCTTGGCGTCTTCGCGCGCATAGGCCCAGTCCTTGTCGATGGTGCCGGCAAAGACGCCCGATGCCACCATGGCGGGGGCGAAGCGGCAGCCCTCCTCGTTGGTCCAGTTGGTGACCACGATGGGGTGCTTGGTCTGGATGCCGAGATCGTTCAGCGTGCGCACGACCTCGAGGCCGCCGAGCACGCCAAGCACGCCGTCGAACTTGCCGCCCGTCGGCTGGGTGTCGAGGTGGCTGCCGATATAGACGGGCAGGGCGTCGGGATCGGTGCCTTCGCGGTGAGCGAACATCGAGCCCATGTCGTCGATGCCCATCTCAAGGCCGGCGGCATCGCACCAGGACTTGAACAGGCGGCGCCCCTCGGCGTCCTCGTCGGTCAGGGTCTGCCTGTTGTTGCCGCCAGCAATGCCAGGGCCAACCTTGGCCATGTCCGTCAGCGACTCCCAGAGCCTGTCCTGGTCGATCCTGGCGTTGGTACGGGTCACTGGCTTGTCCAAGTTCAAATTCCTCGTATTGGCGCGCGACATGACATTGCCTGAGCGGGCACGCCGCAGCGGCATCTGGCTTTTCGAATCGCGGCGAAAGAAACTGCGGTCTAGCTGCTCTTTGCCGTGTCGTCGCCGGGGTTCATCCGATACCTGAAGTCGCAGCTGCCACCGCCTTCCATGATGGTGCGGGTGCGCTCCATCGAAATTCTGGGGTTGTAGCCTTGGCAGAAGGTGCCGTCGCGCTGGCACGACAACAGCGTTCCGATCTCGCCGAGGCCCATCGAGTGGTACATCTCGGCATAGCGGCAGCGGGTGACGTTGTAGTCGAACCGGTCGGCTGTCTCGGTCAGCACCTCGAAATGCAGCGCATCGTCCTGGCGCCATTTCGGTTGCAGGGCAGCGAAGGACTTGAGGTCGACAGGACCTGTCTCGGCCGCGGCAAACTTCTTGCCGGCTTCGATCGCCGCTTTGGTGATCGCCGCGCGCAGGGTCTCGCGCGCCGCCTCGCGGCCGAAACGCGCGGCCATCTCCTCATAGATCGGCTTGATGATTTCCGCTTCGATGCGGCGACGGGCAAGAATGCCCAGGCCATCGATGGCTGCCTGCACGCCCGAGGACGGATCGAGCGGATCCTGGTCGGGAGCGGTTGCGTGCTTGTCTGTCATTTGGGCCCCTGCATTGCGCCTGATACGGCGTCACCAGACGAGCCTAGAAGCTGCGATGCGGAATGACCATCGCAGATCCCTCAATTGCTGAGCTCAATTTCACGATGCCGCTAATGCTTGTCGCGCTCGGCCAACATCCAGGCGACGAAGCGTCGGGCAATCTGCGACAATTCCCGGTCGGTTCTGGTGCACAGATAGTAGTGCCGCCCGTCATCAAGCGCGCGTTCCGAAAGCACGACCAGCCTGCCTTTGGTGATGTCGTCGGCTATGAGCGGCAGGCGGCACAGGGCTACGCCCATGCCCGAGACGGCGGCGGCGCGAGCCAGCAGCCCGTCCTCGAACAGCGGACCGGAAAGGTGCTGGTCGGTCGCCCGCACGCCTGCCGCTCGAAACCAGTTCAGCCAGTGGTCGCGGCTTTCGTCGTGGATCAGCGGCAGGCCGGCGAGGGCTTCGGCGTCCGGCATCCCATTGCCGCCCTGCAGCAAGACAGGGCTCGCCACTGGCACGACAGTGCCGCCCAGGAAGAATTCGCTTTTGTAGCCCAGCCAGGCGCCAGAGCCGAAACGCACCGAAATGTCGGCGGCGTCGCTCGAATAGTTGCGGTTCTGGGCATAGGTGACGCGCACGTCGATATCGTGGTTCTGCCGGTTGAAACCGGAAAGACGTGGCACAAGCCAGTTCACGGCGAAGAGCGGGATGGCGCTGATCGAAATCTCGCGGGCACTCGCCCTGAAGCGCAGCTGGCTGGTGGCCGTGCGCAGCAGGAAGAAGGCCGGCAGGATAGATTCCAGATATTCCCGGCCTTCGGCGGTCAGCGCTAACCCACGGCCCTGCCGTTCCGTCAATTTGGTGCCGACGAATTCTTCCAGCTGCGCCAGCCGGTGGCTGACGGCCGAAGCGGTGAGGCCGAGTTCATCCGCCGCAGCCGTGACGCTGCCCAGCCGGGCAAAAGCCTCGAACGCCTTGGCGGCGTTCAGCGGCAGCAGATCCGATTCATGAGCCAGCTTCATCGATCCCGGGCAAGGTCACGTGTCGGACACCAGCTTCGGGCAGACAGGCCAGGAGTGCAACAGGGCTACGACAGCTGCGGCCCTCTGAGTGCGGAAGCCTCAGTGGAACGACTGCGCCGAACCCTGGGCCGGCTGGCCGCGCATGATCACCTGGTCGCCGTCGGAGCTTGTAGCCTCGAGACCCGTGGCGACGATCGAGACCTTGAACTGGCCTTCGAGCGAGTTGTCGAAGATCGCGCCGACGATGATGTCGGCATTGTCGCCGACTTCTTCGCGGATGCGGGTGGCGGCCTCGTCGACCTCGAACAGCGTCATGTCCATGCCGCCCGAGATCGAGATCAGCACGCCCCTGGCGCCCTTGATCGTGTTCTCGTCGATCAGCGGATTGGCGATCGAGGCCTCGGCGGCCTTGCTGGCCCGGCCTTCGCCGGTGCCGACGCCGGTGCCCATCATCGCCCGGCCCATGCCGCGCATGACTGTCTTCACGTCGGCGAAGTCGAGATTGATCAGGCCTTCCTTGACGATCAGGTTGGTGATGCAGCTGACGCCCGAATAGAGCACCTTGTCGGCCATGCCGAAGGCGTCCTCGAAGGTGGTCTTGGCGGTGGCGATGCGGAACAGGTTCTGGTTCGGAATGACGATGACCGTGTCTGCCGCCTCGCGCAGAAGCTCGATGCCGCGCTCGGCCATCTGCATGCGGCGGCGTCCTTCGAAAGCGAACGGCTTGGTGACGATGCCGACCGTCAGGATGCCGGCCGCACGCGCCGCACGCGCGATAACGGGAGCCGCACCGGTGCCGGTGCCGCCGCCCATGCCGGCAGTGACGAAGCACATATGCGTACCCGACAGCTGGTCCATGATCTCGTCGATCGATTCTTCGGCTGCCGCCTGGCCGACTTCCGGCAGCGATCCCGCGCCGAGGCCTTCGGTCACCATCGCGCCGAGCTGCACCAGCCGCGTCGCCTTGGACATGGTCAGCGCCTGGGCGTCGGTGTTGGCGACGATGAATTCAGTGCCCTCAAGGCCTTCGGCGATCATGTTGTTGACGGCGTTGCCGCCGCCGCCGCCGACACCGATTACGGTGATCTTCGGGCGCATTTCCGAGATCTCAGGTTTCTTGGAACTGTTCATGACATCCGTTTCCTACGCAGGCCCCTGCCCGAATCGGCAATGTCAGGGAATCAGATCGACAGGGAGGCTGCAAGGAATAGCCTGCCGATTGCGGCTTTTAGCCGGCAGACGCTGGGGAAATGACGGAAGTCGGCGCGTGTCCCGCGGCAATCGGTTCGGCTGCCGCGGGAAATGCCGGGCCCCGCTGGCCCTATGAAAGCGCTTTCGCCGCCTCGTCGATGAGGGCGGCAACCTCGGCCGGATGGGACGCCAGCGAGGCGTGGCTGGCATCGAGCGTGATGGTCTTGCGCGTCTTGATACGGTCGGCCATCCACTGTTCGGTCTCAGGCGGGATCATGTGGTCGCGGCTCGACACCTGATACCAGCTCGGCTTGGTTTTCCATGCTGCCGGTCCGGCCTTGTCCTCGAAGCAGCGTGCGGCGATCGGCTTTTGGGTCACCGCCATCACAAGTGCGTCGTTCTCGCTCAGGTCCTGCCCGAAGCTCTGGCGGAACGTGTCCTGGGCGAGCCACAGGAAACCGTCCCTGTCGGGCCGGATGCTGGCTGCGCCGGATGGCGGGTCGCGCCGCGCAAAGATGCCGCCCAGGCTGTCACCCTCGTCGGGCGCGAAGGCGGCGATGAAGACCAGGCCTGCGACATTGGCGGTGTGGCCGGCGCCCGATATGACCGCGCCACCATAGGAGTGGCCGACCAGAAGCGTCGGGCCGTCCTGGGCTGCCGCCAGTTTGGACGTGCGGTCGATGTCGTCGGCAAGCGAAGTCAGCGGGTTCTGCACTGCGGCAAGCTTGTAGCCTTTGGCATGAAGCAGCGGGATGACGTTGCGCCAGTGCGACGCATCTCCCCAGGCGCCGTGAACGAGAACGATGTTCTTCACTGCGGGCATGGCCAGTCTCCTTATTGGACTAGATGGCTGGGTGCCGGTGTCCGCCAGTGGAACGGCCGGCCTCGAACAATGCACCGGTGCGTCGGGGGTTCCGGTGTCGGGTGAATATTGTCCGTCGCTGCCGTAGCGCCAGGAAAAATGGCTCAGCTGTCGCCGGAGAGGTCGCGATGCGCCTTTTCGAGCTCTTCCGAGTAGCGGCGGATCAGATGCGCCTCGGTGAGCAGCCCGACCACCTTGCGCGTCTTGAGGCCGTCGACGACAGGCAGTTCCTCGGCCTTGGCCTTTTCGAACACCGCTGCCGCAGCCTTGGCGTTCATCGGCTGGACGAGCACGGTTTCCGTATGCCGCAGCAGCGGCTTCACCGTCGGGTCCGAGATGTCGGGCGACGTCGTATGGGCATCCGGCACCAGGATCATCCCGGCATATCTGCCTTCGGCGTCGACGGCGATGACGCGCTGGGCCGAGCCCAGCGGAAACTGCGCCCGGAAGTCGTCAATGGGCATGTCGGCCGGCACCGTGCGCACATCGGTGCGCATCATGCTGCGAACGGTGAGATTGCGCATCCAGCCGATGTCGTTGGCGCTGCGGATCGTCTCGCCGCGCAGGTGGAAGCGCCAGGTCGAAAACGAATAGCCGAAGGTCGACCTGACGACGATGCTCGAAACCACCGCAGCGGCCAGCACCACGCCGGTGATGGCCAGATCACGCGTGGATTCGAGTGCCAGGAATGTCATGGTCAGCGGTCCGCCGACCACGCCGACCGCCAGCGACGTCATGCCGATGACGGCTGCCATGGTGGTGTGGATGCCGGTTGCGGGCGAAATGACATTCATCACCGTGGCGAACATGTTGCCCAGGAGTACGCCGAGAAACAGCGAGGCGAAGAACAGGCCGCCGCGGAACCCGGAGCCAAGCGACACCGCCGAGGCCAGGAGTTTCAGCGAAAAGACCGCGAGCACGGTCCAGAAGGCGAAATGATTGGTCAAAAACAGATGCATCGCCCCGTGGCCGCTCGACAGCACCTGCGGTGAGAGCAGAGCCAGAAGGCCGACGATGGCACCGCCGAAAACGGGCCGGACGGCCGGGTGCAGGCGCGCGGCGAGGAAAGCGCGCTCGACCAGCGTCACCAGTTGCATGATACCCACCGAGCCCAGCCCGGCGATCAGGCCAAGCAGCAGGAAGGGCAGGTATTGGTGCGGCGTCAGCGGCGGCATCATGCCGATCTCGATGGGGAATTGTTCTGCGCCAAGCTGCGTCGCCATCAGCGAAGCCGACACCGACGCGGCCAGCACAGGGGCGACGTTGGCGAGCGAATAGACGCCGATGATCAACTCGAAGCCATAGAATGCACCTGTCAGCGGTGCGTCGAAGGCGGCGGCGATGGCGCCTGCCGCGCCGCAGCCGACAAGCGTGCGCACGTCGTTGCGGCGCAGGTTGAAGGCGCGCGCCAGCCTCGAGGCGAAGCCAGAGCCGGTCTGGGTGTAGGCGGCCTCTAGCCCCACTGATGCGCCGAAACCGTTCGACAGCATGGTCTGGCCCGCGACGATCAGCGTGTCACCGATGGACAGCCTGCCGCCGAGAAGGGCGTTCGCCTCGATCGGGTCGACGAGGCTGCGATTGCGATAACGCTTGAGCAGCCAGATGCTCAGGCCCATCAGCGCGCCACCGACAACGGGGATCGCGGCGTCGGTCGGGTTCGACAGCTGCAGAAGACCCGACAGGCGAACGTCGACGGGCAGAGAAAAGAGATAATTGTGCAGCAGGTGCGCGGCGTTGGACAGCACAGTGACGGCCATGCCGGCAAAGGCGCCGACCACGCAGGCGAGCAGGACAATCTGCATGCCGCCGGCCACGGCTATGGCCTTCAGGCTGGACAGCGCTTTCGCGGAGATGGCGGCGAGGGGGCGTTCTGCAGGCATGGTGCGCTTCTGATATGCCGAAGCCTGCTCAATCGTCTGTGCGGCCTATGCCGGCACCAGGCCTCTGATGCTTCGTAGCGCATCGTGCGGACATAGTCACCGCCCAAGCCAGGACGGAGGGTTTCTCAATCACTTACCGAATGATGATGAAGTCACAGTCGAAACCGCCCGGCTATACCCGAACTGACAGCCGTTGAAGCACTGATGCCAGCGAACTCTGACTGCGGGTGTCGGTCTTGTAGAAGATCGATTTCACATGTTGACGCACTGTCTCGTAGGCAATCCCCAGATCCGGCGTCAAGTGCACGCCGCATTACGGCATGGGCATGGTGGCATTGATCGTGGTGGGCAAGCCAAGCAATCTCGAACAGACAAAGGCGCTCAAGCAGCAAGGCCAAGAAGGTGTTCGAGAGGCTGCTGGCACAGGTTCCCACCAACTGAGCCGTGGCGGTTACGCCCGAATTTTCCCAGACAAGGCCGGGTAGACAGGTTCTGCCCGGCCTTTTTTGCTTTTCGGAGGAACGCTACCATGGCCATCCCGTGCTTGCAGCTGGGCAGCCAATCTTCCGGTGACCTGATGCTCCAGCTTCGCGAACCACTCGCCAATCTGGCCAAAACTGGATATCGGCTTGGTGTGTCGATGCTTCAGGATGTGAAGACGTGCAGCTGCCGGTGCGAGCGATCTGGGTTTTCCATGCGGCAGCGCGCGCCGGAAGCATCTCGCGTGCGGCAGAGGAACTGGGCGTCACGCCATCGGCCGTAACCCAGCAGATCCAGTCGCTCGAGGTACAGCTTGGGGTGTCGCTGCTGACCAAGCTGGGCCGCCGGGTGGTGCTCACCGAGGCCGGCGAGCTGTATTACGCCAAAATCACCGACGAGATCGAAAGGATCGAGGAGGCAACCGGCACCATACGCGGCTACCGCTCGGTGACGACCCTGACCGTGCGGGCCACGCCGACGCTGGCAAACAAGTGGCTGCTGCCGAGGCTCGGTGCTTTTCTTGACCGGAACCCCGAACTCGACATCCGCGTCGACGGAACCAACGAGCCGACCGATTTCAACCGGGAGCTCGTCGATCTCGAGATTCGTCATGGCGACGGGCGCTGGCCGGGGCTGTTTGTCGAAGGCATGGCCGAGGAGACATTTCTGCCCGCCTGCTCGCCAAAACTGGCCGCGGCGGAGAGTCTCTTGCCTGACGAGCTGACCAGGTTCCGCCTGATCCATTCGGTGAAGTCGCAAGCCCAGTGGACGGCATGGTTCAAGCTGGCCGGCGTGCAGCCCGTGCAGGGATGGCGCCGGGTCCTGTTCGACCGCAGCCACATGGCGATCGACGCTGCCGTGGACGGGATGGGGATCGCGCTCGAAAGCACCATGATGATGGAGCGCGAGCTGCGCGATGGCTCGCTGGTCTGCCCCGTCGCAGAGCCCCCGCCGGTCCGGATCGTCACCCAGTGGATCGTGTGTCCGCGCGATCATTTGCGCCAGAAGAAAGTCCGGCTTTTCCTCGACTGGCTGCGCGAAGAGCGCTCCCGCATACCCGGTTCAATTGTTTAGCCAACCTAAATGATCGCGGCTGACATCTAAATTGCGCTAATACCTCTCTTCGCTTACCAATACATCGTCCGGCACGACAAGTGTCGGCCCGCCGGGGAGGAACCGGGCGGAGGAGGTCTCTGAATTCATCGCGAAGGGTGCATGCATCCTTCAGCCTGTCGCCCGGTCTAGGCCGTTGGCGAAGCGACCTTCTGCGCTCCGCAATCAAGCCGCGTGATGTTGAATTGATCGTGCGAAGGACATCGGAATGAACCTCTACACTCTCCTTGCCGCGCGTGCTGGCCGTGGCCGTCCTGTCCGCGTCGGATTGATCGGCGCCGGAAAGTTCGGCTCCATGGTGCTTGCCCAGGCGCAGCGCATTGCCGGCTACCACATGGTTGCCGTGACCGATCTCAACGTTGCCAAGGCGCGGGAGTCGATGCAGCGTGTCGGTTGGCCCGAAGAGCGCTATCAGGCCAGGAGCGCCGGCGAAGCGGTCAAGGCCGGCACGACCTTCGTCACCGACGACGTTGCGGCGATGCTTGCCTGCGACGAGATCGAATGCGTCATCGAGGCCACGGGCCATCCGATCGCCGGCACTCGCCATGCCCTGGCGGCGATCGAAGCGGGCAAGCATGTCATCATGGTCAATGTCGAAGCTGATGTCATGGTTGGCCCGATCCTCGCCGAAAGGGCCCGCCAGAAGGGTGTCATCTATTCGATGGCCTATGGCGACCAGCCGGCACTGATCTGCGAACTGGTCGACTGGGCCAGGGCGACAGGCTTCGAAGTGACGTCAGCCGGCAAGGGCATGAACTTCGAGCCGCGTTACCGCTACTCGACGCCTGATACCGTCTGGAGTTTCTTCGGCTGGACCGAGGAAGAAGTCGCCAAGGGTGATTTCAACCCGAAAATGTACAATTCCTTCACCGACGGCACCAAGGCCGCGATCGAGATGGCGGCAGTTGCCAACGGCACCGGCCTGGACTGCCCGGATGACGGTCTTGCATTCCCGCCCGCCGGCCTGCACGACCTCGCCAAGGTATTCCGCCCCGCGGCCGATGGCGGCCGGATGGCGCGGTCGGGCCTGGTGGACATCGCCGCCAGTCAGGAACCTGATGGCCGCGAGGTGTTCAACAACATCCGCTATGGCGTGTTCGTGACCTTCAAGGCGCATAATGAATATTCCCGCGCCTGCTTCAAGCAATATGGCCTGCTGACCGATCCGTCTGGCTGGTACGCCTCGATGTGGCGGCCCTTCCACATCATCGGTCTCGAGACGTCGGTCAGCGTGCTTTCGGCCGTCCTGCGGAACGAACCGACCGGTTGTTCGCGGGAATTCCGTGGCGATGCGGTCGCAACGGCCAAGAAGGACATGCAGCCGGGCGAAATGCTCGATGGCGAAGGCGGTTACGCCGTCTGGGCGAATGCGATCCCGGCTTCGCGCAGCCTCGATCTCGCCGCGCTGCCGATCGGCCTGGCGCACAACGTCAAGCTGAAGCGGCCGGTCAAGAAGGACCAGATCGTCAGCTTCGACGACGTCGAACTGGTGAATGACCTTGATGTGGTCAAGGTACGCCGCGACATGGAGCAGCAGTTCCGTTCCGCGGCAAGCGCGGCCGCCTGAGATCGACCGGTGGCAGGAGCGATCATGGGCGCGCAAGACAATAGACGACATTTCGTCGTGATCCCGGAATTCCGGGTGGGACCAGACGTCATGGCGGCTTTCCTGCACGCCGCCATGGACGACGCGCGACACTCGGCGGCCGACGAGCCGGGATGCCGGCAGTTTGACGTCGTGCGTCCGGAAGAAAAGGACAATTTGGTTCTTTTCTACGAGGTCTATGACGACCGGGAGGCGTTCGAAGCGCATATGCAGACACCGCATCTCAAGCGGTTCCAGGCTGCAATGAAATCGCTCGGTGTCGAGGAAACCCAGGTCCGCTTCGCGGCGAGGGAGCCCCTCTAGGAAAGACGACATCCTGGCGTTGGGAGGCGCTGGCATGAGCAATCATTCTCGACGCATCGGTTTCGTGGGTACGGGCATCATGGGCGGCCATATGGCTCGCCGGCTGGCCGAAGCCGGGTTCCCCGTCATGGCCTGGAACCGCAGTTCGGCCAAATCCGAAGCTCTTGGTGCCTACGGCGTCTCACAGGCCTCCCAGGCGGCACAGGTCGGGTGCGACGTCGACATCGTCATCTGCATGCTGAGTTCCGGCCCTGTCTGCGATGAGGTCCTGTTTGGCACTGGCGGCGTCGCTGCAGCCATGGCGCCGGGCTCCATTCTGGTGGTGATGAGCTCCATTCCCGTCGATACTGCCCGAAACCAGGCAGTGCGGGCGGGGCAGAAAGGCATTCGCTACGTGGATGCTCCCGTGTCCGGCGGCGAAGCGGGCGCCCGGGACGGCACGCTTGCCATCATGGCCGGTGGCGACGAAGACTTGGTTGGCGAATTGGCGCCCATTCTGACGCTTCTCGGTCGCGTCACCCATGTCGGGCCGGTCGGATCGGGCTCGCTGGCCAAACTTGCCAACCAACTCATCGTGGCAAGCAACATATGCGCGGTCGCCGAGGCCTTGCTTCTGGCCGAAAGGGGTGGCGCCAGCCCGGCAAGAGTGCGAGAGGCCCTTTCGGGCGGATTCGCCGACTCGACGGTGTTTCGCCAGCACGGCCGACGGATGATCGAAAGCGATTTCGCACCGGGCGGCCCGGCGAAATACCAGATCAAGGACACCGGCACGGCCCTGGAGCTTGCCGGATCTCTTGGACTGCACCTTCCGGTGGCGACCGAGGTCGACCGCATTTTCCGCGGTCTTGTCGAACATGGCGGCGGCGATCTCGATCACAGCGCTGCCATACTGGAATTGAGGCGCCTGAATTCGGGCGTGCAATGAAACAGATCTGACAACGATCAAGGGAGGAGAACCTATGAAAATGAAACTGATCGGCTCGCTCGTGGGCGCGCTGCTTCTGTCGGTCGGCGCCAGCCAGGCGGAGTCGCTTACGCTATCGACGCCCGACGCCGACACCTCGGAAATCACGCTCGCTGCCAAGCATTTCGCCGAACTGGTCAAGCAGAAGACCAATGGCGATCTCGAAATCCGCGTCTTCCCGAACGGCACGCTCTATGGCGGCGATCCTTCGGCAGGCGTCAAGCAACTCGCCGGCGGCTCGCTCGACATGCTTTTGAACGCGACGTCGCTCTACGCCACTTTCAATCCGAAGTTCACCGCGATCGCGGTGCCTTACCTGTTCAACGACGTGACGCAGCTCAGGAGTTTTCTCGATGGAGAACCCGGTGAGGAACTGACCGCCGAGCTCGACAAGATCGGTATCAAGGGGCTCGACCTCTGGTCGCGGCCGCTCAGGCAGATCACGAATTCGAAGCTGCCGATCACCAAGCCGGAAGACCTCAAGGGCATGAAGCTGCGGGTGCCGAACAATCCGCTCTGGGTCGAATTCTTTGGCGCGATGGGCGCTGCGCCGACGCCGATGGCCTTCGCCGAGGTTTACAATGCCCTCCAGCTCAAGGTCGTCGATGGACAGGAAAACCCTGTTAACGTGCCTGTCAGCGCAAAGCTCTACGAGGTGCAGAAATACCTCACCATCAGCAATCACATTGCCGATGCCTGGGTGGTGGGCGTCAACCCCGCGCGCTTTGCAGCGCTGTCGGATGCGCACAAGAAGGCGCTGCAGGACGCGGCCCTGGAAACCGAGGCCTGGAAGGCTGAGAACGACGCTGCCGACATCGCAAAATCGATTGCGACGCTGAAGGAAAAGGGCGTGGAGGTCAACGAGTTGACGCCGGAGCAGCGCGAGGCCTTCATTGCCGTCTCGCGAAAGCTTTCCCCGACCTTTGCGGGCCTCGTCAAGGACCAGGCATTCTTCGACCGTACCGTTGCCTTCGTCGGCAAGAACTGACCGATCGAACCAGCGCAGTGACCTTTCTCGGGGGCGGCCGCGTGTCGTTCCCGAATGGCGCTGCGGATGTTCCCGGACCATTTCGCAAGGACCGTTCAGATGAACTCCAAGGATCCACTGTTCGGCCGTGCCGTCAGGCTGGTAGCTGACGTCGCCGCCGGTGCCGCATGTGGCGGCATCCTGATCGTTGTGCTCATGCAGGTGACTGGCCGCCTGCTGGGCCGACCTCTCCCCTGGACCGAGGAGGCCGTCCGTTTCCTCTTCATCTGGATGGTCTTTCTCGGGCTCGCCGCCGGTTTCCGAACCGTGGAATCGGCCCGCGTCGTGGTCTTCATGTCCATGGCGCGCGGCCTGTTCCGCCATATCGCGGTGCCGATCTATGTCGGCTCGTCGGTGGCGTTCTTCCTCATTACAGGATGGACCGGCATTACGCTCGTGCGCCAGCAGATCATGATGAACGAGGTGGCCGCCACCTTGCCGATACCGATGTGGGTTATCGGGCTGGTGATGCCGGTGTCTTCGGTCGTCGCCATCCTGGCAATAATCGAGTCGCTCAGAAGCCGTCGCGATCTGATTGCCTTGCCGGAGCCGGGGCTTCCTCCGGGCGAGATCGCGCATGCCGACATCAACATGACCACGGGTGCAAGATCATGAGCATGAGCCTCTTTCTGCTGATCATTTTCTTCGTCATGAGCATGTTCGGAGTGCCGCTCGCCATTGCTCTGGGCCTGGCCGGCGTGGTTACGCTGCTGCTTTTCACGCCGATGCCGTTCGACCTTCTGACGCAGACGATGTTCTCGTCGATGAACTCGTTCCTGCTCGTTGCCGTTCCGCTGTTCATCCTGGTCGGAGCCGTGATGGAGCGCGGCAGGGTTGCCGAGCGCATCTTCGACTTTGCCGAGGCGATGGTCGGCTGGCTACCGGGTGGTCTTGGCCACGTCAACGTCATCTCGTCGGTCATATTTTCCGGCGTGTCCGGTTCGTCCGTAGCCGATATCGCCTCGGTTGGGGCAATCGAGATCAAGGCCATGGAGCGCCATGGCTTCCCCAAGGGTTATGCGGTCGGCATGACGCTGTGCACGGCGACGCTGTCGTCGATCATTCCGCCATCGATCCTCGTCGTCATCGCCGGTTCTATCGCCAATGTGTCGATCGGCACCCTGTTGGTTGCAGGTCTGGTGCCCGGCCTGTTCATCGCCTTTGCATTCATGATCTTCAACCACTTCTATTCGGTCTATTACGGCTACAACCCACCTTCGCCATTCGTGTTTCGTAATGTCGTCGTCACCGGTCTTCGAGCCATCCTTCCGATGCTGACTCCAATCATACTGGTGGCTGGCATTGCCAGCGGCGCATTCACGCCGACCGAAGCTGCGGCGGTTGCGGTGGTCTATGTGCTGGTGTTGGCGATGCTGGTCTACCGCACCATTCCGTTGTCGGAACTCCCTGAAATCCTGATCTCGACCGCGCGCATCTCGGGAACGATATTGTTCATCGCGGCCACCTCGCAGCTTGCGGCATGGATATTCGCCTATGAGGGCCTGCCGGACAAAGTGGCCATCCTGCTCGATGCCATGAGCGTCGGGCCTGTCTCCGGCATGCTCGTGATTTTCGCCTTCCTGCTGATCATCGGCATCTTCATGGAGGCGATCCCGGCGATGTTCATCCTGATCCCAGTGCTGATGCCGCCTGTCATGTCGCTCGGCATCGATCCGATCCACTTCCTGGTGGTCACCGTCATGACGCTGACGCTCGGCCTCGTAACACCGCCGGTGGGCGTTTGCCTGTTTGCGGCAGCACAAGTTGCCAATATGCGTGTCGAAGACGTGATCCGCGGCTCACTTGCGCCGATGACGGTGCTCACGGTGGCGATATTCCTGCTCGTCCTCTTCCCGGTGTTGACGCTCGGGCCGATACGCCTGCTGGGGCTTTATCCATGACATCGCGCATCTCCGTGCCAGCAGGCTCCCGCGAACGGGACGCAGGACCAAAATACCTTGTCGTCATGGGCATTGCCGGAACGGGCAAGACGGAGATCGGACGACGGCTCGCAGAAGCGCTCGGAAGCGCTTTTGTCGAGGCCGACCAGTTCCACAGCCAGGAAAACGTGGAGCGGATGCGACGCGGCATCGGCCTGACCGATGCCGATCGGTGGCCCTGGCTTGCCGCTGTCTGCGATGCAGCCTCCGCCGAGACGTCGCAGCCGGTGGTGATTGCCTGCTCCACGCTCAAGCGAAGCTACAGGGACTTTCTGCGGCAGAGACTGGGGGATGTGCAGCTGCTGTTCCTGCACGGGGCGAGGGAACTTATCAAATCAAGGCTGCTGGCCCGCAAGGACCACTTTGCCTCGGCCTCCTTGCTCGAAAGCCAGCTCAACACCCTGGAACCTCCAGATGCAGGCGAGAGCGCCATCTGGCTCGATGTTGCAGCAACCCCTGATACAATCGTCGCCGAGGCAATGCTGGCACTCGCCTCACGTGGCGCCGACAGGGCGAGATAGAGAACGAACTCAGGTACTGAGCTTGTGCTCGCCTGATCAGGTGCGAAGGCACTCCCTGGTTCGATTGCATCGTCGGTGAGGCCGACCGTTTTTCTCTTTTTGGCCTCATCAGCTCCCTGAATGTATGGGACGCCTGCAACACTTGGGCTTGGCGATGCTGCACAACTGCCGTATGGGAGGGGGTGTTTCACCGCCCGTCGGGCCGACAGCTGTCGTTACCAAAGCAGATAATGCGCAAGAGCAAGGTACATCAAACGCGAGCGACCGGCTTTCTGCCGGCCATTCTGCTGTTTTGTGTCGCCTCGATCGCAGTCCTGTGCGGCCCCCCGGCCAATGGGACGCCCTGGACGCAATCGCAGTCCAGCGCTGCCATGGACAGCGTCGACATTCTCGACCGCCACAACGCCCCCGATTTCCCAAGGCGTCTTTTCGTCGTCGTGGACCAGAGATCGGTCAAGGCGCTGGCGGCGCATGACGACGACAAGTCCAAGGGTGCATTGGTCCCCACCGATGTCGGGCTCGCCGCACCCTATGTCGCGGCGCGGTCCCCTGCCATCCATCTCCGGATGGTCAGCCCCGAAGCGCCGCATGGCTACAAGACCCGCGCGCCTCCCCGCATCGCCTGATCTTTCCTGACTGCTGCGGTTCTTCGCAGCCTCGACATTTAGGCTTACGCCTGAGCGCAGGACGCCCAGGCTCGCCATCACAGGATCAGAATTATGCGAACTTCCCGATGGGTGTTGGTGACTTACACCATCATCATTCTGGCCGGCATCATTGCCGCGCTGCCCAATATCCTCACGCAACAGCAACTTGCGGCACTGCCCGGCTGGTTCCCCAAGAAGCAGATCACGCTTGGCCTCGACCTCCAGGGCGGATCGCATCTTGTCCTTGAAGTGGATGCGAAGACGCTGAAGGCAGACCGCCTTCGCTCGCTGCTGGACGACGTGCGCGGCGCCCTGCGCAAGGAGCGTATCAACGCATCGTCGGCGCGGCTCGCAGGCGATGCCATTGTCGTCACCATTGCCGACGATGCGCAGCGCGCGACGGCGCTCACCACGCTACAGGCGCTGGCTGTTCCCGTCAGCGGCCTCGGCCTTGGCGGTGGCGTGCCTGACATCGCGGTCAGCCAGGCCGACAACCAGATCAAGGTCGGTCTTACCGAGGCCGGGTTGCGCGACAAGCTTGACGCGGCACTCCAGCAGAGCCTCGAGATCGTGCGCCAGCGCGTCGACCAGGTCGGCGTCGCCGAGCCGACGATCCAGCGCGTCGGCAGCGACCGCATGCTGGTGCAGCTTCCCGGGCTCCAGGATCCGACGAGGCTGCGCGCATTGCTTGGCAGCACGGCTAAGATGACCTTCCACATGGTGGCCAACGTTGCCAGCGGCGAGCCGCTTCCACGTGGCGTGACCATGATGCCCGATGCCAAGTCGGGCGCGCAGTATCCTGTCGAAGACCGCGTTGCGCTGGATGGCGCACGCCTCACCGATGCCCGCGCCAACTTCGACCAGCGCACCCAGGAGCCATTGGTTTCCTTCCGTTTCGACAGCGTTGGCGCGCGCCAGTTCGCCGAGATCACCGCTGCCAATGTCGGCAAGCCCTTCGCCATCGTGCTCGACGGCAAGGTGCTGTCGGCGCCCGTCATTCGCGAGCCCATCACCGGCGGCTCGGGCCAGATCAGCGGCAATTTCAGCGTCGAAGAGACGGTGACGCTTTCGGCGCTGCTGCGCGCTGGTGCGCTGCCGGCGCCGCTGACCGTTATCGAAGAACGCACTGTCGGTCCTGACCTTGGCGGCGACGTCATCAAGATGGGCATCTACACCGGCATCGCCGGTTTCGTGGCCGTTGTGCTGTTCATGGTGGCGCTCTACGGCAGCTGGGGCATGATCGCCAATTTCACGCTGTTGCTGCACCTGATCCTGACCTTCGGCGTGCTGACGCTGATCGGCGGCACGCTGACTTTGCCCGGCATCGCCGGCATCATCCTTGGCATTGGCTTCGGCGTCGACGCCAACATCCTGATCAACGAACGCATAAGGGAAGAGTCGAAGAAGGGGTTGAGCGCTTTCGCGGCCTTGGACAATGGCTTCAAGCGCGCATATTCGACCATTGTCGACGCCAACGTGACGTCGCTTATTGCCACCGGCCTGCTGTTCATGTTCGGCTCGGGCCCGGTGCGCGGCTTTGCAATCACCATGTTCCTGGGCACCTGCCTGTCGATGTTCACCGCCGTTTCGGTGACGCGCATCCTGATGGCCGCCGTGGTGCGCCGCAAGCGCCTGAAGACGATCACGATCGAACCGCTGATCCGCTTCTTCCCGGAAAAGACCTCGGTCTCGTTCATGAAGGCGCGCTATCTCGGCATCGGCATGTCGATCTTCCTGTCGCTCGCTTCGATCGGCCTCTTCTTCAAGCCGGGCCTCAACTACGGCATCGACTTCAAGGGTGGCATCCAGGTCGAGATTGCGACGTCTACCCCGGCCGACCTGTCACAGCTGCGCAGCACGCTGGGCAGCTTGAACATCGGCGAGGTGGCGCTGCAGCAGATCGGCAGCGACGGCAACGTGCTCATCCGCGTCCAGCGCCAGGACGGCGGCGAAACGGCACAGACCGCTGCCGTTGACGCCATCAAGGCTGCCGTGCAGAAGCTCGACCCAAGCGTGAAGTTCGAACGCACCGAAGTGGTGGGTCCGAAGGTCAGCGGTGAGTTGGCGCAATCCGGCATCATGGCGGTGGTGTTGGCCGCCCTCGCCATGCTGATCTACATCTGGTGGCGTTTCGAATGGAACTTCGCCATCGGAGCCATCGCCACGCTTGTGCTGGATACCACCAAGATGGTGGGCTTCTTCGCGCTGTTCGGGCTGGACTTCAACCTGACGGCGATCGCGGCCCTTTTGACCATCATCGGTTACTCGGTGAACGACAAGGTCGTGGTCTATGATCGCATGCGCGAAAACCTGCGCCTGTACAAGAAGATGCCGCTGCGCGAACTCATCGACATGAGCATCAACCAGGTGTTCGCACGCTGTATCTACACCTCGGTAGCGATCCTGCTCTCGATGCTGCCGATGGCCATCTGGGGCGGCAGTGCCGTCGAGAACTTCGCCGTGCCCATGGTGTTCGGCGTGTTCATCGCGACGACCTCGTCGATCTTCATCGCAGCACCGATCCTGCTCTTGCTGGGCGACTGGTGGCAGCATCGCAAGGTCGAGCAGGCAGAAGGCGCCACGGCGAGTCTCGCCAAGGGCTGAAAACCGAACCGGGCAGCCCTTGTGGCTGCCCGTTTCTTCATTGCAGGGCCATGAACGATCATGCTGCCCGGTCTTTTTCGTCGCGATCGAGCATGGCGACGATGACCGGCCTTAGCCGAGGTCTCCCGCTTACCGGTAGCAATGGGCATACATTGTGCATATATATGGATGCGCAATGTTGGAGCCCTGCGACGTCATGACTGCAACGGCATGGTTGCCGACGATATCGAAAGCGGCGGGGCCGCTTTACCTGGCCATCGCCGACGCGCTGTCGGCCGACATCGCTTCAGGCAGGCTGGAGAACGGCTTCCGGCTGCCGCCACAGCGGACATTGGCCGACCAGCTCGGCATCGACTTCACCACGGTGAGCCGCGCCTATGCCGAGGCCCGCAAGCGCGGCCTGATCGAAGGCCGCGTCGGTCAGGGCACCTATGTGCGGGCGCGTCGTCCCGCCGGGCCCGCACCTGTCGTGACCGGCATCATCGATATGAGCATGAACTTGCCGCCTCGTTTCGACGACGCCGAGCTTGCCGCGCGCATGTGGGATGCAATGTCGGGGCTGGAGACGGCTGCCGGGCTCGACCTCATGATGCGCTACCAGGAGGCGGGCGGCACGTCCCGCGACAAGGCCTCGGGTGCCGCCTGGCTTGCGCCGCGCCTGGGCGAAATTGGCCCCGGCCGGCTGCTGCTGACGCCCGGCGCACAAGGCGCGCTGCTGGCGCTTGTCGGTGCTCTTGCCGCACCGGGCGAGACGATTTGCGCCGAGGCGCTGACCTATCCGGGGTTCTTGGCCGTAGCCGAACATTTCAGGTTGCGGGTCGCCGGCGTTGCCATGGATGCCCAGGGGCTCATTCCCGAAGCCTTCGAGGAAGTCTGCCGCACGCAGTCGCCCAAGGCACTCTACACGACGCCGACGCTGCACAACCCGACCACCGCAACGCTGCCGCTGGAACGCCGGGAGCGCATCGCCGGCATTGCGCGGCGCTACAATGTTCTGATCGTCGAGGACGACGCCTATGGCGCTATACCTGTGAAACCGGTGCCGCCCTTTGCGGCGATCGCGCCAGACGTCACCTATCACATATCAGGCCTCGCCAAATGCGTGTCGCCGGCGCTCAGGGTCGCCTATCTGGTGGTGCCGCAGGAGCGCGGTGTCGGTCATCTTGCGGGGGCTATCAGGGCGACTGCCGGCATGGCCTCGCCGCTGACGGCGGCGATCGCCACACGCTGGATCGAAGGAGGTGTCGCGCAAGCGGTGCTGGAGGCCATCCGCACCGAGGCCCGTCAGCGCCAGGCCATCGTCGCCCAGACCTTGCCAAGTGAGCTGGTGCAGGCCGATCCCGAAGGCTTCCACGCCTGGCTGAAGCTGCCTGGTCACTGGCACCGCAGCGACTTTGCCGCGCGCCTGCGCTCGGCAGGCATCGGCGTCGTCACCAGCGATGCGTTTGCGGTCGGAGGCGTGGCTACGGAGGCGGTCAGGCTCGGGCTGGGCGCGGCGCCCGATCAGGCCTCGCTCGCGGCAGGTCTCCGGACCGTGGCCGAGCTGCTTGCCGAACAGTCGGCGATGTCGACGATGGTGGTTTGAGCGCCTAGGCTGGTTCGGCAGCTGACGGCATTGCTGCCGGAAATGGTCCGGCAAACGGTTCGATCCGGTTCATGCCGAGCATTTCATTGAGTGGCTTCTCATCGCTGACGCGCCGGAACATGCCCGGTGACATCCAGCGTGCATGGCCATCCAGATTGGGCGCGCCGCGGCCCGACCCGACATCGTCGATCCACAAAGTTCGCGTCTCCAGCGAAATGCGGGTCAGGCCGGTCGAATTGGGTACGCCGGCATGCGCATGGGCGCTCGAGAAGGCGATGACCTCGCCAGGGGCGATGACGACGGGAAATGCCTCGGCCTCGAGCTGCTCGGTCAAATGCGGGATCGCAGCGTCGGCGTCGTTGGCGTTGCGTCCGCCGGCCTTGGATCGCTCGATGACAGCCATCAGGTCGAATGTCGCGCTGGTGTTGGCAACCGGCCGGTCCCACAGCGATGGATACATGGCGAAGGTGCGGTCGGCGTCGATATCGTAGATCGGTGCCCACCAGTTGGTCTGGGCATAGAGATTCGAACCCCAGGTGTCGCGATGAAAGGCGATGGTCGCCGTCGTGCGGGCTCGAGGAACTGCCGCACCGCGATCCTGGTGCGGCTGGAAACGGAGGTAGAGGCTGTCGCGGGCAAGCTCGTGGGCGTCGAGGCCGGCGGCTTCGAACATGTCCCGCCACAGCCGCTTGACCTCCGGCGCCCTGGCGAAGTCGCGCTGACGCCGGGCGAAGCTCTCGGTCTGTTCGTGATGCGAGAGGTGGCGATGGATCTCGATGGGAACATACGGCGCGAACGCATCTTCGAGGAAGGCGCGGGCAAAAGTCACCAGCTCCCGCATCGGCGTCAGGCCGGCAAGGCGCAGGATCTCCCCGGCATAGATGCGGTCGTGGAAGTCGCGCGGGGCGAGCGGCCCCTCGATCCCGGTGTACATCGTGGCGTGTCTCAGACAGTCAGGCCGGCAAGGCCCATCAGGAAGCGGAACAGATAGGCGACCAGCCCGAGAGACAGCACGCTCACGGTCCAGATCAGCACCAGCCAGCCGATGCGCTTGGCCCAGCTGTCAGGTGCCTGCGAGGGTGCCCCCATCAGTGATAGCCCTCGCCGGCTTTCACTTTGCCGCGGAATACATAATAGGACCAGGCGGTGTAGCCGAGGATGAAGGGGATGATGAACAGCGCGCCGACGAGCGCAAAGCCCATGCTCTGCGGCGGGGCGGCCGCCTCGCGGATGGTGATGTCAGGCGGGATGATATTGGGCCACAGGCTGATGCCGAGGCCGCTGTAGCCCAGGAACAGCAGGAACAACACCAGGATGAATGGGCCGGCATGCGGAACACCCTGCAGGCTGCGCAGGATCAGCCAGCCGCAGACCAGAACGAGCACCGGTACCGGCGAGAAGAAGACGATGTTGGGGAAGCTGAACCAGCGCGCGGCGATGTCGGGGTGGGCAAATGGCGTCCACAGGCTGACAATGCCGATAACGGCGAGCAGCGTCAGCGTCACGGGCCGCGCCAGCGCCACCATGCGATCGTAGAGCGCACCCTCGGTCTTGATGATCAGCCAGGTGGAGCCGAGCAGGGCGTAGGCGACGATCAGGCCGAGCCCGGTGAACAGGGAGAAGGGCGTGATCCAATCGAGCGGCCCGCCTGAAAAGGCGCCGTTCTCGACCTTGAAGCCATCGAGGAAGGCGCCCAGCGACACGCCCTGGAAGAAGGTTGCGACATAGGAGCCGCCGGCGAAGGCGCGGTCCCAGAAAGCCTTGTGGTGCTCGTCGGCCTTGAAACGGAACTCGAAGGCGACGCCACGCCAGATCAGCCCGAGCAGCATCAGCACCAATGGCAGGTAGAGCGCACTGAGGATGACGGCATAGGCCAGCGGAAAGGCGGCCATGAGGGCGGCACCGCCCAGCACCAGCCAGGTCTCGTTGCCGTCCCACACCGGCGCCACCGTGTTGACCATGGTGTCGCGGTCCTCTCGTTCGCGGACGAAGGGAAACAGGATGCCGATGCCGAGATCGAAGCCATCCATGATGACATACATCATCAGGCCGAAGGCAATGATGACAGCCCAGACTACGGGAAGATCGATGCCCATCGGTTCAGCCCTTCCTGTCCTGGTGTGCGGAGGCGAACATGTCCATCTGGTCGTGCGCCGCCGACAGCGGGCGCGAAGGCCGGCCGCCTTCGTCGTCAGGTTCGTGCTCGGATTCAGCCGGGCCCTTGCCGACCAGCTTCAGCATGTAGCTGGTGCCGATGCCGAAGACGATGAAATAGACGACGATGAACACCACCAGCGTGACGCTCATGGCCAGCGCCGAGTGGTTGGACACCGCGTCCTTGGTACGCATCACGCCATAGACGATCCATGGCTGGCGGCCGATTTCGGTGGTGTACCAGCCGGCGAGGATGGCGATCAGACCCGCCGGCCCCATCCATGTGGCGAAGCGCAGGAACAGCCGCGTCTCGAACAGCCGGCCGCGCCAGCGCAGCCATACGCCCCAGAGGCCGAGCAGCAGCATCAGCATGCCAAGGCCGACCATGATGCGGAAGCTCCAGAACACCACAGTCGAGTTCGGGCGGTCCTCTTTGGCGTATTCCTTCAGGCCGGGGAACTGGCCGCTCCAGGTGTGGGTCAGGATCAGGCTGCCGAGGTGCGGCACCTTGATCGCGTAGAGCGTCTCTTCCTTCTCCATGTCCGGTATGCCGAACAGGGTCAGCGGCACGGCCTCGCCTGGCTTGTTCTCCCAGTGGCCTTCGAGAGCGGCGATCTTGGCGGGCTGGTGCTTGAGGGTGTTCAGCCCGTGCAGGTCGCCGGCGATGATTTGGATCGGCGCCGTGAACAGCAGCATCCACATGGCCATCGACAGCATGGTGCGGACGCGGGCGTTGTCGTTGCCGCGCAGCAGATGCCATGCGCCTGCGGCGCCGACGAACAGCGCGGTCGACAGGAAGGCGGCGATCGTCATGTGGGCGAGGCGATAGGGGAAGGACGGGTTGAAGATAACCTTGAACCAGTCCACCGGCACAACGACGTTGTTGACGATCTCGAAGCCCTGCGGGGTCTGCATCCAGCTATTGGAGGCAAGGATCCAGGTGGCCGAGATCAGTGTGCCGATGGCCACCATGATGGTGGAGAAGAAGTGCAGACCGGGGCCGACGCGGTTCCAGCCGAACAGCATGACGCCGAGAAAGCCCGCCTCGAGGAAGAAGGCGGTGAGCACTTCATAGGCCAGCAGCGGTCCGGTGATCGAACCGGCGAAGGAAGAGAAATAACTCCAGTTGGTGCCGAACTGGTAGGCCATGACCAAGCCGGAGACGACGCCCATGGCGAAGTTGACGGCGAAGATCTTGGACCAGAAATGGTAGAGGTCGCGATAGACCGTGTCGCGCTTCCACAGCCACAGTCCTTCCAGTACGGCCAGGTAGCTGGCCAGGCCGATGGTGATGGCCGGGAAGATGATGTGGAAGGATATTGTGAAGCCGAACTGTATACGGGCCAGTTCCAGGGCTGTCAGGCCGAACATCAAGGACCTCTCTGCAAGCACGGCCGCCTTGGGCTGCCGTTGAACGATGCCGAAAGCCTGTCGGCCTCCAACGAATATTAACCAGCCTCCCGATTGCCGCCATCCTGATCCCATTGCGGCGGAAAGTCGACGCGGACATTTTGCCCCACGGAATGGGGTGCGGCCCTTCGTCTCTGCATACAATGCCAAGACAAAACAAATATTGTATGTAACGTATGCGAATTATATGCAAATCGATATTGCATGCAAGGGCATTGCGCCCTATGTATCGGTCATGGATGGCGGGCCGGCATGTGGCGCCGCCCGTATTCGCGATCCGCCATGATGGAGGCGAGCATGTCTGAGAGCAGATATAAGGCCGAGGGTTTCACGCCCACCGACAATCCGATGAAGACCGGCATTCAGGGCCTTTGCCCGCGCTGCCAGATGGGGCACCTGTTCTCGGGGTTCCTGAAACTCGCGCCGCGTTGCGAGGTTTGCGGCCTCGATTATTCCTTCGCCGATCCGGCCGATGGCCCGGCCTTCTTCGCCATGACCATCGCCGCTGTGCCCGCGCTCGCCTTCGGCGTCTGGTTCCAGATGGCCTTCGGCCTGCCGCTGTGGGTGCATATCTTCATCACCCTGCCGCTGACGGTCCTATCATGCATGGCGCTGCTGCGCCCGCTCAAGGGCTGGCTGGTCTGCTCGCAATATTTCCACAAGGCCGAGGAAGGCTCGATCGACTTCGACTGGCACGCCAAGGCCAAGATCGCCGCCGACAAGGGCGGACATAAGCCGGCCGTCTGATCAGCGCGGCCTGACGAATGCCTCGACCAAGGCTGAGACAGCTGCAATGTAGTCGTCGATGCCGGTGCCGCGCCGGCGGTACTTGGCGCGCTTGACGTACCAGTCCTGCAGGAGCGGCTTGATCAGCGAGGCCGTCAGCTCGATGTCGGTGACCGCAAAGGTGCCGCGCTCGACCCCGCGCCGCAGCACGGCTGCGAAAATCTCCTCGGTCGCGGCCTCGCTGTCGATGGCCATGCGGCGCTCGGCTGCGGGAAAGGATTTTGCTTCCATATAGGCGAAGACGAACCACGGCTGCATCGCCTCGGTGAGGCGGATATGCGCCTCTATCAGCCATTTCAGGTGGGACCCGGGGTCTTCGGCGATCTCGTCGGAGGCCGCTGTCAGCACCTCGTTTACGGTGGTCGAGACCTCGCCCAGGATCATCGATAGCAGCGTCGTCTTGTTGTCGAAATAGGAATAGAGCCCACCCATGCTGAGGCCTGAGGCCTGGGCCAGGTCGCGCAGGCTGGTGGCGTGGAAGCCCTGCCTGTTCGACAGCTTCAGTGTCGCCTCGATGATGCGGACAAGATTGGCGACCGCGACATGCGGCTTCTGCACGCGCACCGAATCGCGGTGGCGCTCGAGGATGCGCGCGCACAGCGCTTCCGTTGAAAAGGCGCTCGACCATTGCCTGTGCATGGCGAAGTTCACATGATCTCCGTTCGATCGAGTTGGCGGGGCCTGTCCGCCCAAGGCCGGAATAGCAGCAATCGGCCTGTTGCAAAAGGGGTTGAAGGCGAATAAGAAAAACGAGCGCTCGCTTGTTTTTTGAGGTGAAACCTGATGCTGTTCGACGATCTCAGGGGCAAGAGGGCCCTCATAACGGGGGCTTCCGGCGGGCTTGGGCTGCACTTCGCCGAGCTGCTTTCGCGCCATGGCGTTGCCGTCACGCTGGCGGCCCGGCGCAAGGAGACGCTTGACGAGGCCTGTGCCGCGATCAAGGCGGCCGGCGGCGCCGCCCGTGCCATCCAGATGGATGTCGCCGATGGCGCATCGGTGGCTGCGGCGCTGGCTGATGCGGGACCAAGTTTCGACATTCTTATCAACAATGCCGGCATTTCTGGTGCCGGGCGCGCGCTCGACCTCGACGAGGCCGAATGGGACCGCGTGCTCGACACCAATCTGAAGGGCGTGTTCGTCGTGGCCCAGGCCGTGGCGCGCAGCATGAAAGCCGCGGGACATGGCGGCGCCATCGTCAACATCGCTTCGATCCTCGGCCACCGCGTCGCCGGCAATCTCAGTGCCTATGCCGCCTCGAAGGCCGGCGTGCTGCAGCTGACCAAGGCGCTGGCGCTCGAATGGGCGCGCAACGGCATCCGCGTCAACGCGCTCTGCCCGGGCTACATCGAGACAGACATCAACCGCGCGTTCTTTTCCTCCGAGGCCGGCCAGCAGCTCGTCAAGCGCATTCCCCAGCGCCGGCTGGGCAGGCCCGAGGAACTCGACGGTGCCCTGCTTCTGCTGGCTTCCGCCGCCGGCAGCTACATCACCGGCTCGTCGATCGAGGTCGATGGCGGCCATCTCGTTTCTTCGCTGTGAGGCCCGTCATGAATTTCGATATCCCAGCCCGCGTCGAAGATTACCGCGTCCGTATCGCCGATTTCGTCGACAGCGAGATCCTGCCGCTGGAGGCCGACAAGGCGTCCTATGACGTTCATGGCAACATCGCTTTGCCGCTGCTCGAGACATTGCGCGCCAAGGCGCGGGCGCAAGGCCTGTGGTGTCTGCAGCTCAAGCCGGAAACCGGCGGCGCCGGCCTCGGCAAGATGGGCATGGCCGTCTGCTACGAGGAGATGAATCGCTCGATCTTCGGCCCGGTGGTGTTCAATTCTGCCGCGCCCGACGACGGCAACATGATGGTGCTGGAAGCGCTGGGCACGCCCGGGCAGAAGGAAAGATGGCTGAAGCCGATCGTCGAGGGCAAGGTGCGTTCGGCTTTCGCCATGACCGAGCCGCATCCCGGCGGCGGATCCGACCCGTCGATGATCGCCACCCGGGCCGAGAAACGTGGCGACAGATATGTGGTCAGCGGCCGCAAGTGGTTCATAACAGGAGCGGAGGACGCCAGCCACTTCATCCTGATCGCCCGCACCTCCGATGACCCCAAGCACGGGCTGTCGGCGCTGCTGTTCCACAAGGATCAGCCCGGCTGGTCGATCAAGCGTCGTATCGAGATCATGGGGCCGGAGGAGCATGGCGGTCATTGCGAGCTCGAATTCGACGGGCTGGAAATCCCGGCCGAAAACCTTCTGGCCGGCGAGGGCAGGGGCATGAAGGTGACGCAGGTGCGGCTTGCGCCGGCGCGTCTCACGCACTGCATGCGGTGGCTCGGGCTGTCCAAGCGCTGCGTCGAGATCGCCAGGGCCTATGCCGCCGAGCGCTACGGCTTCGGCGTCCGGCTCGCCGACCGCGAGAGCATCCAGCTCAAGCTCGGCGAGCTCGCGATGCGCATCGAGATCGGCCGCATGCTGGTGATGAAGGCAGCGTGGGAGCTCGACCGCGGCGGCTTCGCCCGCAAGGAGGTGTCGATGGCCAAGGTTCAGGTCGCCAACGTGCTGCATGACGCCGCCGATGTGGCAATTCAGATCAATGGTGCGCGCGGCTATTCCAAGGACACGGTGCTCGAATGGATCTACCGTTACGCCCGCCAGGCACGGCTGGTCGATGGCGCCGATGAAGTGCACAAGATGGTGCTGAACCGCCTGCTCAACGAGGAAGGTTCGAACTTCTGGCGCTGGAACGTCGAAGGCGAGGCGTAAGGAGACGATGGGAGGGGCAGAGGCTAGGCAGGCAATGAAGGTCGATTTCGATCCGGCGGCGCTGGAGGCATTCCTCGGCGAGCGCTTCGGCAAGGGTGACATGCGGCTCGACCGGATCGGCGGAGGCCAGTCCAACCCGACCTATTTCGTCGATTTCGGCGGCCGCCGCATGGTGTTGCGCAAGAAGCCGTCGGGGCCGATCCTGCGCGGGGCGCATGCCATCGACCGCGAGTACCGCGTGCTGGCGGCGCTCGCACCGACCGACGTGCCGGTGCCGCGGCCGGTGCTTTTTCACGACGTCGATGAACCCTTGGGCACGCCCTTCTATCTGATGGAGCGCCTCGAAGGCCGGGTCTTCCATGATTGCTCCTTGCCAGGACTTTCACGCGACGAACGGCGCGGCATCTATCTCGGCATGGCCGAGGCGATGGCCAGGCTGCACGCCGTGCGTCCCGACGAGATCGGTCTCGGCGACTATGGCAAGCCGGGCAATTATTTCGAGCGCCAGATCGGCCGCTGGACCCGGCAGCTCGCGGAATCCCCAGGCGAAAGAATCCCGGTGCTGGAAGCGGCGGCCGACTGGCTGCCGCAACACCTGCCGGCCGACGATGGCCGCGTTTCCATCGCCCATGGCGATTTCCGTCTTGGCAACCTGCTGTTCCATCCTGACAAGCCCGAGGTCATCGGCATCCTTGACTGGGAGCTTTCGACGCTTGGCCATCCGCTTGCCGATCTCGGCTTCTGTTCTATGACCTGGCACTCGGCGCCTGACGAATATGGCGGTATTCTCGGCCTCGACCGGGAGGCGCTGGGCATTCCGAGCCAGCGTGAATTCCTCGACCATTACTTCGCTCATGCCGTGCCCACAGCTCCGCTCGAGCGCTTCCACCTAGTCTTTTCGCTGTTCCGTTTCGCGGTGATCTTCGTCGGCATCGCCGACCGGGTACGCGCCGGCAATGCGGCCGCTGCCGATGCCGCTGACGTTGCGCCGCTCGCTGGCCGCTTTGCCACGCGCGCCATGGAAATCATCGACGGCGCGCGACCCTGGTAAGCCTGGTGTTCGATAGCTGGATGCAAAAAAGCCCGCGGAGATGCGGGCTTTTTTGTTGTTTCAAGGCGGCCCAGCTACTGCAGCAACATGCCGGCCGGGTCGAAACCGGGCTTGGTCCGTTTGACGATGTCGGCGGTGATGCGGGCAGAGCCGGCCGACATGGTCCAGCCCATATGGCCGTGGCCGACATTGAAGACCATGTTGGAGAAGCGGCCGCCGCGGCCGAAGATCGGCGTACCCTCGGGCGTCATCGGGCGCAGGCCGGCCCAATATTGCGGCTTGGCGAAGTCGGCGCCGTTGGGGAACAGGTCGCGGATCGCCGACAGCATGTGCCGGAAATCCTCTGGCTTATGCGACTTGTCGAAGCCGGCAAATTCGGCCGTCGCCGTGACACGCAGCCGGTCGCCGAAGCGGGCATAAGCGACAAGGTTGTCTTCGTCGACGCCGCCGACCGTTGGCGCAAGGTTGCTGTCGTCGAATGGCATGGTCACCGAATAGCCTTTGATCGGATAGATCGGCAGCGACACGCCGAGCCGCCGGGCGAAGTCAGGGGCGAACACGCCGAGGCACAGCACGAATTCGTCGGCCTCGACCGATCCCTTCGAGGTAGTGACGCGGGCGATGCGGTCGCCGACGTTTTCGAAACCCTTGACCTCGGTGTCGAACAGGAAATTCACGCCGAGATTCTCGTGGCAATGGCGGGCGAGGTTCTGGGTGAAGACACGCGCATCGCCGCTGCCGTCGGAGGGGCAGTATACGGCGCCGGCGAACTTGTCCTTGACCTTGGCAAGCGCGGGGTCGATGCGTGCCGCTTCGTCGGCGGAGATGGCGCGCAGATCGAGACCTTCCTCTATGAGGATGCGGGTGTTGGTCGAGCCACGGGCGAAGGATTCGGGCTTGCGGTAGAGATAGAGCAGCCCGCCCTCCAGTCCGTGATAGTCGATGCCGGTATCCGCGACGATGTCCATCAGCCGGTCCTGTGAATAGCGGCAGAGCCGGACCTTGCGCTTGGTGTTGGTGCGGGCCTTTTCGGCGGTGCAGTTCATCAGGAACTTCCACGACCACGACCACAGTCTAGGGTCCAGGCTCGGCTTGAAGCGCAACGCCTGGCTATCGTCGAACAGCGAGCGGAGCAGGATGCGAGGTGCCTTGGGCGACGACCAGGTATAGGCATGGCCCGGCGCAATCAGCCCTGCATTGGCGAAGCTGGTCTCGCCCGCCGCCTCCGGCAGTCGGTCGATGACAGTGACTTCGTGGCCGTCACGGGCAAGCTCATAGGCAGTCGTAACGCCGGCCACACCGGCGCCGAGCACGGCAACACGCATCCTGAATCTCCGTGATTGTACCGTTGCCGCTCAGAGTGCGGCGATCACGGCGATCTCGACCGTGAACTGCGGCGCGGCCAGCTTGGATTCGACGGTGGCGCGGGCAGGCGCGCAGTCCTTGGCCACCCAGGCGTCCCAGACGGTATTCATCTCGGCGAAGCCGGCAATATCGGAAAGCCATATGGAGGCGGACAACAGCTTGGTCTTGTCGGTACCGGCTTTGGCCAGAACTGCGTCGATGCGGTCGAGGATGTTCTTTGTCTGGGCTGTGACGCTCTCGCCGCCGGCATCGAGCGCGACCTGGCCCGCGACATAGACCGTGTTGCCGTGGACGACCGCCTGGCTCATGCGCGGGCCAACGTCAATTCGGGTGATGCTGCTCATTTGAAAACACTCCAGGTTTGGTTCTATTGCGTCGCTACTATATGTCGACACAAGTGTATCCACAAGAGGATTGTGGACTGCACTTCGCCGTGCCATTAGTTCGGCGACGCGAGAGTGAGAGCCGACTCGAACCAAAGACCGGGCGGCCGGAACGGAGCCAAGGGTGCAGAAGACAGCCAAGCCGAAAAAGCCGGGGCGTGCCGCCGACAGCGTCGAGAAGGTCTATGAGGCGGTGAAGGAGCTGGCCGTCGATTACCGCTTCAAGCCGGGCGAGCGCGTCAACGAGGTCGAGCTTGCGACAAGGCTGGGCGTATCGCGCACGCCGGTGCGCGAGGCGCTGAATCGGCTGGCGCGCGATGGCTTCATGAGCTTCGTGCCCAATCGCGGCTTTTATGCCCGCGACATTACGCCGGAAGGCGTGCAGGAACTCTATGAACTCAGGGCTGCCATCGAGCGCGCCGCTTTTCGCCTGGCCTGCCAGCGCGGTACCGATGTCGAAATCGCCGAGACCATCGCCATCTGGCAGAACAACAGCAATCTCGGCCCCACCACCAACTGGGCCATGGTGGCGGAGGCCGACGAGGCCTTCCACATCGCCATCGTCAAGCTGGCCAAGAACGAGCGTATGCTGGTGGCGCTGGATTCGGTCAATTCGCTGATCCGGTTCTTCCGGCGCATCGACCTTGAAAGCAACCGCCGCCGCGGTGGCACCTATGACGAGCATGCGGCAATCATCGATTGCCTCCGGCGGCGCGACGGCGACGCTGGTGGCGAGCTGATGGAGCGCCATATCACGCTGAGCTCTGCCCATGCCGTAGAGGTGACCAAGGAAGGTCTGGCTCGGATCTTCTTCGGCAGACCCGACTAGCCGCGCGCTGTGTTTTCCCCTGTTTAGAACGCAACGGCCGAGCGGCCGGCGTTGCAACGCGGTTCCGCCTGTGCAGACGTAGCGGCTGCCGCGCCGCTGGCTTGGCCTTCAGGGATTGGGAGAAGTGAATGGGGCCTCCGGTCGATCCGGTTCCCGCAGGGGATAGCCAGCCTAAGTCAGCCGATGTCGTGATCGTCGGTGGTGGCATCATCGGCGTCAGTACGGCGTTGTTCCTGGCCAAGCGCGGCGTATCGGTCGTCCTGTGCGAGAAGGGACACATCGCCGGCGAGCAGTCGAGCCGCAACTGGGGCTGGTGCCGGCGCATGGGCCGCGACCCGCGCGAACTGCCTCTGATCGTCGAGGCGCTGAAGATGTGGGGCGACATCGAGCAGCTGGTTGGCGAGGACGTCGGATTCCGCCGCACCGGCATTCTCTATCTCTGCCAGGACGAAAGCGACGTCGAGCATCATTCCGAGTGGCTGAAGACGGCCGGCGACTATGCGCTCGACACGAGGATGATCGAGGGCAGGGCGCTCGCCGATCTGATGCCCGGCGCGCAGAAGAATTTTCGTGCGGCACTTCACACGCCAAGCGACGGTCGCGCTGAGCCGCAGAAGGCGGCGCCCGCGATTGCGCGCGCCGCACGAAGAGCCGGCGCGCACATTCTGTTGCGCTGCGCCGTGCGCGAGATCGAGACCGAGGGCGGCCGCGTCAGCGGGGTCGTCACTGAAAATGGCCTGATCCGCGCCGGAACCGTCGTGGTCGCCGGTGGCGCTTGGTCGAGCCGGCTCTGCCGGGATGTTGGCGTTCGCCTGCCGCAGCTTGCCGTGCGCTCGTCGGTCATGCGCACGGCACCTGTCGAGGGTGGTCCTGACGGTGCCGCATGGACCGAGGGTTTTGCTTACCGCAAGCGGCTCGACGGCGGCTACACCATCGCCGACGGCACGATCAGCTACCACCATGTGAACCCCGACAGTTTCCGCTATTTCGCCGACTTCCTGCCGATCCTGTCGCGCGAATGGCGCTCTGTCGGCCTGCGCTTCGGCGATTTCGTCGGCGGCCCGTTCGGGCTGTCGCCGAAGCTGGACGGCGCGGCGACTGTCTACGAGACGCATCGCACGCTCGACCCGGAGCCTGCCGAAGGCCGGCTCGAGCAGGCTCGTGCCAGCATGGAAAAGGTATTCCCTGCGCTGAAGGGCGTGCCAACGGTGCAGCGCTGGGCAGCCTTCATCGACGCCACGCCCGATGCCGTGCCGGTCATTGCACCGGTCAAGTCGATGCCGGGGCTGGTGCTCGCCACCGGCTTCTCCGGCCACGGCTTCGGCATCGGTCCGGCGGCTGGCCGGCTGACAGCCGACCTTGTCACCAACGACACCCCGTTGGTCGATCCCAGGGCCTTCCGCTACGAGCGCTTCATCGACGGCACGAAACATCGGCCGACAACGGGGGTGTGACGCCCAGTCCACCTGGTATCGGGTAGGCCCGACCCTATCCGAACGGTCGCCCGCACCTCTGAACGAGTAGGTGCGGGCCAACGCCCAAAGGTCCGCGTTTCTATCCCGACAGGTGTTGTGAGGGTCGGGGGCAAAACCGATCATCCTCTCGAAAGCCACGAAAGGGCACGGCGCCCTGAGCAGTCTTCGGGAGGACATATCATGGCCGGCTTCACACAGCTTTTTGTTCCAGGACCGACCAACGTTCCGGAGGTTGTCCGGCAGGCGATGAACATGCCCATGGAGGACATGCGCGCGCCTGACTATCCGACCTTCACCCGCGGGCTGTTCACCGACCTGATGAAGGTCTTCCGCAACGAAACCGGCCGCGCTTTCATCTTCCCGTCCTCGGGCACCGGCGCCTGGGAATCGGCGATCACCAACACGCTCAGCCCCGGCGACCGCGTGCTGATGTCGCGCTTCGGTCAGTTCTCACATCTGTGGGTCGACATGGCTGAGCGCTTCGGCCTCGATGTCGACGTCGTCGATGTCGAATGGGGCACGGGCGTCCCGGTCGAGATTTATGCCGAACGTCTTGCCGCCGACAAGGAACACCGCATCAAGGCGGTCTTCGTCACCCACAACGAGACGGCCACAGGCGTGACCAGCGATGTCGGCGCGGTGCGCGCAGCACTCACTGCCGCCAAGCATCCGGCGCTGCTGTTTGTCGACGGCGTGTCGTCGGTCGGCTCGATCGACTTCCGCCAGGAAGAATGGGGCGTCGATTGCGCCGTGTCAGGTTCGCAGAAGGGCTTCATGCTGCCGCCCGGTCTCGGCTTCCTGTCGGTCAGCCAGAAGGCGCTGGCCGCCGCCAAGCAGGCGAAGTTCAGCCGCTGCTACTTCTCCTTCGAGGATCAGATCCGCGCCAACGACACCGGCTACTTCCCCTACACGCCGGCGGTGCAGCTGCTGCGCGGCATGCGCGCTGCCCTCGACCTGATCCAGGAGGAGGGCCTCGACAACATCTTCGAACGCCACAACCGTCTGGCGACCGGCGTGCGCAAGGCTGTCGACGCCTGGGGCCTGAAGGTCTGCGCCAAGGAGGCGAAGTGGAACTCCGACACGGTCAGCGCGATCGTGGTTCCCGAGGGCATCGACAGCGCCGAAGTCGTGCGCCGCGCCTATCACGGCTACCAGACCTCGCTCGGCGTCGGCCTGAACAAGGTCGCCGGAAAGGTGTTCCGCATCGGCCATCTTGGCTGGGTCAACGAAGTGATGATGTGCGGCGCGATCTCGGCTGCCGAAATGGCGCTGCGTGACGTCGGCGTGAAGGTGCAGCCGGGCTCCGGCGTCGGCGCCGCCCTAGAGCACTATCGCCTGTCGGCCCAGCCGGCCGTCGCCAAAGCGGCCTGAGGGAGGATCGCATGAGCCATACACTCCACCACCTCCGCAAGCTGCGCCTCCAGCGCAGCGAGCTGGCTGTCCCCGGCTCCAACCCGGAGATGATCCGCAAGGCCGCCGACGGCGACGCCGACTACATCTTCCTCGACATCGAGGATGCGGTGGCGCCGCCGGACAAGGAGCGGGCGCGCAAGAACATCATCCAGGCGCTCAACGAAATCGACTGGCGCGCCAAGGGCAAGACCATCTCGGTTCGCATCAACGGCCTCGACACCCATTACATGTATCGCGACGTGGTCGATGTGATGGAGCAGGCTGGCGACAGGCTCGACACCATCCTGGTGCCCAAGGTCGGCGTGCCTGCCGACCTCTACATGGTCGACGCCATGGTCAGCCAGATAGAAACGGCCAAGGGTTTCAAGACCCGTGTCGGCCTGGAAGCACTCATCGAGACGGCGTTGGGTATGGCCAATGTCGAGGCGATCGCCGCCTATGGCGGCCGGCTCGAAGCAATGCATTTCGGCGTTGCCGACTATGCAGCGAGCTGCAAGGCGCGCACGGTCAGCATCGGCGGTCTCAACCCCGACTATCCCGGCGACCAGTGGCACGCAGCCTTGTCGCGCATGACGGTCGCCTGCCGCGCCTACGGCCTGCGCCCCATCGACGGACCGTTCGGTGACTTCTCCGATCCGGAAGCCTACATCGCCGCCGCCAAGCGTGCGGCAGCGCTCGGCATCGAAGGCAAATGGGCGATCCACCCCTCGCAGATCGAACTGGCCAACGCCGTGTTCTCGCCGCCTGAAAAGGAGGTCACCCGCGCCCGCCGCATCATCGAGGTGCTGAAGGAAGCCGAGGAGCAGGGCAAGGGCGCTGCCGCCCTCGACGGCAAGATGATCGACGCAGCATCCGAGCGCATGGCGCGCAATGTGCTGGTCATGCACGAGGCAATCGAGCAGTCGGCGCGGTCGCGCACGAGCCTGCCAAACTGAGGAGGAGTGCGACATGGATATTCATGAATACCAGGCCAAGGAACTGCTCTCGCGCTACTCGGTGCAGATTCCGCGCGGCGGCCTTGCCTACAGCCCCGAGCAGGCGACATACCGCGCCAGCGAGATCGGTGGCGGCAAGTGGGTGGTCAAGGCGCAGATCCATTCCGGCGCCCGCGGCAAGGCCGGCGGCATCCGCATCTGTACGACCGACAACGAAGTTTCCGACGCTGCCGAAGCAATGCTCGGCCGCAAGCTGGTGACCCACCAGACCGGACCGAAGGGCAAGCTGGTGTCGCGCCTCTATGTCGAGGAAACCGTCGACATCCGCCAGGAGCTCTATCTCGGCATCGTGCTCGACCGTAAATCGGAGCGTGTCATGATCGTGGCTTCCGCCTCGGGCGGCATGGAGATCGAGGAGATCGCCGAAAAGCAGCCCGACTCGATCATTCGTGCCATCGTCGATCCGGGCGCCGGCATGCAGCAGTTCCAGGCCCGCGAGATCGCCTTTGGCCTCGGGCTCGAAAACAGCCTGATCGGCAAGGCTGTCGAGACGCTGCTCGGCTGCTACCGCGTGTTCCGCGACTTCGACGCATCGATGCTGGAGATCAATCCGCTCGTCGTCACCAAGGACGGCAATCTGATCGCGCTCGACGCCAAGATGTCGTTCGACGAGAACGCGTTGTTCCGCCGCGCCGAAATCTCGGAGTTGCGCGACAAGTCGCAGGAGGATCCCCGCGAGACCTTCGCCAGTGACCGCGGCCTCTCCTATGTCGGCCTCGACGGCAACATCGGCTGCATCATCAACGGCGCCGGTCTCGCCATGGCGACCATGGACATGATCAAGATGTCTGGCGGTGAGCCGGCCAACTTCCTCGACATCGGCGGTGGTGCCTCGCCTGAACGCGTGGCCAAGGCGTTTCGCGCCGTGCTGGCCGACAAGAATGTCGAGACCATCCTGGTCAACATCTTTGCCGGCATCAACCGCTGCGACTGGGTGGCCGAGGGCGTCATCAAGGCAATCCGCGAGGTCGGCGTGAAGGTGCCGCTGGTCGTGCGCCTGGCCGGCACGAATGTCGAAGAGGGCCGCCGCATCCTCGCCGAGTCCGGCGAGAAGGTGATCGTCGCCGAAACGCTGGCCGAAGCAGCCGAGAAATCGGTCGAGGCGATGCGTGCCTATTCCAAATCGAAGAAGAACTGAGGGGAGGTCAAAATGGCAGTACTCTTGAACCGCAGGACGCGCGTCATCGTCCAGGGCCTCACCGGCAAGATCGGCTCGTTCCACGCCGACGACATGAAGCGTTACGGCACCAACGTCGTCGGCGGCGTGACGCCGGGCAAGGGCGGGCAGGTCCATCAGGGCATTCCGGTGTTCAACACCGTCAGGGGCGCCGTGCGAGAGACGGGCGCCGAAGCCTCCATCGTCTTCGTGCCGCCGCCCTTCGCGGCCGACTCGATCATGGAAGCGGCGGAAGCCGGCCTCAAGCTCTGCGTCTGCATCACCGACGGCATTCCGTCCCAGGACATGATGCGGGTGAAGCGCTACATGCGCCGCTTCCGCTACGAAGACCGCATGCGCCTCGTCGGCCCCAACTGCGCCGGCGTCATCACACCCGGACAGGCGCTGATGGGCATCATGCCCGGCAACATTTACCTGCCGGGCCGTGTCGGCATCGTCGGCCGTTCGGGTACGCTCGGCTATGAGGCAGCCTCGCAGATGAAGGCGCTCGGCATTGGCGTGTCGACCTCGGTCGGCATCGGCGGCGACCCGATCAATGGCTCGTCCTTCAAGGACATCCTCAAGCTGTTCGAGGACGATCCCGACACCGACGCCGTGGTCATGATCGGCGAGATCGGCGGTCCGCAGGAGGCCGAGGCCGCCGAATGGGCCAGGCACAACATGCGCAAGCCGCTGATCGCCTACATCGCCGGCCTTTCGGCGCCGAAGGGCAAGCGCATGGGCCATGCCGGCGCCATCATCTCCGCCTTCGGCGAATCCGCCCAGGAAAAGGTCGAAATCCTGCGTGAGGCGGGCGTGACGATCGTGCCGACCCCCGCAGCCTTCGGTCCGACCGTTGCCGGCGTGCTCGAACAGCAGAAGAAGGCCGCCTGACCCGGCCTTCGAGGGGAGCCGGAGCCGACTGGCTCCCCTTTCTCGCCTCGGCCGGAAGATCGGTCTCGATTTTCCCTTTGGTCGAAGCGTAGTCTACCGGCGTCGTGGCCCGCACGGGCGGGCGACGCTCCAAGTTCATTCTAGGGAAATGCGATGAAACCTCGGGTTATAGTCACGCGGCGCTGGCCACAGGCGGTCGAACAGGTCCTGGCGGAACGGTTCGACACCACCTTCAACCAGGGCGACGTTCCGCTGAGCCCGACCCAAATCAAGGCGGCATTCCTGAATTTCGATGCGATCCTGCCGACCGTGAGCGACAAGCTGCCGGCAGCAGTCTTCCCTGACGCTGATTTCCGCACCAGGATTCTCGCCAATTTCGGTGTCGGCTTCAGCCATATCGACACCGATGCCGCCAAGGCGCGTGGCATCACCGTGACCAACACGCCGGGCGTGCTTACCGATTGCACAGCCGACATCGGTATGAGCCTTCTGCTTTCGGTCGCCCGGCGGGCCGGTGAGGGCGAGCGCCAGCTGCGCTCCGGGCAGTGGGCGGGCTGGTGCCCGACCCACATGATCGGTACCAAGGTGACCGGCAAGACCATCGGCATCATCGGCATGGGTCGCATCGGCAAGGCGATGGCCAAGCGGGCGCATTTCGGCTTCGACATGGACGTCGTCTTCTACAGCCGCTCGAAGGTCGATGACGAGGAGACCCGCGCTATGGGCGCGCGCCAGCTTGCTAGCGTCGAGGACGTGTTGGCCGCGGCCGATTTCGTCTCGCTGCATTGCCCAGGCGGCGCCGAGAACCGCCATCTCATCAATGCCGACCGGCTTGCCGCGATGAAGCGCGGCGCGTTTCTCATCAACACGGCGCGTGGCGACGTGGTTGACCAAAAGGCGCTGGTGGCAGCGCTTCAGGAAGGCAAGATCGCCGGCGCCGGCCTCGACGTCTATGACGGCGAGCCCGACGTGCCGGCGGAACTGATTGGCATGGAGAATGTGGTTCTGCTGCCGCATCTCGGCAGCGCCACGGAGGAAACCCGGGTGGCCATGGGCATGAAGGCGGTCGACAATCTGACCGCCTTCTTCGAAGGCCGCCCCTTACCCGACAAGGTGGTGTGATGATCGACGACCGTTCGGCTCCGGCAGTGACCAGGCTCCGCGAACAGGCGATTGCGCTGTTCCGCGAGGGTGTTGCGGCATCGGACCCCGAACGGGCCGTCATCTCGGCGCTGGACGCGCGTCGTGGCGAGATCGCGAGCGCCAACCGCGTCATCCTGATCGCCTTCGGCAAGGCTGCCTGCCCCATGGCGCGGGCAGCACTGCCTTTTGTCGGTGACAAGCTGCATCACGCCTGCGCGGTGACCAACCGCGAAAACCTGGCGCCGGTTCCCGGCGTCGAAGTCATCGCGGGCGGCCATCCGTTGCCCGACGAAGGCAGCATCGCAGGCGCCTATGCGGTCGAACGCGCCGCGCGCTCGGCCGAGCCCGGCGACCTGGTGCTGGTGCTGGTCAGCGGCGGCGGCTCGGCCTTGATCTGCGCGCCGTCCCCCGGCGTGTCGTTGGCGGACAAGATCGCGCTCAATTCAGCACTCATCCGCTGCGGCGCCGACATCAATGAAATCAACGCGGTGCGCCAGCAGTTCTCGCGGCTGAAGGGCGGCCGGCTCGCCCAGCTCGTGTCCGGCGCGAAGATGCTGTCGCTGATCCTGTCCGATGTGCCGGGCGACGATGTCGGCACCATCGCCAGCGGGCCGACCGCCCGGCCATCGGCAAGCGCTGCAGATGCACTGCGCATCATCTCGCGCTACGGCCTGTATGACAGGCTGCCCGCAACTCTTCGCGGCAATATCGACAATCTGCCGTTGACCGGACCTGAAACCAGCTTCGACCATGTCGAGAACGTCATCGTCGGCTCCAACAGCATCAGCCTGCACAAGGTGATGGAGAGTGCGGAGAGCAGCTATCCGATGGTGGTCAAGGCCGACGACTGGCTGAGCGGCGATGTCTCCGACGTTGCCGAGATCCTGCACCGCATGGCCATTTTCGCGGCCAACCAGCGCGGTCCCGTTGCCATCGTCGCAGGCGGTGAGCCGACCGTGCGCGTCGCGGGCACCGGCATCGGCGGCCGCAACCAGGAACTCGCCCTTCGTTTCGCGCTGCTCAACGAATGGGCCTCGATCAAGCGCCCCTGGGTGTTTCTCAGCGGCGGCACCGATGGTCGCGACGGTCCCACCGATGCGGCAGGCGGGATCGTCGATCCAAGCTCGACGAGCTGGATGCGCAAGCTCGGCTGCAATCCTGTGGCGCTGCTTGAAAACAACGATTCCTACCATGCGCTGGAATCATCGGGCGATCTGCTGATCACGGGTGCCACCGGCACCAATGTCGCCGATCTCCAGATCTTGCTGATGCAGTAGTGGCAGCTTCGGCCACTGCCGGTCATTGTCGCATCGGCGGTCAGAATATTCCATTTTCGAAAACGAAGACGTTCGCCGCCGCTGTCTGGTTGAGCTCCTTTGCCCAAGGTCAACTTTCGTACCTGTTGTTTCCGCTGCTGAAAATGTTTACTGTCGGTGAAATAGATTCAGCGATCAGCAGCGGGTGGCAACGACATGGCGAAGGCAAAGGCCGCGGAAAAGCAGGCGACTTCGAGGAAAAACGGCAAGGAATCGCATGTCGATGTGCCGGCCGCCGTCGCAAAGGCCGCTTTGGCGCGCGTTTCGCCGCTGCATCAGGATCCGCACGCCGTTCGCGACACCCGCGAAAAGGTACTCGAAGTCGCGATCGGCCATGAGGTGCGCGCCTTCCGCAAGAAACTCGGCATCACGGTTGCCGATTTGGCAGCTGCAACCGACATTTCGCTCGGCATGCTGTCGAAGATCGAGAACGGCATCACATCCCCGTCGCTGACCACTCTGCAATCGTTGTCGCGGGCGCTGGGCGTGCCGTTGACCTCGTTCTTCCGCCGCTTCGAGGAGGAGCGCAACGCTGTCTTCGTCAAGGCGGGCGAGGGCGTCGATGTCGAGCGCCGCGGCACACGTGCGGGTCACCAGTATACGCTGCTCGGGCACATCGGTTCGGACACGTCAGGCGTGACGGTCGAGCCTTATCTCATCACGCTCAGTGAAGATTCCGATGTCTTCCCGACCTTCCAGCACGACGGCATGGAATTTCTCTACATGCTCGAGGGCGAGGTGGTTTACCGTCATGGCAACAACCTCTACCGCATGACCCCTGGTGACAGCCTGTTCTTCGACGCCGACGCTCCGCACGGGCCGGAGGAACTGACCCAGCTGCCGATCAAGTACCTGTCAATCATCTCCTATCCGCGCGGTCGCGGTAGCGACTGACCGGAACGGTCGAATTATCTCTGTTTTTCTGATGCTTGATAGCGGCCCGGTTTTCCGGGCCGCTGTCGTTTTGACGTCCCGCCGGTGACGCCGCGCCGCCTATCTGAGGCGAGGCTGGCTGCTGTGACGCCAGATCATTTCACCAGGGATAATGCTCGTTCTCTGTCGGGAAAGCCCCGTACGGATTTGGCGCGCGCACCTGTTTGCCGGCTGGGCTCCGGTCATCATGCGCTGTTGTTTTTCTACAGGAATAAAAAATTCATCACAGTTGAATTGCCCTCGGGAACCTGCTAGCTTTTGTCACAGGCAGCCAATGAGTGGAGGAAACCGGGATGTGCGGAATTGTAGGACTGTTTTTGAAGGACAAGTCGCTTGAGCCCCAGCTGGGCGCGCTGCTGTCCGAAATGCTCGTAACCATGACGGACCGCGGTCCGGACAGCGCCGGCATCGCCATCTATGGCGCTGGCGCGAAGGGCCAGGGCAAGATCACGATCCAGTCGGCGTCGCCCGAGCAGGATTTCAAAGGCCTCGACGCCGAACTCGGCAAGAAGCTCGGCACCAAGGTGTCGGCGACCGTGAAGTCGACGCATGCCGTTCTCGACGTACCCGCTGCCAAGCTCGAGGAAGCACGCGCCGCCATCGCCGAACTGCGCCCCAACGTCCGCGTCATGGGTGCAGGCGAAGCCATCGAGATCTACAAGGAAGTGGGTCTGCCGGTCGAAGTGGTGAAGCGCTTCGACGTCACCAAGATGAGCGGCAGCCACGGCATCGGCCATACCCGCATGGCAACCGA